>JBLHTU010000085.1:0-15045 GCA_047627515.1 Cyclobacteriaceae bacterium | reverse complement strand
AAGATCACACAGGAAGGTGGATCCGTGGTACTCATGAGTCATCTTGGGCGCCCTAAGACAGGGCCAGAAAATAGATTTTCGCTAAGACATATACTGCCAAACTTATCGTCGAAGTTGGGTGTAGACGTAAGGTTCGCTGATGATTGTATCGGTGAAGAAGCACTCGAACTCAGCAATACTATAGGAAGTGGTGAAGTACTACTACTTGAAAACGTCAGGTTTTACAAAGAGGAGACCGAGGGCGATGAAGCCTTTGCTGCGAAGCTTGCAAAACTTGGAGATATCTACGTAAATGATGCCTTTGGCACAGCACATAGAGCACATGCCAGCACAACCATTGTAGCAAAGTCATTTAGCGACAAATGCTCTGGCTATGTAATGCGCGCTGAATTAGAAAATGCTAAGAAAGTGCTAGACAAAGCTGAAAAACCATTCACAGCAATCATGGGTGGTGCTAAGATTTCAGATAAAATTCAAATCATCGAGCAGCTGCTTGATAAAGTTGACAATCTGCTTATCGGCGGAGGTATGTCTTATACTTTTTTCAAAGCTATGGGCGGTAAGATTGGAAACAGTCTTGTCGAAGATGATAAAGTTGAACTTGCAAAATCTCTTATCAAAAAAGCGAAAGAGAAAGGTGTGAATTTGCAGTTACCTAAGGATTCAATAATTGCTGATGATTTCAGTAACGAAGCAAACCAAAAAATATCAGACAACTACAGTATCGAAGATGGCTGGATGGGTCTAGACTTAGGACCTGAGTCAATTGCTGTCTTCTCTGAAATAGTTGCCAGTTCAAAGACAATTTTGTGGAACGGACCAATGGGAGTATTTGAAATGATGAATTTCTCCAAAGGAACAAATGCCATTGCTCAAGCGGTGGTGAAAGCCACTGAAAATGGTGGGTTTTCATTGATCGGTGGTGGAGATAGTGCTGCGGCCGTCAACAACCTAGGATATGGTGATCAAGTATCTTATGTCTCTACAGGTGGAGGTGCTCTACTTGAGTACATGGAAGGGAAAACTCTTCCTGGCGTTGCTGCGCTGGAAGATTAATAGTTAATCTCTTTATAATATTACAAGGCGCTCCAACGAGCGCCTTTTTTTGTATATCAGTCAGTGTATATGACAAATTGCAGGTCTCTTGTCTTAGATGGCTACAATTTTTCGACCCTATTTTCATTGATCAATTTAAGTTTCCCTTTTTCAACTAATTGCTGAATCGTGGGCAATAATTCATCCTCACTACAGCCGATTGTAGCTATCAGTTTCTCAACAGAGATACTCTTTTCTGAAATTGCATCCAGAACCACGGATTCAGGAACCTTGAGACTAAGCTTCTTTTGATGTAAGCAGTAGTCACACACACCACAATTTTCATCAGTTTCCTCACCAAAATACGTCTGCAGCATACGACTTCTGCATTTTGAATCACTGGTGGCATATTGTACCATAGTCTCACCTTTCTCCAGCTCTATAGCGAGCCTCTCCTTCAACTGCTCACGATCTATCGGCATACGCGCAGTATCTTGTCTAGGCATAACAAATGTCAGCTGCGATTTCAGCGTAGCCTTCTGATACTCCAATACATTCTGATGATCTAGGATTTCTAGCCATTTGATGACTTGCCCTTTGCCTGTTTTTAGATAGCGAGCTACTTCATTTTCTTGTATCACAACGTAGTCAGTAAAGATCTCGCCGCCATAGAGACGCATGATCGCTTTGACCAAAGGATCTAATGTAGCATGTTGAATCTGATAATCATACAAAGCCTGATGGTCTAGCAGCATAAATAACTTTGACTGCGCCTGAAAACCTTCATTGATCTCAATCATACCTTCATTTTCCAGTTTTTTCAACGCGTAATATGTTTCAAAACTTGGTAGATTAAATGTTGAGGTAAACTCCTGATAATCAAATGGATGCTTAGTGTTAGCACCGCTACCTATCGCCAGTTTATATCGATTAGCCAAGGCTTGATACACCCGCTTGATGAGCTCTAGATCAGGGGAAGTGGCCAAAGTTCTTTCTTTCAGTGATACCAAGTCATTGGGCTGATATAGTAGTATGGCAAAGGCTTTCTTTTCGTCTCGACCTGCTCTCCCTGCTTCTTGATAATAAGCTTCCATAGAGTCAGGTAAATCCATGTGTATGACAGTCCGTACGTCAGGCTTGTCAATCCCCATCCCAAAGGCATTGGTAGATATTATCACACGTGTATGATTCTGTACCCACCGCTGTTGCCTCTGGATTCGTTGACTCATGTTAAGACCTGCATGGTAAAAATCCGCATTGATTTGATGCTGCATCAGGTAGCTAGTCAAGATTTTGGTAGCCTTTCGACTCCTGACATATACGATGCTACTACCCGGTACATTCCGCAGTATTTGAATCAGCTTCTCTTCCTTTTTCTCCGTATTAAAAACCGAATAAGAAAGGTTTGCTCTCGCAAAACTTTTTGAAACGATCATAGGGTCGGTCATCTCAAGTTTTTCGATAATCTCTTTTTGAACTCTTGAGGTAGCCGTTGCTGTGACAGCGATGATCTTATCGATTTGCAATTCTGTTCTAAACTTTGCGATCTGCAGATAAGGAGGCCTAAAATCAAAGCCCCATTGTGAAATACAATGTGCTTCGTCAATGGCTAGTAAAGTAATACTCATCTTCTCAGCGCGAGCAAGAAATAGTTCCGACTGTAGCCGCTCTGGAGAGACATACAAGAACTTATAATTACCGTACACGCAATTATCCAGCGCATGATCTATTTCCCTTGCAGACATGCCAGAGTAAAGCGCAATTGCCTTGATCCCTCTGGACGTAAGTTGATCCACTTGATCCCTCATCAAAGCAATCAATGGTGTCACTACGATACAAATTCCCTTCTGCATCAGCGCAGGAATTTGAAAGCAAACAGACTTTCCTCCGCCTGTAGGCAGTAGTGCAAGGGTATCTCGACCAGCAAGTACGCTGTCTATAATCTCCTCCTGCTTTTCACGAAAGGAGTCATAACCCCAGTATTGCTTCAGTATTTCTAATGCAGTCATCTACCGATCCAAAGTTGGTTTACAAGCATTTTGATGGCAAAAAAAGTAAATGAGGAATTGTAAAGTAGACTATCGGTTACCACTGTATTTTTTCACCCAACAAAAAGGCCCCAATACCCTTTTTGCAATCATCTGTCATTCTTGCCGAAGCATTTACTTCCGCAGCTCTTTGCATTGCATGATCAATCGATAAACCTGACATCTCGCTGATGAGTTGCTTAGTTAAAGTCATCGATGCCCCTGAGTTCTTTTCAATCAGCAGCCGAGCCAATTGATTGACCTGATCCTTAAGATCATCATGGTTAGCGCAGATCTGATAAATCAAACCACTTTCTTTAAACTCGTCCGCCTGAAATAATTCACCGGTCAATAAATATTTTCTTGTCAGACTTTCACCAATTTTTCTCAAAAGGAAAAATGATACAATCGCTGGCACAAAGCCGATTCGGACCTCTGTATAACCAAACTTGGCCTCTGGTACTGTAAGGATAAAATCGCAAACACTCGCCAATCCACACCCTCCAGCAATAGCGTGACCCTGGACACTAGCGATGACTGCCTTTGGGTAATTATAGATCAGCCGAAACAACTCACCTAGAGACTTCGAGTCTTCAAGGTTTTCGGCTGAAGAATAGCTTTGTAGGTCTTGCAAGTAAGCTAAGTCGGCTCCTGCGCAGAAGGCCTTGCCTTCTGCAGCGAGAACAACCACTTTCACTTCATCTAACTGTTCAAAGGCTCTAAACGCTTCCTTAAGCTCCGCTACTAACGCGGGTGAGAGAGCGTTTCTTTTCTCCGGTCTATTAAGTGTGATCGTTCCAACCTGATGACTAATCACCGTATTTACTAATGGCATCTTTTTGGGGTTTATTCAAATCTAGCATCCAATATCCATCTTTAGTCAAACTATGGATAGGAATCTCTAATTGCTTCGATTGCAATAGTACTTGGCGAAGGACGCTCGAACTGTAATCGGAACTGACAATAAGGTCACGATAGTTCATCGCAGAATCAATCTGAAGCAGGTCAGTTACGGCGTCATTGCTCAGAATCAATACATCTACTTGTAGATTTTCAGGAAACGCATAAGTATCTATTTTTTGATCCAAGAAAGCGATTCTTATGCCATGCCACCAAAAGAACTGAAAAGGCCCCACCCTTCTCAACTCCAGATCAGATGTCAGTATATCAACCTCACTGGTTAGAGTCGGCAACGAACCTGATCGTCGAAAAGGATTAACCTGAAACTGTAGATTCGATATATTAGGTTTGGTCGAGCTATGATAAAATAAACTTGACTCCCTACCTTCTACTACATCAAATACGGTAGCACCAGGCACCGAATAGCCAATTAGCTTCAGTTGACTTGCAACTCGAGCCTGTCTACTTATGGTGATACCCGTCCACCACAAAGCGAAAAATGTAGTGAGAAGCAAGCAGGAAAATGAACGATACTCTACTGCCAAAAAACTTAATATCAGCACTGGATAGAGGATCCAAAGCTCAGCTGTCTGGAGGTACAGATCTGAAACTAAGCTTCCAGGCAATTTCTCAAACGAGAAAATCGCTTCATTCAGCCAAAATATGGCAAACTCCAAGACCTGACCTAATAAAAGACTAACAGAGGGAAGCACAAAGCCGGAGATCAGTAAAGGGATTCCAAGCAATAGTAAAATTGTGGCGCCTGGAATAGCAAAGAGATTGGACAATAGAAAGTACGTGGGAAACTGATTGAAATAGTAAATACTAAGGAGGAAAGTACTCAACTGAGCCGCAATAGATACGCAGCTGATAGACCATATTTTATCAAAAATCCACAGATCAATATTCACTAACCGATACAGCTTGGGATAAAAATAGACGATGCCAAAAACTGCTGCAAAGGACAACTGAAAACCGACAGCAAATAGCAAGTTTGAGTCGTACAGCAGTAAAACCAAAGCAGATAAACCCAACGAATTATAAATGCTACTTTCTTTTGCACTCAGGTCTCCAAGAGCTACGATTGTGAACATCAAAGCAGCACGCATCACTGACGGGCTAAGGCCTGTCAAAGCGGCATACCCCCAAATGCATAAAACAAGTATTCCGAAGGTGATCACTCTGCCAAAAGGCCACGATTTTATGGGCTTGATTATGACTAGAAGAAATAAGTAGATAATTCCTACATGTAAACCTGAAACCGCTAGTATGTGCATGGCACCCGTAGCAGAATAGGCAGATTTGACTTCCAAGGTCAAATAATCTTTGACACCGATCAATAAAGCCTGAGCAATCTGTTGCTCCCTTTTAGCAATAACCGATCGGTTGAGTATCGATCGACATTTATGTCGTAGTTTCAGAAAGTAAGCATATACCACATTAGGTGGCTCATGACTTTTTAGGTAGATCTGCTCACTGTCTACAAAAGACTGCCCATAAATTTTCCCTTTTTTAAGGTACCTCCCGTAATCAAATACCTCCGGATTTCTAGAGGTAGAAATCGAAGAAAAATTTGATACAACTAGTAGCCTATCCCCATAGTTAAGCCCCCTTGTTGTATCCTTTGATATATACAAATAGATCTGACCAACTAGCTTAAAAGTTGAGTCATCAGTCAGTACCTGATCGATTTCAAAGTTGTATCGATCGTAATTTTCACGCTCCACTTCCTCCCCCACTACTACGCCCTGATAAGCATTGATGCCATCCGGTATACCATGACTAAGGTGCCTGAAATCTCTTAATGGATCCTGAAAATACGCGCTGCTGTAACCCAATATAATCACAAGTGAAAATAAGAAAGCGCCTCTCATGATAGGCTCTTTTAGCCAAAAGCCAATCACTCCAAAAACGATCAGTCCGGCTACGAACCATTCAAAAATTGTCGGAAATTGAGGCTTCCAATCATATATTGCAATACCAATTATGAATAGTATAGCAATGCGTAATAAGGGGAAAGGCGACCAACTAAACCTCATACTAAACGGTTATCTAGATAAATATAACCTTAATTATTATATATACCGTTTTAATAACCAGTAGACATTGAATTGAAAAATTGAGGAATAAAAAAATACATCAGTCGGGCCCGCTAAGTATCACCAAGCTAGATCAACTATCCCCCGAGTTTCTAGCACAGATCCAGAGAACTATACTGGGACAGATTGGCCAACTTCGCTATCGCTTAGTCGATGCTGAAACAAAGGCTAATCATATCAAAAATGCTTCATTCATTGAACTGAAATTACGAGACAAGTTAATTGGCACTGTTGCCCTGGTTAGCCAAAAAGTAACTGTGAATCAAGCGAAAAGTGATTATCTCTATGTCCGGTATTTCAGTATTCATGGATTATTGAGAAGCCGCCTAGGACAGCCTTTCTATAGCACACAGAAGAAATCTTCCATCATTCGCCGTATGCTGAAAGAAACTTTCTCTAGTATGGAAGACATAAGACCCGACGAACAGTCTTACAAAGGCATCTATGCTTACATCGCCGACACCAATGCCCCATCTATCAAAAATGCACTTAACATGGGATTTCAGAGAGTTGGGAGTTTTGAAACGTTGCTGATAAGTAGGATCAATCCAAGACCAAAAGTGATTGTCGAGCAGCTGACGCAAGATGAGTTTCTACCCTTGATGTCGACCAGACTCCAAAGCCAATATGACCTGCATGATTTTGTGCCAGATTGGTCCACATTTTTTGAAACGCGTCCTGCGGTAAAGTACATAGTTACGAAGAGTGCTGGCGAAATTATTTGCGGAGCGGCCATCTCACTTGCAAAGTGGGAAATAAAGGAGTACCCGGGTTTCACAGGTTGGCTTACTCGCAATCTGTTATCACGAGTGCCATACCTGAAACGAATTTTTTTCGACAATGAACTACACTTTCTTACGGTCGAGGCGACCTACCATAGAAACGAAGACACCGAAACACTACTTGATTTAATCGAATCTGCACTCCATCAGAATGATTTACATCATGCTATGTGTTGGTTTGATGTCAAAGACGAACGTCTAAAGCAGCTAAAGAATACAAAAAAACTAGGTTTACTACATCGACTAAGGAAACCAGCTAGTGCCGGATTCTTCATTAAAAAATACGATCACGCGCCAGAGAACTGCCAATGTTTATACATCAGTGCCGAAGGTATCAGCTAGTGCGTTGCATCTTGAAGTGCTGGATATCACATTCTTCAAACATATCCCCTATTTTCTCAAAATTGAATTTCTGATAGAGTCCTACAGCATCGAGTTGAGCATGAAGATATAAATAGTGTCCAGCTCCTTCGATCGCTCGAATATCATCTAAAACCAGCTGTACCAAGGTTTGACCTATTCCCTGACCTCTCCCGGTTTGTTTCACAGCAAAACGTTCAAGTTTGATTCCATTTTTTGTTTTTCTCCAGCGTGCTGCTCCTACTGGCTTTCCCTCATCATCTAATGCCACAAAATGTCGCGAAATGCTTTCAAATTCATCAAATTCCTCTGATCTGCTGACTTTTTGCTCTATAACAAAGACTTCTTCACGAATGGCAAAAGCTTTCTTCTTCAAGGCCTCATTATCAGCCAGTTTCACTGTGTAATTATCCATTTTCTTCACTTGTACGGTATGCTTTGATAATCTTACGGACTAATTTGTGGCGCACCACATCTTGTTCATCAAGCGTGACAAAGCCAATGCCTTCCACATCTTTCAGTATTTCAACTGCTTCCTGTAAACCTGACTTTTGCCTTCTGGGTAAATCTACTTGAGAGCCATCACCTGTTATAATAACTTTTGAGTCCGGCCCCATACGTGTCAAAAACATCTTGATCTGCATCGGCGTTGTATTTTGTGCCTCGTCTAGCAGTATATATGCATGATTTAAAGTCCGGCCTCTCATATAGGCTAGCGGAGCTATCTCAATGATATTATTCTCCCGATAGTAGCGAAGCTTCTCCGCTGGAATCATATCGCTCAAGGCATCGTATATCGGCCTTAAAAAGGGGTCTATTTTTTCAATGAGATCTCCTGGTAGGAAACCAAGATTTTCTCCAGCCTCTACCGCGGGTCTGGTAATGATTATTTTTTTGACGTCTTTACTTTTTAGCGCTCGAACTGCCAAGGCAACCGAAACATAGGTCTTTCCAGTCCCTGCGGGTCCCATAGCAAATACTAGGTCATTTTTCTTTACCGCATCGACCAACGATCGCTGATTTGCTGTACGAGGAAAGATTTTAAACCCACGAGCTCCGAATAGAAGAATATCTTCGTCTTTGATCTCCTGTGAAGGACTCGTACCATCCCGATGGATTTCATTGATGACTTCATCTTGACTCAGTTGTCCAAATTTCTGATAATGGTCAAGGAGGCCTTCAAGAATCTCATTGATTCGTATGATCTGCTTACCTGTTCCTTGTATTTTGATTTCGTTACCACGAGAGATAACCTTACTGTCAGGGAAGGCAGACGCAATTTCTTTGATATTTTGATTCCCTACCCCTAAAAATTCAACTAGTGGTATATTCTCGAGGGTAATAACTTTTTCCAACAAATGTGAGCTGTTTTAACAGAAGTCAAAAATGCCTCTGATTTCTTTTATAATTTTACAGACAAATTAACACAATAATTCTGCCCGCAACTATGGCCATTGTCACATTTATGTCTGATTTCGGATTAGAAGATCACTACGTGGCTGCAGTGAAGGGCGGTTTACTGAATGCATTGCCAGAAGATCTCATCCATCAAACGCAGATTATTGACATCAGCCATCAGATCAAGCACCATGATATAGGCCATGCTGCCTACGTACTATCACAGTCCTACCCTCATTTTCCTTCAGGCACCATACATCTGGTAGGTATCGAAGCTGCAGATCATAGTAAGTGTAAGACACTGATATGCCTCATAGATGATCATATTTTTGTCGGTGCAGACACAGGACTATTCTGCTTGATTAATCCAGCCGCCTCACTAGAAATTTTTGAGTTGGATCTTCCTTATCACTCGTTTGCCGCTTTGGCCTCTTATGTACCTGTAGTGGCATCATTGCTTGCGGGTAAGTCAGCTGATCAACTTGCTAAGCGAACGACCACTTACCTGCAGCTTTTCCCGCGGCAGGCTAAAGTTACTAAGCGTGAGATCGTCGGTAATGTCATTCGAGTGGATACCTATGGTAACCTGATTACAAATATCAAGCAGGAAGATTTCCATAAAATGCTTAAGCTAAATGGTGGCAAAAGTTATGAAGTCCAGATGGGCAGGAATACATTCCGTAGTTTTCATTTTGCCTACGATGACGTAGAATCAGGAGAGTGCTATCTACTATTTAACAGTGCTGGTCTGCTGCAGTTTGGGCTCAATAAAGGTGATGGTGCTCAATTGCTAGGCATCCGATTTGATGCGCCGATTTACATATCTTTTGAATCGTAATATATGCTAGTAAGAATCGTACGAATGGAATTCATCACTACAGATATAGAAGCGTTTATGCTCCTTTTTGAGAAAGCCAAACCTACTATTTTGAAACAAGTGGGCTGCCACGCTGTAATACTCTACCGGGATAGTCAGCAGCCGGAAGTTTTTTATACACATTCATTATGGGAGAATGAAAAAGCCTTGAACGCTTACAGAGATTCAGATTTTTTTAGTGAAACTTGGGCGAATACCAAGAAACTTTTTAGTGGGAAACCGCAAGCTTTTTCACTTATTGAACCCTAATGACCAACACAAACGGCCAACCCGTCTGATAGGTAGTTTTCATTGGCTCCAACATTACCATAGGCGAGTACTACATATCCAAATAGACCCTCAGCTAGGTGTATTTTCACACTTCCGTTGAACTGACTCAACATATCATACGTGAAGATCTCACCACTGCTAAGCTTTACGTCCTCCAACAGCGTATAACTGCGGCCTGTTTCTCCTATTACATCTTCCAACCGAATAGCCAACTCTCCTACTTCGGATATCGTCCCGAAATGCAAATGTGCTGGAAAGTCAAAGCGTGCATCTGTATTTTCAAGCGTAATCTCAACTGCAATGGCTTTGGTCTCTGATTCTGTGAAAGTCACTGTCCCATGGATTGGCTCGTACCCAGCTCTGAATAGATTATAAGTCAACGCATCCGATGGCTTGCCATCGGACTGTTCCTGACAGCCGACCGACACAATGACTACGAACAAAGCGAACCAATAAAATACTTTCATCTAATCTGAGTTACGAGAAAATAACCCAAATAGTATCCGCATGGTTCAAAAATCCGATTTATGCTCCTCCCCATGGCCTCCACTGATGGTCCCCTTTTCCGAAAGTAAAATCGCAATATTTTTTGTGCCGGAAAAATGTGACAGAATGATCACAATCACCGAAATAATCGGCACCGACAAAATCATACCTACGACCCCCCAAATTGAACCCCAAAAGGCAAGCGATAAGAGGACAACCAGTGGACTCAGATTCAGCGTTTTACCCATAATACGGGGCTCTATGTAGTTTCCAACTAATATCTGAACTAACTCAACGGAAATAAAGACCCATAAAAACGGAAGTAAAGAAGCAAACTGAAAGATGGCAAAGAAAGAAGGCAATAACGTGGCGACTAGCGATCCTACATATGGGATAAAGTTGAAAAGGAAGATCATAAATGCCCATAGCACGGCAAAATCGACCCCGATTACTAGCAAGACAATGTAGGATAGGAAACCTGTCAACAAGCTTGTTACAAATTTGACAGTGAAGTATGTATTGACAGATTTGCTGATTCTTGGGATTATTTCAGCAAGTGTAGCCTTACCTGTAGACTTCATCATCAGGTTTTTAAGCTTGTCAGGTATGAAGTTCTCCTCGATCAACAGAAAAATTACGTACACAATGACTAATGCGGCATTGGCTAACAGCGCGCTCACAGAATTTAAGAATCCAGTGGCGATCGACTGTAGATCATAATCAAGACCACTGGCCTGTTCAGATAAGAACGCATCTATGTTGTCAATACCTGTCAAGTCTTTGACTCCTTGAAGCAAAGTCTCCAGATTACTTTCATACTGAGAAGACTGACCTATGATAAGGTTAACGTTGTAGGAGATGATCTGGATCACAAACCATAGGATCCCAAACGTCAGCAGTATGGCTAAGATGCCTGCAAGCCACTTGGGAACTCTCCGATTTCTAATTTTGATCCGACTCAGTAAGTTCCTCACACCTCTGATCAAATACCAAACGACCAATGCTAGAATAAAAGGCTGAATGAGACTTCTAAAATAGACTAGGGAAAATACTACAATGGCAATGATTATCATCCATGCGGCGGTAGCAGTAGCGCGTGAATGAGAACGAAGATCATTAATCATAAAAAAGTTGCTGAGCGGATCAAGGATAAAAATACAGTTATCGCGGAACAATTACGAATAGAATAAAAAAAAGCGATGACTTTTTGAATCATCGCTTCTTAAGAACCAGCTATGGGAAATAGTTATGCACTATCCCCATTCAAATATACTATCATATGATAGACTTTGATCAATACAAAGTAAAATACTTTCATATGTTAATTTGATAATAAGTGAATTTATATACTACTGGCTGTAGCCATAAAAAGATCACTAGCATAGATTAGGTGAGTTTGGAGAAGCTCGATTCAGAGTTTAAGTATAACTCAGACATAAAAAAAACCCTTCACAATGAAGGGCTTTAGTACCAAAGGTGGGAATCGAACCCACACTCCCGAAGGAACACGATTTTGAATCGTGCGCGTCTACCAATTCCGCCACTTTGGCCTTTGTAATGGAACGGGTCGCAAAACTATCTAAAAGTCCTTTTATTAAAAACAAAAAGAGGTGCTAAAAGCACCTCTTTCTTTTTGATCTATATAAATTGAAATTAGAGTTTTACTACTGATTGTCTGACAATCTTGTTTCCTCTTGACAGTACGAAAGAGACTTCATCCCCTTCAACCTGCTGCAGGTTAAAAAGTCGATTAAGATCGGTAGCGCTTTCGTATTGCTCCGTGTAAACAGATTTACCTGACTGATCGATGATATTCAAAGTAAAATCTTGTTCAATTTTACCTAGAAATGCCACTTTCTTGTCTTGAGTCGAAGAGATGATTACATCATCAGCATCCCAATCATCCAACTGGATGGTCTGACGATTTTCAACTCCATTAGATTCAAGTACGAATGTGTACGTTCCATCTTGCATGGCACTCAAGTCATAAACCTTCACAAACCCTTCAGTATCTGAGAGTAGTTCTTTGTACACAATATTATTTTTATTGTCTAAAAGACTGATCTTTACATTCGAAGTTTGTGGTGCCTGATACATCATGCGATATGTAAACGCATCATTCATTGCGACCATTTTGAAGTAAGAAGAAGCATTGATAGAATCTCCTGCTGCATAAAGTGCGACGTTACTAATAACTGTTAAAAGCAATGTCATTGTGGTTACTAACTTGTTCATAATAGTAATTATTTAATTACGATATTCACAGCAAAGTTGATACTATAACCCATTCATTTGCAAACATATGTCAAAAATAATGTCATATATTTAACATTTTAGATGAATTATTACATCTCATCTAATTTATGGTCACTCCGTTGACATTGTGTGAATATAAGGGGGGGGTAGACTCCTTATATTTATCATTTTTTCAACAGAATCTTGATTTATTCTTAGAATAGCCCTCTCAGGCATGTAAATGCTCATTTTGGGGTTTATATAGCCATTTTTTAACCCTGTACTAGGCTTAAATCCAATCAATAGGGCTGATAAGACCTGTAATAGTTAGTCTCTCATCGCACCAAATTCTCTTTTTCATTTTAAAGTTTGCTGATTGCTTAGTGTAAAATTTAGAATCTTTCTATCTTTCGACTGTAAACACAAACTCACCTAATGGAAGAAAAAGGAATTTTTGGTCGCTTAGAAAATGCATTTGAAGGATTTATGTTCTGGAGTAGGTGGGTACAAGCTCCTCTTTACACCGGATTAATCATTGCATCTTTCTTATACCTGGTTAAGTTTTTTCAGGAACTGTACCATGTCTGGCATCACCTGATCGAATATGATGACAATCAAATGATGCTAGGTGTTCTTAATCTTGTCGATATATCGATGGTAATGAACCTAACTGTCATGGTAACTATCGGAGGGTATTCAATCTTTACCAGTCGCATAGACGTAGACATGCATGAAGACAAACCCCTTTGGTTAGAGGATTTGGATGCAGGCCAGCTTAAGATTAAGCTAGCAACATCTCTTGCCTCGATCTCAGGTGTGCAGCTACTAAAAACATTTATCAACTACAGAGAAGCTGAATTGAAAGCTGGTGCTGAAGGGATTATAATAGAAATCATTATTCACATGGTGTTTATTCTCTCAGCCTTGCTACTATCGCAAACTGAAAAAATCACGCATAGCTACAAACACGGTATGCAGGCTGTGAAGAAAACACCTCCTCCAGCGAGACGCCCTGGGCAGCCAGGTGCTCCGCAACCTCCTGCGGGCCAAAGACCTGCGTAATTTTAAGACTTATTATAACAATAAAAAAGGCCGGATATCCGGCCTTTTTTATTGTTTACTTATACCCTATCCCATTGATAGTCTGGCATCGCCCGCAGCGCCTCTACTAATAGTAGAATAGCCGACGATACATCCTCTTTATGAACCATTTCGATTACCTGATGTAAATGTCTAGTAGGAATAGAGACCGCGCCGGCAATAGACCCATTTTTTCCAGTACGCTGAACACCCGCTGTATCGGTACCCCCTGCAGTTAAAACTTCTGGTTGCCACTTGATGTCATTTTGATCAGCCACTTGTTTTAAAAAAGTAACCATCCTGGGATCACAAATCGTACTGGCATCCATTATCTTAATAGCAGCACCGTCACCAAGGCACGTTACTTGCTCGTGAGGCAAAGCACCCGGCAAGTCAAAAGCAATGGTCGTATCTATAGCCAATCCGAAATCGGGGTTAATCTGATGAGCAGCTACTTGCGCTCCTCTGATTCCCACTTCTTCCTGCACAGTAAATACAGCATAGATGTTAATATCTATCTCCTTGAGCTGACGCAAAACCTCAATCAGCGTATATACTGAAATACGATTATCCAGAGATTTACAATTGATGCAATCACCCATCTCGACCAGCGCTCTTTCACGTGTGATTGGATCACCTACCGCTATCAGCCCTTTGAGTTCTTCAGCAGATCTACCTGTATCGATAAAGAAATCTGTTGTTTTCACAATCTTATTTCGCTCATCTGGACTCATCACATGAATAGGCTTACTACCCATGACACCCATAATATCTTCACGGCCATGTATAATGACTCTTTGAGCTGTTAGTGTTTTTGGATCAAAGCCACCTAAGGTATGAAATCGCACAAACCCTTTGTCATCTATATGTGTGACCATGAAACCTATCTCATCCATGTGTGCTGCCAGCATAACCTTCTTCGTGTTATGGCCAGAAGCTTGTTTCTTGGCAATAATATTGCCCATGTTGTCAATGGTCAGCTCGTCCACATAAGGTTCGACGGTTTTTTTCACAAAGGCTGCAATTTGAGACTCGAAACCCGGTGCCCCGGGTAATTCACATATCTGAGTCAGCAAAGGGATATCTAGAAGCATAGTAGTAGATCAAAAAGGTGAAAAAAAAGGTGAGCTAAATAGAAGCTCACCCTTGTGCGCACGAGAGGAATCGAACCTCCACGGCCATAAATTAGCCACTAGGCCCTCAACCTAGCGCGTCTACCAGTTCCGCCACGTGCGCGAAGCGTGTGCAAAAATAGAAGTATTCCTATAATTTCGACACGATTAAAAATATATTATAGCACTTCCCAGATTACTTCTATAAAATTTGATTGATTATCCATGAAGTGATTTTGATGTTCGAAACCAGAAGTCCTAGCCAAGGCCTGTATTTCGCTTAGACTATACTTCTTTGATATTTCCATAAAAATGGGCTCCCATTGATCAAATGAAATTTTCTTATCTATCACTCCTAATGTTACCTCCTGATCCTCAAGGCTC
>JBLHTU010000084.1:0-15150 GCA_047627515.1 Cyclobacteriaceae bacterium | reverse complement strand
CATTTGTTGTAGCTGGAGCTGCGGCGTATTATATATTCTTTTTCCAAAAGTCGCTGCTAGACAACATCAATAAAGATGCTGATATCATCGCTTATTCTGCTAGGCAAGAAGCTTATGCCCAGCAGATCACCAAAGCTGCAGTGGGTATGGGGTATTCAGATAGCGAGCGAAATTTCCTCATTTTTCAAAGTGAATTATCGCGGATCATACCGCAGTGGGAAAAGACGCATGATGCCCTGATTGTAGGTAGCGAAGAGCTTGGAATTAATGCCCCCGTGCCTACAGGTGAGTACCGCCAACTGCAGGAAGATCTCAAGTACTACTACAGTGAGATGAGCATCAATGCGAATAACTTATTGTCCTTAGAGTTTACTAACAGCATCTCTGATATAAATTACCTCTCTCTCCGCGGTTCGATTGAAACAATTCTAAATACTGTCAGGAAGTATCAAGTAGCTGCTGAAAATGTAACTGAGCACCTTGTGCTACAGTCACAAACTAATAAAACAGGCTTTAGTCTTGTAGAGCAAATTATACTTGGGTTGATTATCAGCGTTTTGCTAATGCAAGGTTTTTTCATCTTCAGGCCGATGGTTAAATTGGCTAGTGACAATTATTTGACGGCAAACAAAGCTTTCCAAGTGGTAAAAAAATCGGAGCAGCAGTTGAAAGTATCGTTTGCAAAGCAGAAGCACGTTAACAAGCAGCTCATCTTGTCCAGACGAGAGCTGGAAACAAAGAACAAAAAACTTTCAGAATCAGAATCCAAATTACTGAAGAGTACAGAGGAACAAATTGCCATCAATGAGCAGCTGATTCGAGCGCAAGAGGATATCAAAGTTGCTTATCAGAAAGTACAAGACTCAGAAGAAGAAGTGAGAGACTTGGCGGACAAGCAATTGGCAGATAATGAAAAGCTTTTCCTCGCAGAGAAAAAGTTGAAAGAGCTGCTAAAGGCGGAGCAGGATTCGAAAGTCGATCTAAACAAAGCACTTGATAGGTTGAAAAATACGCAGTCTCAATTGGTGCATTCTGAGAAAATGGCTTCTCTTGGCCAGTTAACTGCTGGTATTGCTCATGAGATCAATAATCCGATCAACTTTATATCGAGTGGTATGAATTCCTTGAAGATGTCTATCGAGTCTATCAAGGAGATCTTGGATACTTATGCTCAGTTGGACGAAGGAGTAGATCCAAAGGAATTATTGGAAGAAATTCGTGAACTCAAGGAGGATCATGAGTACGAGGAATTGATGGATGAACTTGATGATTTGGTCAAGGATATAAATTATGGAGTCACTCGTACAATCGAGATTGTCAAAGGACTCAGAGTCTTCTCAAGGCTAGATGAAGAAGAATCTAAGCCAGCGAACATCAATGAAAACATTGATGCCACTTTGACACTGTTGAAAAACAAGACGAAAAATAGAATTAAGGTTTCTAAGTATTATGATGAGAAAATGAAGCAGATTGAATGCTTCCCTGGCCAGCTTAACCAGGTCTTTATGAATATTCTTAATAATGCAATACAGGCGATTCCTGAAGAAAGAAAAGACGGTGAGATTACCATCTATACTGAAGAGGAAAAAGAAGTGGTAGTCATTAGATTGAAGGACAATGGAATGGGTATTCCCGAGGAAATGCAACAACGAATTTGGGAGCCTTTCTTCACAACCAAAGCTGTTGGAGTTGGTACTGGTTTGGGTATGTCCATTACTTATGGGATCATTGAGAAGCATAATGGTAAGATAGAGCTGCAGTCGGAGGTTGGTAAAGGGACAGAATTCGTCATTACACTACCGAAAAAACTAGCAGTTCCGGCCAAACAGTCAGAGCAGGAATTGCAGGATAAAGATTAAGAAGGGCAGAAGCTATATGGAAGAAACCATAAACAAAATCGGAAGACAGGAGAGAGTAGAAACTAAGAAGTATGCTATTCTTTATGTTGATGATGAAGAGACCAATCTTAGAGTATTCAAATCTAACTTCAGAAGATTTTTTAAGATTTATACTGCAGTTACGCCGTTTGATGCAATCGAGATGCTCAAGGAGTATGACATACAGGTGATTATCACAGATCAACGAATGCCTGATATGACAGGTACTGAGTTTTTAGAAAAGATTCTTCCAGATTTTCCAGATGTTGTTAAAATCATATTGACTGGTTTTACAGATATTGAAGCCATCAAAGACGGGATCAATCGATGTGGGATATTCAAGTACATCACTAAACCTTGGAATTTTGATGAGATGAAGGCCGTGCTTGACCGTGCGATGCAGACCTATCAGAATGCTTTGGATAGTGATGAGCATGTCAAAGATCTTGAAATCAGCAATACTGAACTTGAGCGCAGAGTTGCAGAACGTACCAGTGAACTTAATGCGATTAACGATCGATTGATTTCTTCAATCAAATACGCTGGACAGCTACAGCTTTCCATGCTTCCGAGTGAGCGATACATGGGACGCCTTTTTAAGGAGTATTTCCTGATGTTTAAGACACGTTACTTCTTTAGTGAGGAATTTATATGGACGACAAGCTTAAACTTCCGTACTGAGGACTATACAGCCATTGCAGTGCTCGAGTTCGATGGGAAAGGTATTGTGGGTTCATTGAAGACGCTGATTGCTGATTCTATTTTGAACGAATTGGTGCAAGACCGAAAGATCTTTCACAGTGGAGATGTGATTCGCTATCTCAAAGAAGAACTGGATGCAGCAGGGTCACAGGAATTATACTGTGATCTCAAAGCGTCCGTCTGTATTATTAATAATAATGATCAGACGCTTCAGTTTTCAGGCTTGGAGCAAAATCTCATGATCATGAAAGGAAATGAGCTGACCTTAGTGGAAGGGGATACGCAAGAAGGCATATCTCAACTAAAGGCGGAAAGACTGCCGTTGGATAGGACTGCCACTTATTACATGTATTCAAATGGATTTTACAACCAGGTGAATCCGGATGGAGTTAAGTTTAGTCGCGAAAAATTTGAAGAATTGATCAAATCGATCCAAGGTAGAACCTTAGTTTCCCAGCAGGAATTCCTGAATCAAACGATTGAGGATTGGATTGGAGAATCGGGTATGAATGGTGATATCTCCATTGTAGCTTTTAGAATCTGATAGGGATATGGCTATAAGAGCGATCAGTTATAGGAAGTGGTGCGGTGACAATATTAGTCCACAATGTTGGCCTAGAATCTTGCTTAAATCAATGAACACACTTCGAGCAGAAGGGTTACAATTGAAAGATATGGAAGATCCCGCAGATGATTTTATTCTTTCAGAACCTGTCACTGAGGCACTCAATAAAGCTTTGTTGGAGATATACGACCTAGAAATTGAAAAGGCTGCTTTAGAAGCCTAAGGCTCTTAAAATTCCACACCCAGTAGTACGACATCATCTGTTTGTGGTCGTTTCCCTTTCCACTGATCAAAACGTTTGGCGAAGAGTGCTGATTGATCAATCATATTTACATCCTTGGATTCTACGATTAAGTCCTTGAATCGTTTGACCATAAACTTCTTATCTCGTTCACCTCCAAATTGATCTTGAAATCCATCACTGGCCAAATACATCCGGTCACCTTTCTTCATTTCGATAGATTCCTTGATGATTCTATTTTCTACTTCTCGTTCCTCACCGTCCATTCCACCAGCCATACTTCGAACCGGCTTGTAAATTTTCAACTCTCCCTCTCTCAACAAGTAAAGGGGAATACCTACACCAGCGTACTCCATCGTGTATTCATCTAAATTGATGACAACGATACCAATTTCCATTCCTTCTTTCTTCGTGTCTTTCTGTTCTTCTCTGTAGAGTTCAAACTTGATGGCTTTGTCCAAGCGTGCAAGAATTTTTTTCGGATCTAGGTAATTCTGATAGTAAATGATATTGGTCAATTGATTGCTACCCATGATCGACATGATTGCTCCTGGCACACCATGACCCGTCGCATCGGCACACGCGATAATCAAGTAGTCATTGCCGGCTTTCCGCACACGCTCAAACCAATAGAAGTCTCCACTTACCATATCCTTAGGTCGGTACAAGATCATGGCGCCTTTGAGCAAGCGAGTGATCATATTGATATCTGGAAGCAGCGATCTTTGTATCCTTTTAGCATACGAGATTGATTCCTTGATCTGGAAATTACGATGCTCCATCAGCTGTTTCTGCCTCAGGATCTTATTTTTCTGTAGCTCTAGTCGTTTAAAAAGCGCTTGTTGCTCTTTGATCCTACGACTTAGCGTCTCAGTAGCATTCTTTAATTGATTGGCTAAAACGCCTACCTCATCCTCGCCTTCAACAGCTATTTCTATATCGGTATTCCCTTTAGATATTTCGGCAGCAGCCTTCGTAAGCTTAATGAATGGGTTGAGGACCAAGCGTGTCGATAATACAGACAATACCACAGCAATCACTAAAACACCACCCGTCAAAAGCAGAGTTGTAGTCGATTCCAATTCCGCAGATCTAGTTATCAAAAAATAGATACTCAACCCACTTAGAATTAAAATACTAATGAGTAAAAGAGTAATCTTCGAATACAGTTTCATAGAACAGTGTTAAAACAATGTGATTGACTTCATCAGATGTAAGCTTATCACAGACGCGCTTAACAAAAATATGGGTTTATTCTCCAATAAGACAATCATAATTCCTTTTCAATCCATTTTTCTATTTAAAGCTTGCTAGATGTTTATTTTTGCGTTTTCAATTGTCTTTAATATGCTCTTCGTTACCAAACTTGTGCTCTTCCTTTTATTCATTTGTTTTTCCTTTTTTGTGTCCAGTCAAAATATGACGGTTTACAGATCAAAAACGAGTGTAGAGGAAACGACTAATAATTTGATCAGTCTGATCAAGCAAAAAGAACTTAAGCTCTTTGAGGTTGTGTATCATCAGGATATTGCTATCGAAAGAGGTACTGAAATAGATACAACTAATGTCATTCTCTTTGAAGACGTGATGCTTAGCTCGGCTTTGATTCTATGTGAGCAAACATCTGCATTAGATTTACCCTTAAAGATCATAGTATGGGAGGAGCATGAGGATGTTTACATAGGGTATTTTGACCCACTGCTTATGCGCAGAAAATATCTAATCGACGGATGTGACGAGACTCTTAAAAAGATGTCTGGTGTCATCTCAAGATTGATTAACGAAAGTCTCAGAATGAACTAGTCAAGCCTTGTCATTGAGATTGCATAGGAGATGTTTTTCCAATGAAATAAGAATTGGTCATTTCGAATTGCGATAGTCATCTCTTCTTGGTGTTTGTCTGTTATTGTGGGAAGCACTGTAATTCTCAAAGCGTCATCTTGTTGATTATAACCGTAGGCTCCCCATTGCTCCCAATCTTTATTAAATATAATTGTCCATTCTTCGTCATTTGGTATAGTAAATACACTGTATTTACCGGCTTTCAGAGTGTCATTACTTATCAAGAGATCAATAGTGGTCGTAAAAACCGTGGCTTCATTAGCACCTGTTCTCCATAGCTCACCGTAAGGAACAAGCTGATTCCAGACTTCTCGATCACGTGCACTTGGACTGCTATAGGCTATGGCCATCATATTTCCATTATCGTATTTGACTGTGTCCGTCACAAAGGGTGAGGGCTTATTTTCTTTATTTGAGATGGACGCGCAGCTACAACTAAGTATTGTCAGCGCAAAAAACCATATGATCCTACTTTGATCTATCTGTCTTGGTATGGTACACTTTGTGTTCATTTTTCGGTCACTTTAAATGAAGTCAATTTCCGTAACACACTCATTTACAATAATTTATCTCCTTGGGTATATTTTTTGCACCTGTAGTACAATAAATCTAACTAGAGCTTATGAGTATAATAGGAATCGATATTCCTCAGCTTAACGAGGAACAGGACATAGAAGTTGAAGTTCGTGTCAATGGAATCAAGAAACAATACAATTATCGTGTGGAAATTTTCTACTGGGATCAATGTGATGCACCCGCCGATGACCGAGTGGCTTGCATCAGGTCCATGGTCAACGGATACTCAAGTGAGTGGGATTTAACACACCTTGGGATGCCCACAGATGATTATATCCCAATCACTTTTCGTAAGAAGAGAGTACGTTAAAAGGGCAGATCGTCATCCTCTGAAAAGCTCACGCCATCCATTGCCTCTCCTGGTGTTGAATTACCTTGAGGAGCTTGCGTAGTGGGTTGCGTTCCAGATTCCTGTGATGAAGCCTGTCCCGCTTCTACTTTCCATGCTTGTAGAGAATTGAAGTATTTGACCACTCCCTGAGGATCTGTCCATTTCCGACCTTTTAGGTTAAACTGGATATTTACCTCTTGCCCGACACTTACTCTGTCAAGTTGATCACAATTCGCTTGAATCGCTTCAAACTTGATGAATTCAGGGTATTGGGGATTTTCTGCGTACTCAACAATAAATTCTCTCTTTCGAAATGATCCGCTGATTTGTTGGGTTTCAGTAATTTCTAAGATCTTGGCGTTAATATTCATGGTATTGCTTTAAAACTATTTATTCAAAATTGAGGTTGGTTGTTCAGATATGAAAAGATCAAAAAAGATTTTTTTGCTTATTTCACTCGTGTTTTTGGTGATCATGTTCATAATCGGCTACGACATCAATAAAAGGACAACTTGGCCTGGTGCTAAAAAGAATCTGCAAGAAAGGATAATTGAAGAATAAAGTGGGAACAAAAATCGATATTTCGAAAATCGATCTTGAAAAAGAGAAAGAAAAGATCACGGATTACCCGGGATTGATAGAATATGCACACACTGTAGGTGGTGCTGTTATTAAGCCTGAAGATAAGGGTAAGATCAAAGGAACAGCCGTGGCTGCGATGCACGATCAAACGGACCGGCAGTATCGACAATTATTTGAACAGATGCAGACGCTTGTGCAGCAAGCAAATTACTTGAAAAAGCGAGTGGAGATTTCAGAACGTATCTACCAGTCTAACATGGGTTTTCAGCCCGTAATTAATAAACAGTATTATTTGTACCGGAAAGCTGAAAAGATCGATGTGCTATCGATGGTGAGTCCTGAAGAGTGGGGGAAGATTCTTCCCTACGAAAAATTTGAAGCGGAAGTTCGGTTACTAGCTGATCACACCTGGGAAATAGTGCGATCAGAAAGCGAAGAATTTTATCAGTAGGGCAGCAATCTAAGTTCTTCAAATACTTGCCACTGGAGCTCCTGACTGGCATAGGTGTCAGTAATAGTTTGAGCTGTCAGAATTGTCGAGGTTAACGAGTGAGAGTGATAGCTTTTTTATCTAAAATGATCTAGAGAGGTCATCAGTACTACCGAAACCTCATATCTTCTATCTTAGCTGCTTTGTCAATGACTTAATGATCGAACGTACCGTGCGTCGGTTTATGCAGTCTAAACTCTATCATGCCTATCATCTCTACAAGTAATTACAAAAACCGTCCTTGGTACTTACTGAACGGCCATATGGAAACTATAGTGCCTTCACTACTGGGTTATGTCGATGGAGTTGAATACGACCGAGAGCGGCTAGAGTTGGTCGATGGCGATTTCTTGGATCTGGATTGGATGAAAAGTGCAGGAAATACCAAGTTGATGGTCATTACACATGGACTAGAGGGAAGTGCTGATAGATACTATGTGAAGCGAACGGCTAAATTTTTTCACAAGATTGGCTGGGATATTCTAGCATGGAACTGCCGTAGCTGCAGTAATGAAATAAATAGATTGCCTCGATTTTATCACCATGGAGATACGGATGATTTAAGTTCAGTAATTGATCATGGACTCTCTGAAAATGCCTACGATTCGATGGTATTGGTTGGCTATTCTATGGGGGGAAGTATGAGTTTGAAATACTTGGGCGAGGGACGCGTATTACCGGGAGCAGTCAAGGGAGCAGTGACGTATTCAGTGCCCTGTAGCTTGAGAAGCAGCGGCGAGCAACTCAGAGTAAAAGGCAATAGACTGTATGAAAAGAGGTTTCTTGATAAGTTAGTAGCGAAAGTCAAATTGAAGGGCGCTTTAAGTCCCGAGCACATTGATTTGCAAGGCATCGACCAACTGGATGATTTTGATGCTTTTCATCTGAAGTACACAGTCCCATTGCACGGATTTGATGACCTAGATGACTTTTATGCAAAATGTACCTGCGACCAATTTTTCTCTACAATACAACAGCCAGCACTCATTGTCAACGCGCTGAATGACCCACTGCTAGGCGATAAATGTTATCCGTATGACCTGACCAATCAGAATCCCAATATTTACCTAGAGACTCCCAAGAAGGGAGGACACGTTGGTTTTACCCTACGGAACGATGAATACAGCTATATGGAATACCGTGCAGCTGCTTTCATCGATGAGAAGATCAGTCTGTTTTAAATGCTTTTGGGATAAAGGACAATGACGCACTGTTGAGGCAGTATCGCTGACCTGTTGGTTTTGGACCATCAGGAAAAACATGTCCCAAGTGTCCACCGCATCTGTTGCAAAGGACTTCTGTTCTCACCATGCCAAATTTGTAATCATTTTCCTCCAAGACATTTTCAGTCACCAATGGCTGATAAAAGCTAGGCCATCCAGTCCCAGACTTGAACTTTGTTTCCGATGAAAACAGCGGGAGTTTACAAGCCCGACATACATATTCTCCAGACTCTTTATTGTCCCAAAGTTCACCGGTAAAAGCGCGTTCGGTACCTTTTTCACGAAGCACATAGTACTCCATATCCGTTAATTTACTTTTCCATTCTTCCTCACTTAATTGCCAAGCTTCTGGAATCGTATGAGCTGCTTTGTCTTGTGCTTGAGAACACGATAGTAGTGAAATAAAAGTAAGCGTTATCATCAGAGATTTCATAATCATCAATTTTGTATACTAGAAGAACTGGTAAACGGTAGCATCTGTTTTGAATTTATAGAAAAGGCATATGCCAAGTTATAATGTCGTTCAAAGGACATTATAATGGTTACTAAGTCCAAAAAGAGTGACTTTATTTTAGTCTGGACTTCACTAGGTCAGCAATGTGCTCTCCAATTGACAAACTGGAGGTAGCAGCGGGAGAGGGTGCATTTCCGACATTGATGTAGTTGCTCCCTTCCAAGATTAAGAAGTCATCGATCAGTCCCCCAGTCTTGTCACAAGCTTGAGCCCGTACGCCCGAACCTCCTGGTATTAAATCCGTCTTTTGGATATCTGGTATTAATTCCTGCAACGCTTTTGTGAAAGCAGATTTTGAATAGGATCTGTAAAACTCTCCAAAACCAGTTTTCCAGTATTTTGCAGCAACCTTCCTAAAACCTTGGTAGGTGATAGCTCCCGCAAATTCCTTTAAGTTGATATCAGATTTCGTATAACCTTCTCTTTTGTATGCCAATACAGCGTTGGGTCCAGCTTCTACACCCCCTTTTGCCATACGGGTAAAATGAACACCAAGAAATGGAAAATTGGGATCAGGGACAGGGTAGACAAGGTTTTTGACAAGGTATTCCCGTTCAGGCTTAATCTTGAAGTACTCGCCTCTAAATGGAATAATTCGATAGTTGACGTCTGCGCCTGTAAGCTTCGCAACCAGGTCTGATTGGAGGCCTGCGCAATTTATCACCAGTCGTGTCGTCAGTTCTTCGTTTTTGGTGATGACTCTCGACAAACCCTCCCTGAGGATCTGTATATCTATGACTTTATTATCTGTAAAGATTTCGCCACCAAAATGTCTGAATTTTTCCGCGTATTTTTCCGCGACGACTTTGTAATCAATGATTCCTGTTTGGGGAACAAACATACCCTGAACACCTTCTACATAGGGCTCATACTGCTTTATTTCCTCACTTATTAATCTTTTAATTCCTTTTAGGCCATTGGCTTCCCCTCTTTCAAAAAGCATATTGAGTGATGGAATTTGTTCTTGTCTAGTGGCGACTACGATCTTACCAGTGATCTCGTAGGGGATTTCTTCTTCATCGCAAAACCGTAGCAATTTGTGATAGCCATCTACACAATTCTTGGCTTTGTGGCTTCCAGGCTTATAATAGAGGCCGGAGTGAATCACGCCACTGTTGTGTCCCGTTTGATGAGAAGCTAGTGTATGCTCTTTCTCTACGACAGCTACTTTAAGCTTGGGGTTCTGTTCTTTTATTTTAAGGGCGGAGGCAAGTCCTACTATACCTCCGCCAATAATTACTATGTTATACATTGGCTTCTTTGTGCTTCACCACAAAAATGCACAACGTATTTTAATCCTCAAGCTTTACGGCTTCAATTCTATTGTCAATGACTGCTTTATTAAATGCGTCGATCCTTGTTCCGAATATATCACCCAAAGCACTGATCTGCTGATCTATCTCAGAAGAAACTTCCTGATAAAAGGCAATAGCTTGATCCGTAGGGCGATTATCTCCGATACCCATAAGAGAAGCTAGATGGCCAACCTTATTATTTAAGCGGATAGGAAAGTTAAGTGGATCCTGACCACTCTCATTTTGCGTTTGATAAAGGGCTTCCTCGATGGTTTTCATGTCATCTAGCATTGCTTTCCCTAAATCTTTTAGCGATTGATTTTCTCCGGCTTTCTTGAGCACATCATTGACCTGCCTACGTACCGTTCTGATATCAGATACCGCGTCATTGGCTTCACTCAACTTATCCCGCACTTGCATCATGAAATCGAACTGAGCTTGTAAATCCGCTTGTGAAGCACTGCTTCTAGGGTCTTTGACCAGCTCAAAAGATTGGTTGATCATCTGACCATTGATAGACATCTCCACATCATAGATGCCTGGAACAGCTACGGGGCCTCTGGTCGATGCAGACCATAAGATCATACCTGGAAATGTACTTGCACCTTTATAGCGCATGTCCCAATTGATTCTGTTTAACCCCGGGCTTACTTCTAGTTTACTTTCGTTTTCTTCTTCGTCAGGGAAAGTGCTAAAGGTCTTGATTAGATCCCCACCTTTTTCTTTGAAAGCAATCTTAACAGTATCAGATGATACCGTATCTCGTACATAGAAATGCACTAGCGCACCGCCTGGGTGATTGGTACCCTCAGTCTTAGACGTAGCGTTGTTTCCTCCACCCATGCGATATGTTTTCATTGGTTGGAACAAATAACTGCTACTAGATGCAATGTTAGTAGTCAGTTGGTGGAGAGGTGTCAGATCATCAATCATCCAAAAACTACGACCTTGTGTCGCCGCTATCAGCTGATTCTCTTTGATCGTCAGATCTGTAATCGGCACGATAGGTAAGTTTTGTTGGAATGGTTTCCAGCTTGCTCCATCATCAAATGAAATGTACATACCTGACTCTGTTCCAGCATACAGGATACCTTTTTTGGAAGGGTCTGCGCGCACCACTCTGGTAAAATGCTCTGAGTCGATCCCGGATGTTATTTTTCTCCAAGTAGCTCCGTAGTCTTCAGTCTTGTATAAATAAGGTCTGTAATCGCCTAGCTTGTACCGGGTAGCAGCTACATACAATCCGCCTTTGTTAAATGGATCGATTTCTACACTGTTGATCATGTTCCACTCAGGCATTCCTGTTGGTGTAACATTGGTCCAACTGTCACCACCATCTTTAGTCACATGAAGTAGGCCGTCGTCGCTTCCCGCCCAGATCACACCTTCTTCATGATATGATTCGGTTGCTGCAAAGATGGTAGCATAGTACTCAACACCTGTGTTATCTTTTGTGATAGGTCCACCAGAAGAGACCAGTTTCGAAGGATCATTACGCGTTAAATCAGGACTGATGATTTTCCATGATTGTCCTTCATCTGTGCTGACATGCACATGTTGTGATGTAGTATACAATCTATCCGAATTATGAGGGGAGAAGAAGATAGGGAAGTTCCATTGGAATCTATACTTCATGCCTTCAGCACCGTGACCCATAGGGTTATCTGGCCATACATTAATAGCTCTTCTTTCACCTGTGTTGTGATTGACACGTGTCAAGAATCCACCATAACTACCGCCATAAACGATGTCGTTGTCATCTGGGTCTACTGCGATATGGGCACTTTCACCCCCAGCTGTAGACTCCCAGTCACTTTCAGTAATAAATCTATCATCGGTCCTGTGTGCGATACGTACCGTAGAGTTGTCTTGCTGTGCACCATAGATCCGATAGGGAAACGCGTTATCAGTCGTAACCCTGTAAAACTGAGCTGTTGGCTGATTGCCATAAGTTGTCCAGTTTTCACCACCGTCAAATGATACTTGCGCACCACCGTCATCACCGATGACCATGCGTTGATTATCTTCTGGAGCGATCCATAAGTCATGGTGGTCACCATGCGGTGCGTTGTACGTCTCAAAAGTAGTCCCACCATCTTTGGATCTGTGATACCTTACATTCATGACATATACACGGTCTTCATCTTGTGTATCAGCAATGATCTTCGTGTAGTACCAAGCTCGTTGTCTCAATTTTCTTTCCTTGTTGACTAATGACCAGGTTTCGCCGGCATCATCAGATCTGTACACTCCACCATCTTTATTTTCGATAAGTGCCCATACGCGATCAGAGTTCACAGGAGATACCGTCACTCCGCTGATACCCCAAGCACCTGTTGGCAAGCCTTTGTTTCCGCTGATTTTTTTCCAGCTGTCACCACCGTCTGTACTTTTCCACAGGTCAGAGCCTTCACCACCACTTTCTAGACTGTAAGGAGTTCTTTTGATTCTCCAAGTAGAAGCATACAATATTCGAGGGTTGTTAGGGTCCATGACCAGCTCTACTGCTCCTGCGTCCGCATTAGCAAAGAGGACCTGCTCCCAAGTTTTACCACCGTCTTTACTTCTATATACGCCTCTTTCACTCGATGACTTAAAAAGATCGCCCATTACTGCAGCATAAACTAGATCTGGGTTCTTTGGGTGAATTTGTAGTCTGGGAATATGCTTGCTCTTCGGTAAGCCCATAAATGACCATGAGCTACCAGCATCGACGGATTTCCATACGCCATAACCATAACTCACATTTCCTCGGACTGTGACTTCGCCACCACCCACGTAAATAACATTGGGGTCCCACGCACTAACGGCGACCGATCCGATGCTTCCGCCAAAATATCCATCAGAAATATTACTCCAACTGTTTCCTGCGTCTGAAGTTTTCCAGACACCTCCACCAGTCGACCCGAAGTAAAAGAGGTTTGGCTTACCAGCTACGCCGGTGACCGCTGATGATCGCCCCCCTCTGAAAGGGCCTATGGATCTCCAGTCCATGCCTTCATATAGTTCGGCATTATAGCTGACAGTCGAAACTGCCTTGTTATTCTTTCTTTGTGCAAAACCCTGAATCATGATGAGACTCAGTGTAAAAACCAGTAAGGTTTTTAGTTGCGATTTGGTTATGAACATAATTTTCTTGTTAGTTGATAAAGATCATATTCGCATAAGCGAACGATTGTTAATTTACGTCAAAAAGAAAATAACCTCATATGTCAAGTTTAGTAACGGCACAAGAAGCCCTTTCGGTGGTAAAATCAGGCCAAAGAATATATATCCATAGCGTCGCAGCTTTCCCTCAAATACTGGTCGACGCCTTAGTTAACCGAAAGGATGAGCTAACTGACGTCGAGATTGTTCATTTACATACCGAAGGGAATGCTAGCTATACAAACCCTGACTGCGAAGGCCATTTCAGACTAAAATCTTTCTTTGTGGGTGCCAATGTGAGGAAGGCGACGCAAGAACATAGAGCAGATTACATCCCTGTCTTCTTGAGCGAAGTGCCTAACCTGATTAGAAATGAGGTGTTACCCATCGATGTGGCACTGGTCCAAGTGAGTGTGCCTGATGCACATGGCTACTGTTCTTTGGGAGTTTCAGTAGATGCTACACTTGCGGCCGTGCAAAAAGCAAAAACAGTCATAGCTCAAATCAATCCAAGTATGCCACGAACACTTGGGGATGGATGTATTCATGTCCACCATTTTGATTATTTAGTAGAGCATCAGTCGCCAATCCCGGTCATTGCTCCTTCACCCTTGTCTGCCGAGGAAATCCAAATTGGAAAGCACATCTCTGAGCTTGTAGAGGATGGTGCGACACTACAGATGGGCATAGGGAATATTCCGAATGCCGTCTTGGCGCAACTAGGCAATCATAGAAAGCTTGGAGTACACACTGAAATGTTTTCTGACGGAATAATTCCCTTGGTAGAAAAGGGGGTGATTACAGGAGAGAAAAAGAAAACTGATAATGGAAAAATCGTCTCATCGTTCGTGATGGGATCGGAGGCTTTGTATGAGTTTATCGATAATAACCCAGGCGTGCTGATGATGGATGTCGCCTATGTAAATGATGTTTCTATTATCAGAAAAAATCCTAAAGTGACATCGATCAATAGTGCGATTGAAATTGACTACACAGGCCAAGTATGTGCAGATTCGATTGGGACTAAGCATTTTTCAGGTGTAGGAGGTCAGATGGATTTTATACGTGGAGCTTCTTACTCAAAAGGAGGTAAGCCAATTATTGCTATGACCGCGACAACCAATAAGGGAGCAAGTAAAATCGTCTCAACCCTCAAAGAAGGAGCAGGGGTAGTCACGACGCGAGCTAACGTGCATTGGATCGTTAGTGAATTTGGTGCAGTTAACTTGTATGGAAAGTCATTGAAAGAGCGGACTAAGTTAATGATAAGCATTGCGCACCCAGATCATAGAGATGTGCTAGAGGCTGCTGCCTTTGATCGTTTCGGAGGCATATAAGAACATGTGTTTGGCGCTGCTGGTTTATCGCTTGCTTGCAAGCCTTTGATG
This sequence comes from Cyclobacteriaceae bacterium, assembly GCA_047627515.1. Classification (GTDB taxonomy): domain Bacteria; phylum Bacteroidota; class Bacteroidia; order Cytophagales; family Cyclobacteriaceae; genus JAYPLE01. Next base: position 377 of record JBLHTU010000084.1, on the reverse strand, counting down.
ACTAGCCTTTGAACCTTCACTTATCAGAGATTCTGGCCTTTAGTATAAAATATGGGTGTAAGTGAAACAAAATCCTCTGCCATCCTTATACATACTTACTCAAAGTTCTTTCGCCGGAAAGAAAAAGCCACAAATCAAAAACTCAAATGGAATCAAGACAAATTGTTGTCGTGGGTGCTGCTGTATTAATTCTTGTAGCATCGATAAGCGCTGCCGCTATTTTTTCGCAGCAAAAAGAACCACCTATCGTTGCCAAGCCTACAGTCATCAATCGGTATGTTAAAACAACGAAGGTCAAATACAAGGATGTGAAAACGTCAGTACAGGCATTTGGTAGGGTCAAAACTTCGCAGACACTTGATGTAATCAGCGAAGTA
>JBLHTU010000083.1:0-15295 GCA_047627515.1 Cyclobacteriaceae bacterium | reverse complement strand
ACCATCAAGTCTGAAAAGCCGTTAATTACTTTTGGTTGGTCAACAAAGGAGGGGTCTGAGTTCACCATGCCAAGTACTTTTACGATTCGCTTTACTTTATTTAAATCTCCTAGCATTTCTTTCAATACGGCCAGCTGAACTATGGCGGTCAACCGAGCCCCTTCATAGCCTTCTTCAATAGAAATATCCTGTCCCAATTTACCAATTAGTTCTGTTCCGTCAGGTCGCTTGGGACCTTTACCTGCTAGAAAAATTAGGTTCCCTGCTCTGACGCCATTGACGTAATTGGCCACCGGCTGAGGCGGTTCTGGAAGTGTAATTTGCAAGGCTAGTAATTTTGCTTCAGGGTCATAACCAGCTTCAGGTTTGGAGTGATTATCACATGAGATACAAAAAGCAATAATGGATAAGCAACCAAGTAGATAAGAATAGGATTTTTTCATAAGGAAAGAGTGGTAATAATATAATCCGAAAGATAGTTGGACTTAGTGATTATATCTTTGTTTGAATCTAGCGCCAAGCTATAATTATGCAGCTTGGAAAGCACTAAACTGCCCACTGGCACAAGCCACAAATTATTTTAAATTTTTGAGTTGCGACCTGCATGGCCCACTAGGCCGCGCTGCGCAGGCTAGTTGTATCGGACTTCCCAAGTATCATTAAGATATCCTGATCGATGAAACCCCATGGAATCCTAGGAAGGCTTATTAGTTTCTCACGATGGTGTTGCAGGGAAAAAGGATTATTTTTAATTCTTCACATCGACCTACCAGTATGCGCATCCTAACTGCAATATTCCTTTTAGCCATTTCCACCCTGTCATTTTCACAAGTCGAGCAATCAGACTATCAAGCATTGAAATACCGAATGATAGGTCCTTTTCGTGCTGGACGTACGGTGGGAGCGGTTGGTATTCCTTCGCGACCGAATGTTTTTTTCATCGGTGTAAATAATGGTGGCGTGTGGAAAACGGATGACTATGGCTCCACCTGGAATCCCATCTTTGACGAAGCGCCCACAGGCTCGGTAGGCGACTTGGCCGTTTCACCTTCTCATCCCGATGTGATTTATGTAGGGACAGGTGAGGGACTGCACCGTCCTGACCTTGCTGTGGGTGATGGCATGTTTAAGTCCACTGATGGTGGAAAGACCTGGGCGCACATTGGATTGGGAGATATCCAGCAAATTAGCCGCGTCATTGTTCATCCAAGTAATCCAGATATCGTGTTTGTGGCTGGTTTGGGTCATCCATATGGGGCTAATGAGATGCGTGGAGTTTTCCGATCGCTAGACGGAGGAAAGACATGGGAAAAGACCTTGTACATCAATCACAATACGGGCGCAATTCAGGTGGAATTTGACCCTAACAATGCTCAAATCTTGTTTGCCGATCTCTGGGAACATCAAGAGGGCCCTTGGGAAAACGCGAAGTTCTCTGGACCCAATAGTGGCCTGCATAAATCGACTGACGGTGGTGCTTCTTGGCGAAAGATCGAAAAGGGGCTTCCCAATGCAGCGCAGGGACTTGGAAGGATTGGGATAGCTATTGCGCGAAGTAATTCGAACCGGATGTATGCAACTGTAGACGCCAGAGAGAATGGTGGGATTTATCGAAGTGAGGATGCGGGTGAGAGCTGGACGCTGATCAACAATAACGGACGCTTATGGGGACGAGGAAGTGATTTTGCTGAGGTCAAAGTGCATCCCAAAGACGAGAACGTACTATTCATTGGGAATGTCGCTTCCTACAAATCTTCCGACGCAGGGGAAACCTGGATGTCACTCAAAGGTGCTCCCGGTGGGGATGACTATCATCGGATCTGGATCAATCCCCTAGATCCCGACATAATGATCTTTGCTGCCGATCAAGGTGCGATCGTCACCGTGAATGGAGGGAACACCTGGAGTTCATGGTACAATCAACCGACTGCTCAATTGTATCATGTGGCTACCGACAATCAATTTCCTTATTGGGTGTATGGTGGCCAGCAAGAGAGTGGTGCTATTGGAGTGGCCAGTCGAGGCAATGGCGGACAAATCTCTTTTCGGGATTGGATGGGTGTCGGAGCAGATGAATATGCCTACGTGGCTCCTGATCCAAGAGACCCTTCTATCATCTATGGTGGACGTGTGATTCGTTTTGATAAAAAGACGGGTCAGTCACAAAACGTTGCTCCCGAAGTGCTCCGCTCAGGTGAAACTCGATTTCTGCGGTCTATGCCGTTGCTGTTTCATCCTGCAGATGAGACCATGCTATTGTTTGGTACCAATGTGGTTTGGAAAACGCATAATGGTGGTCAGAGTTGGGATGCTATTAGCCCCGATCTCACCAATAAACAGCCTACTGTTCCCAATAGTGTAGGAGATTTTAAAAGTGAAGAAATGAAGACAATGGCACAACGTGCGATTGTGTATGCATTAGCACCTTCGCCTTTAGACAAGAACATCATATGGGCGGGTACAGATGATGGATTGGTGCATGTGACAGTTGATGGCGGAACTACCTGGATGGATGTGACCCCTGAGGCATTGAGCTCTTGGGACAAAATCTCACAAATGGATGCAGGGCATTTTGAAAAGGGAACGGCCTATATCGCCGTGAATGCCATCCGGAAAGATGACATGAAACCGCACATTTATCGCACGCATGATTACGGTAAGACCTGGGAAGAGGTTGTTACTGGTATGAACCCCTCAGGGCCTGTCAATGTGGTACGAGAAGATGTAAAACAAAAAGGGCTGTTGTTTGCCGGCACAGAACGAGAGGTCTACTTTTCTAACAACGATGGTGACTCTTGGCATTCCTTGCGAATGAATATGCCAGCCAGTTCCATCCGTGATCTGGTGGTGCATGAGAACGATATGGTTATTGGTACACATGGAAGATCTATCTGGATACTGGACGACTTCAGTTCACTAAGAGACCTGCCCGCAGCTAAGTCATCGAATGCTTATTTGTTCGAACCTTCAATGGCCACTCGTGTCCGATACAATATGTTTGGCGATACGCCACTTCCGCCTGAAGAGCCTACTGGAGAAAACCCACCTGATGGTGCCATTCTCTATTATCAGCTCAATGCAGATGCGAAAAAAGTAAGCCTTGAAATACTGAATGAACAAGGAGCAAGCATTGCGACATTTTCTAGCGATGATAAACCTGAATTATTAGATACCACTAAGTTTCCACATTCCACGTATTGGATGCGACCAGAAGAGCGTTTATCCACAGGTAACGGCCATCATCGTTTCGTTTGGGATTTGCATTATGCCGCACCTCGTGGAGCCAGCAGAGGATTTGCCATTGCTGCAGTGCTGGACAATACGCCCAGCGGTCCTAGTGGTCCTTATGTGCCACCTGGCACTTACACCATTCGCTTAACGGTAGATGGTCAGTCCACCGATAAGCCATTGATCGTGCGGCTAGATCCAAGGGTTTCGATCAGTGACGAAGACTTGCAACTGCAAACCGACCTTTCGCTGCTTTGTTACACTAACTATGAATTGCTCCAAGACGTCCGGATAGAGCTGAACAGCACACTCCTACAAAAGAAGAAATGGAAAAAAGGAGAGAAGGAACGTCTGCTGAAATTTCGAGGAGCTGGTTTGCCCAGAGGTGGGGATATCGTCTACGGTAGTATACGAGCAACCACTTTGGAGAAGGAAACGATCGTCAGCCTCCAAGCTAAATTACTGTTTTTGCTAGAGGTACTGCAAAGCGCCGACGCACGACCTGCAGATCAGACGAAGGAAGCGGTAGATGCTTTAGTCCGACAGGTCGGGGATATGAAGATTAGGTGGGATGCGATGAGGTAGTTTGAACCATACTATTACAGGTGTAATGGCAGATAAAACATAGGAGAGAATAGCTCTGCACTGTTTGGAGATGGAGCGTGTCTGATAGTGACTTTTTATTTGTCTAACGGTTAGTGCACCGTGTTGTAGTTTCCAGCAGGGTAGCTATACACTATACACATTGTTGTATGTCGTTTTTATTTCGTTCATTTCACAAACAAATTTGTGGTTAAGCGGTATGGAGAATCATTGATATTCGCAATTAGGTATTATCAATTCCTGATTAGGTTTTTCAATCGGGTTAAATAGGCCTGTTCGTAATTACGTTTCAATTTATCCGATAAATATGAGTGGCTAATTAAACTAAGGACATCATCCTTTTTGGAAGTTAGCAGAGAAAAGGTATCGTCAATAAGGTTTCTATTAATTTGCGCCATTTCGCCTAGTTTAAGAAACACTTCATGTACTTTTCCTTTTGATAGGGCGGGAAGTAATAAACCGTCATCAAGTGCAAAATCTTTACCCGCAACATGTATGCGGCTATTTAGTAAGTCATACGCAGGACTTAATTTATAATCTCCCAACTCAGTCTTTATAAGTGAGAAGTTTTTAAAATCTGCATCTCCATTAGAGAACAGGTAGGTGAACAAGATAAGTTTTAGAAGCTTAGGAGCTTCGATACAGTATGCAGGGATATACTTTTTAGTAGTGCAAATAATTCATAATTATTACCCAAATATTCATAGTTTTCTCCGTGATTTTGAGATGTTCTTTGCGCTAACGCTGCAAAATCTTCTTGTGCCTACTTTGTACTATCATCTTTAACATCAAATCGCTTAGTTATATAAGCAGGATGGCTGTTAATATAAAAAATGAGCGCGTTCTCAGCAGTTTCTATCTTAAAAATCTGACTTGCTATTTGCTTGGATAAATGCTCGTTGGCAGGCATTTATTCAGGTTTTTTACCTGTACCCGTTTTTGGTTTAAGGATGTATTGTCCTTGTTCACCTTCTTTAATTAGGCGTAGATTGTTTTTGTCCTACAAAACCGAAAATTTTTCTTGTACACCTGAAATAGACATTCTTTTTCGATTATCCTCAAATAGTCCATCTGTCACATCATTTGATCCTGGCGATACATAAGGAAGTATATGACTTACCTTTTTTCCTTCAAAAATACACTTCAATGCTGTTGACGAGTGTTTTAGGTAATTGGGGATTTACCTTCAGAAATTTTCCTCATAAGTCGGTAATGCAGAAGTTTACTTGTGAAATGTCAAAGAATCGTTTGTACTTATTAAGTTCACCTTCAATTTTGACTTCAATAGAGACATCTTTTGCCACTCCGTATAGCACACCATCGTGTAGGGTACATGTCCAGTCAAAATGATTACTATCACCTTGCTTGGTGCTATGCTTATTTCTAAATTTTAATGTTTGCCTTTCTTGCGCTTCAAAGTCCATTGCATTAGATGTGCTTTGTAAGTCTTCATCAAGCAGTAGGTCAATGAAATTCATGCCTCGCATTTCTTCCATTGTATACCCAAGCGATTTAGGAAATCGGGGATTTAATTCGAGAAAAACACCTTCAGAATTTGCAACAAAAAAATTCTCTAATTCCTTTGTGCGTTTTAACCCTTACTGTCAGATCCTGAACCGTGATAATAAATCCCCCTTCAACGGAAGAAAATACATTGAGCTCGTGAGCACTCTTAAGTTCATTGAGATGAAGAGCTTCCATAAAATGGTCTTTTTCATAGGCCACTTTATAATATCTATCAAGCCAATATTGCTCTTTACCGTGAAATAATTGATTCAAAACCTTGAAGATACTTAAGCCTATAGCCTCGGTCTGCTTTACTTGAAAATATTACTCAAAAAGCTGTCACTTCTAGACAGGTGGCATCTTGAGCAACGCCTTGGTCACTTAATAGAAGCGTGCCGTGCATAGCCAAGGGCAGATATGTGAGTTTTATCAGGCTTGGACTTACAGCATAAAAAATAATTATTAAACTGAATAGTAGAAGAACTAAATGTCAATTTAGGATTAGGCTAAGTTTCCAGGAATAATCAACTTGACTTCAGTCCCTTCGCCAGGACTAGAAATAATTGTTAGCTGACCTTCAATTGCCTCAACCCTCTCTGCCATATTTCGTAAGCCAAATCCCTCGCTTTTTTTTGTCTGGTCGTATCCTGCACCGTCATCTTTTATAATGAGCACAAAATCCGTGGAATTGTCTACAGTCACTTCGAGATTGTCGGCCTCACCATATTTGAAGACATTGGTTACAGCTTCTTGAAAAATCCTGAAAGCATGCAGTGCATTATTACTAGAAGCCATAGCATCGTTCCCAGTCCAACTGAAATGTATTTGTCCTTTATAAAACGATTTAGATTTATACAGCACTTCTGAATAAGCCGATTTTACAGAATTATTTAGGGTCAGCGCGATTCCAAATTTATTTACGAGCATTCTGGTCTCTTTTATGACACTATCAAGGTGATGATCAATTTCATTAAATCCTGCCTTCAAAGCGGGCTCCATATTTCTCATTTTCTCTTCGAAAAGGAGCCGGATACCGATCAGCATTTGACCTACACTATCGTGGATATCCCGCGAAATCCTTTGCCGTTCTTCTTCCTGAGCCAAAAGGATCACGAACTGATTTTTGAGCCTTTTTACATCTATTTTTTTTTCAGCAGATATCTGCATGGTAATATCAATCATCGTTCCTTGAAGCTCAGTATCCGATTGCATACGAGCATTAAGTGACACCCATACCTCACTACCATCCTTTTTTCTTAGTCTTACTTTATGATTGTCCACAATTTGTTCATTCATACACGTCATAAAACAAGCATCACGTTCCTCAGTTGTAAAAAAAATAATATCTGTGGGTTGGTTAAGTATTTCTTTTTGTGTGTATCCAAACATTCTCGCAAATGAGTGATTAGCTTCTAAGAAACATTTATGTGATGCCTTAAAAATCCCAGAAACATTATCTTCAAACACTTTAGCTTTAGAGGCCGACACAGAATCTTCATAGACCAATCCAGTTATCTCACCATTCGGGTGTTTGGATTTCTGTTCTGTAACCCATTTGATATTCCCATTCTTTGTACGGATACGATAGGTCATATCACTATGCGCAGGATATTCGGCTATCGCCAATGCTTCGTCAAAAACTCTTTGTTGATCAGGTGGATATATGATGCCTTTCCAAGGCACTTTACCAGAAATAAGCTCCTCGTTTTTATAACCGCAGATCTTCTTGGCATTTGTCACATAAAGCGTTTTCCAGTCGCTATTAGCTCTGAATATCATGCCAGGAAGGTTCTCATTCAATTGTCGAAGTTCAATAGCGTCACGATTGAACTTAGTTATATCCTGAAGCAGGATATACGAACCTCCAGTTTCCCCATTTTCTAAGGTATAGGGTACGGCAGTTGCTTTCGAAAGGACTTCATTTCCATCTGCTTTCACAAACCATAATTCACCAGAGGTGCTCTTACCTAGTAATCTCCGTTCTACTTCGGCATCCATTATGGAGATATCCATCTCTCGCATAAGAAAATCTGTAGCTACTTTCCCAATTAAAAACGCTCTTTCGTAGAGACTTAGATCACAAAAAGTGTCATTTGCATCTAAGATAATTTTGTCATTATCAACTTTTAACACGCCAATTTTATGGAGATCTAATATTTTTTCAAAGTTAATTTGATCCATTTTGAGTGTTTAAACGAAACAGTTTTCTAAGTACTGAAATTTATTTAAAGCTAGAAATACTTGTTTTTTGATTTATACGAGATTCACGTAATCCTTCATTTTTACTGAATTACGTAAATCACGTACTAAAGAGAGTGGTAGGTATCGCAGTTTTACATGATGTTTGGAATTACAAAATCAGTGCCTGTTAGTGATTTCACCGAAGAGTACCGTCAGAGACTACTTGCAGTCTTAAAATGGCTTTCTGTCTGTTCTGTGATTTTTGCTGCTTTAATTTTTCTTGCTGCCCCAGAACTAAGAATGAAAATATCGGCTGTTGTGGGTTTATTTATGATTTTTTCTTGTCTCTATATGACCCATCGTGGATGGTTAAATTTAACAAGAATCATCATAGGTTTTTTTATACCTACTTATTGCTTTGCAATTATGGCATTTCAAAAGTATTGGATTGGGGTCGATTTAATTGATCCGACGTTTTACTTTACTAATTCGGTACTGCTTCAATTTACTTTTGTATTCCCAAGCCTACTCTATCCTAAGAGAGGGCTAATTTTCTGGTCCAATTCAATTTTCATATTGGGACTTATTGCGATAAGAGAACCCATCAACGAACTACTGGGGTTTCCAATTACAGCTGTAGATAGTAAAATTCAGATCTATTACTTATTTGAATTATACATTGTAATACTAAGTGTGTTCATCTTATTATATATTTATTCCAAGGATAGAAAAATCAATTCTCATAACGTAGAAAATGTTAAACTCAACAGTCAATTAGCGCAAAGCAAATTTTTTAAAAGAATTTTCGATCTGGATTTGATGAGAATTGACCCAGTACTGAAAATTGGTGCCTTTCTGAGAATTGCGAAGGAGACATTTAACGTTGAATATGTCTTTATGTCCTTTGCTGATAACGATGGAAGCACATTATTTGATCAAAAAAAAATGGGCACTTCTGACCTTAAGCTGACCCCACAAAATATAAATGCCCTTACTAAGCATGTAAGTGAAAATTCACTGATCTGTTATGACCAACGCACTATTTCTCAACTCAATGATAGATTGGAATCAGAGGCAGGTTATACAACCTATTACGGACATTCGATTTTCATAGATAAGATTTTTTATGGAGCTGTACATTTAGCATCAAAAACAAGTACTGATGTCATCTCGGAGGCTGAAACCCAACTCTTTCATAGTCTGACGATTCACATTCAGAATGAGATTCAAAATAGAATCAGAGAAGAAGAAAGTATCCGAAATGAGCAATTGGCACTGATTGTTAAGGAGACGAGCAATGCAGTGGTGGTAACAGATTCTAATGGGCACATTACATGGGTGAATAAAGGGTTCACCACATTAACCGGATATGCTATGGCAGAAGTGCTTGGTAAAAAGCCTTCCACGATGCTACAAGGACCAGATACTGACCAAAATGAAGTAGATAAAATAAGAGCTGCGATGCAATCTGGGGAAACTTGTAATGTACAGTTGCTCAATTATGCTAAGGATGGAAGAAAATACTGGTTAGACATCAGGGTGGTGCCGATTAAAGATGAGAAGGGGGAAATCAAACAGTTTATCGCCATCGAAACTGATATCACGCAGCTAAAAGATCAAATGACTGAAATAGATCAAAATCGGCTCCAGCTCGATCACATAGCCCAGAACTTAAAATATCAAACAGAAAAACTTGGATTGGCACTATCCACAGGCGAGTTGATCGCTTGGGAACTGGATACATTAACAAATAAAATGCACTTCTATCCTGAAGGTAATGAAAAGTTATTCTTCGCAAGAGATGAGCGAATACATGACGCCAACACTCTTATCAATGAAGTCATACATCCATCGCATCGACAAATCTGCATCAACCAATTGAACACACAAAGCAGAGAACAATTTCAGTGTGAATTAGAAACGATAGGAGGTAGTGGAGCAGAGAGCTGGAAGCATATGACAGCCCGGCCCACCGAATTTGATGATGATGGAAAAGTCACAAAAATAACCGGCATCTTCCAGGATGTGTCCTGGAAAAAGCAAGCAGAGGCAGCACTAATTATTGGTCAGGAAAAAGAACGAATTAGAGTAAGTAGGGATATTCATGATAGTGTAGGACAGATGCTTGTCGGTACCAGAATGGTGCTTTCAGAATATTTGAATAATGGGGGGGAAGAAATCCCTCTGGAAGTAGACAAATTGCTAGAAACGTCTATTAGAGAAACCAGGCTTATCATAAATAACCTGGGTGCAAGCTATATGGAATCCAATTCTTTCTATGACGCAGCAGATCGCTTAATACAGAATTTGAGAAAACTATCACCTGCTAAAATGGAGCTGCGCTGGACAGGCGAAAACAGAATAAATCAGCAAAGAATCGGCATAGAAATATTCCGTATCCTCCAGGAGGGGTTAATGAACGCTATCAAATATTCTCACGCTACTAACATCAGCGTAGACGTAATAAATAAAGCGGATATTATTTCTGTGAAAATCTCCGATAATGGAACAGGATTTGAATATGCGCCTAATGATAATTCATCCGGATTTGGTCTCAATAATATGAAAAATAGGGCGAATAACATAGAGGCGGATCTGAAGATTGAAAGCGAATTGGGCGTGGGTACTACGATTAGTATTAAAAGATTTTTATAGCTCCGGAGAGCCGAATGGCATATTCAGAGCAACTCAATTAACTAACATAATTTTTAAACTTAAAAAAGACATATGTACGGAATGGTTAACAAAGCAATCCAAGAGTTAGTAATCACCAACTATGGTACTTCTACTTGGGAGCAAATAAAAGAGAAATCATCGTTTAATGATGAATTTTTCGTCAGCATGAAGTCCTATCCCGATGACATAACCTATAGCCTCGTGGTATCTGCTTCGGAAGTTCTCAAAATTTCTCAAGAAGCCGTTCTTGAAGCATTTGGTGAATACTGGATTCTTTATACTGCAGATGAAGGATATAAGGAGATCTTAAATATTTATGGAAAGACTTTATCGGAGTTTTTGGGTAATCTGAATCTTCTCCATGAGCAGATAACGCTCGTCATGCCTAATCTAAAACCACCTAAATTTTCAGTAGAAAATGGCGGTGAGAATGCCTTTATATTGACTTACGAAAGTGAAAGAGAAGGCCTCAAGCCAATGGTTCGTGGACTGTTGATAGGGTTGGGTAAAAGATTTAATGTCGAACTTAACGTCAAGGAATTAGCATCGACTCAAGCAGAGAAGCGTATTGGTAAATATGAGCTTATCTGGTAGGTAATATTAGGATAAATAGTAGTTAGAGATTTGGAAAGCATGCTCACAGATTTAGAAGAGGGAATCCTACCACTATCACTGAGATTTGATCTTGATGGGAGATGCATTTCTTTTGGCCGTCTGTTTAAGAAATTAACGCCGAGCCTAAGACGTGGATCTTTCATTGATGAAATCTTTAATGTAATTAATCCAGAGAGTTTAAAGAACATAATCCCTGGAGGCGTCCAAAAGTTAGCTTTAGAAATCAAACAGAATTCCTTAAAGCTAAAAGGAGAATGTCAACTCCTGGAAGACCATTCAATATTTACCGTCTTATTCCCCGAAATTCAATCCATTTCGGACTTGGTCGGAGTGGGTGTCAATATTGGTGATTTTCCTAGTTATTTACCCATTCAGCAGTTAGCGTTTATGCGCGAAACAATGCAGATGGGACGCAATGAATCCTTTCTTTTGATTGAACAACTGGAAAAGGAAAGAAGTAAACTTTCCAATCAAAAAAGGCAGTTGGACTTAGCCCTTATCACTGCTGATGTAGCGGTTATTGAATTTGATCCTGAAACTAAAATGGTGAGTACCTACTCGCCAAATAATTTATTAAAAAAGTATGGATTACCAAACGAACTAAAAATGCCTTTGGCGGACTTTATGAAAATAGTGGCATCCGACTTTCAAAAACAATTTTTAAGACGTCTGGAGGAATTTAGAAGTAAAGTATTGTCTAATGACACATTCGAAACTCAATTAGTAGCTGAAGGAACTGCTCCGGAGTGGTGGCAAATGGATTTATTATCGTCAAATAAAGATGCATTAGCACACGGGGTTTTGACCAATATCAAAACTCGGAAGGAGAAGGAAGATGCGATGATAAAAGGCGAAGAATCCAATAGGCGAAGGTTCTCGCTTCAAGTGCATGACCTATTGTGTCAGAAGCTCGTGGCTGTGAGAATGATAATGGATATTCCGGTCATCGATGAATCAAAAAAATTGATAGATGAACTTATATATGACAGTAGAGCCATAATTAACACGATGGATATTAGCTTTCTTGAGGAAGCAAATGCTCAGCAGGCTTTTAAAAAGTACATAGACAATACCTCTCGAATATATGAAGGGAAAATTACATTTTCATGGGTTGGTGAATCCGATATTTCACCATCTAGCCTAGCGTTTAATATTTTCCGTGTATTTCAAGAGATCATGTTTTATGCCTTGGTTCAAGCATCCCAGGATGTAATTATAAGAGTTGAAAATAAGGATGATTTTTGCATTATGATAACTGGAATCCGGATAGAGGAAGAGGAATTAGTTAAGCTGAAGGCAATCGAACTTGAGCTTAGATTACCAGAAAGGAAGTCTGAGATTAAGGTTATTCTCAAGGATGACATAAAGATTGAATTATGCATTCAGCTTTAGGACAAGTGATCCTATAAAAAAAACGATAAACTAAAATCAGGTGGTACGCTTGCAGGCAATTTTTGAAATAATTAAATTCAGTACAAGTTTAATTGTTGTTTAGTGAACCAATAATACGCGCTCATGACAAAATATTATTTACAACAGGTAAAAAAGAGTAGAACTCAGATTGGTTTTTCTTTCTCCATTTGCTTTTTTGTCATAGCAATGTGTTTCTTTCTATTGCCTATTTCTTTGTTGACAATCGGAATACAATGCTTCCTGATATTGCTGTCTGCAATTACTTTTTGGTCAAGTAAAAAGGAATACTTGAGGCTTAACCAAATCATTCTAGGTTATGGGTTCATAGTGCCAATGACACTATGGCTTTTTATAACCAAATACCAACTAATAGACATAGACTTCAATTCATGGAACGAATATGGCATCGTTCTATTCTTAGCGCCTAACATCGTTATCCCTTCTATTATATATGAGAAACGAGCTGCTAAGTACTTTTTGAACCTAGGCATACTTCTTCTCGCAATCGTATTTTTTTCGTCTGTTGGACCATTTTTTAAGGTAAGTTTTTTTGAATCACATTCAGAACCTTTAACGTTTCATTTTTTTGAACTTTCAATGGCATATGCATCCGTTGTGGTTGCTTTTGTTTTGGACTTGAATAAAAAAAATCTATCAAAATTCTACCTGAAACTTATAAACAATGATGAAAGGTTGGAAAGGAAAATTGCAGAGAAGACTGTATTGCTTCAAAAAAATGCGTTAGGATATAAAAATATCTTAAATATTACACCTTTTGGAATATGTGTTGTCGATAGTAGCTTAAAACTGATAGAGGTTAATATAGCCTTCTCCCAGTTGACGCAATACTCGGAAGATGAAATCATTGGGTTGCTATCTATAGATGACCTAGATAAGCATTTGGATCGAAAAGGTTTAGTTGAATTTTATCAAAATAGTATCAGTGAGCATGAGGTCACTTTTATTGAAACAGAATTAACTAGAAAAGATGGGACAGTTTTTCCTGCTGCAGTATCATTAGTAAAAGTGGGGAAAGGAGTTGATACAATGTACTATGGGACATTTAGCGATATAACCAAAAGAAGGATAACCGAGGATCAAATAAATAAGCAGCAAGAACATTTACTTGAGGCACAGCGCATTGCTAAGCTTGGTAGTTGGCAAGTCAATATAAAAGCAAATCAGGTGTTCTGGTCGGATGAAGTTTTCAGAATATTTGGGGAAGAGCCATTTGAGGTCACAGTCGCAGATTTTTACGCATATATCCATCCGGACGAAAGGGCGGAGGTCCAGCGTCATTTTGAAAAATGTGCAGCAGAACAAAGAGAGTATAACATTATCCACCGGATTATTACTAAAACTGGTGAGATAAAATGGGTAGAAGAAATTGCTACTTTCCACTACGACTCTGACCAAAATCTTTTGTTTGCAGATGGGACAACACAGGATATAACGGAAGCTGTGCTTTATAAGCAAAACTTAGAATTGGATGTTCAAAAAATGAATCTGGCACTCAAAGGAGGAGATATCATGGCATGGGAGTACAATATTAATACAAATCAAATGGACATATTTCCCAGTGATTTAGAGAGTAGTCATACACCATTGGCGAATATCAAATCTTTAAACGATATATATCAATATCTTCATGAAGATAGTCAAAATCAAGCCTTAAGGAGAATTGAAAAATTGGATGATGGCCTTTCTAATACTGTTGTTTTTGAATCGCAGATAAGGGATAGCAGCACAGGTTATAGGTGGTATTCATGTTCTGTCAATGTACTCGAAAGGGATGAAAAAGGTAAGGCTATTAAGTTATTTGGCGTATTTCAGGATATTGAGTCCAAAAAGAATGAGGAATTAATAGAAATCAGAGGTCAAGAAGAAGAACGTGTGCGGGTATCAAGAGACATTCACGATAGCATTGGGCAAATGCTAGTAGGCACGCGCATGAGGGTAAATTCGAATTTAGATACAGCCTTCGAACCAAAGGAACTGCAAGCATTTCATCGCGAAATTGATGAACTGTTGGATCTTTTGATTGGGGAAACAAAACTTATTATCAATAATTTAGGGGTGGCCATATTTAACAATAGGGACCTGAAAGAGACGCTGGATCAGTGCGTAGAAAGAATGAGTAGAATTTTTCCTGGTCAAATAGAATTTAACTGGCAGGGAAAAAAGAGCATGGCAGATGCTAAGAAAGAATTAAATGTCTTCCGTATTTTTCAGGAATGCCTCACAAATGCCATTAGGCATGCTGATGCCAGCAAGATTGAAGTCGACATTCGAAACGAGGATGGGGAATTCTTGATGCAGTTCAGGGACAATGGCAAAGGTTTAGTAGTGCCCGTGGAGAAGTGTGAATTTGGCCTAAGAAATATGATGGAAAGAGCTGAATCTCTTAAAGGACACTTACTATTCGAAAACGATAATGGCACGTCAATCACGCTTAAAATTGATTGATCATTCGCATCTACCATCCGGTTAAGTGATTTTGTTGCTACAGTAGCATTTATTCATGATCGCCTTTTTGCGTGTCCTCCGTAGGCTGTTTGATGCTAATCACATATAGCTAGGAGATTATAATTTTAATATGTTTTTGCCTTTAGCTGTCTAGAAGTGCCACAACAAGCTGTGATCTTAAATCGATGAATTGGGCATTCATCAACTCCTTTGATACCGTTTATTGAAATGGTTCATGAGAAGGAGGGCTGGGTGTTTATCCTCATGAAAATGTAGTAATTTTAAAAACTCCTCTAGCGTTTTGCCAACGTTTATCGTTGCAAAAACTTCTTTTGTAGCGCTGGCAAATGCCATTGACCAATCTCGAAATAATTTTTTTTGGTAGTCTCCTCTGAGCACTAATGATACATGATGATGATGCTGGTCTTTCTATATGGAAGAATATATTTCATTGACCTTTTTTTTGTCACCTTCTAATAACTGGATGAAACGATCATAGACCCGAACCAAAAGCCCAGTTACATTGCCCGCTTCATTCCTAGTATTGGCTTCATTCAATATATCCCTTAGCATTTCATTGTATATGGGTGAGCTCTCTTGAATGGTG
>JBLHTU010000082.1:0-15301 GCA_047627515.1 Cyclobacteriaceae bacterium | reverse complement strand
TCAGCTCAGCACTGCTAATGAGAATGAGCAGATCATCAATGATGTTTACGAAGAACAATTATCCTCGGTGCTTTTTTCAGTAAATCAATATTCGAATGACTTCATTAGTAGCCTGATGGACCGGGTTGCTGGAGGTTATGATCCTGTTACTCAATGGTTGAACAAAGAAGTTGATTATCTAATCACTAAAGATGGCTTTGAATCGTATCTAATCACTTCCATAGATACAGAGTCAAATATTAATTTAAATGCAGGGCAATCAATAGATACGACTTTGCAGACACTGCTTATTAAGAACTGTCAAGAAAACACATCAATACGGAAGAGGTTGCTTGCCTACAAGCAGCAGGGTTACCGAAAAATGGAGCCTGTTGGGCTGATTATAGACCATTCGGGTATTTCCTATCAAGTGATCATGGTGATCCTTACGGTCGATCAACAAAATTATCTCTTTGCTGGAGCTATTGATCCCCTTAAGTTTATCGGAGAGGTCTTGAGTCCCAAAATGCAGCAAATTGCTAGCCAGCAGTTGATATTGACACTACAAAAGAAGACCGATCAGGTAATTTTGTATTCAACCGATGCCATGTCTAATAACCTGTTGGTTACTTCCAAACTATGGCTATTCCCGGATTATTTGCTCGGCGTCAGTCCGAAGTCGGTCACCATAAAGGGTATAATAAAGGAACGTCGTAATCAAAACCTCATAGCAATCGGGGTCTTATTTCTGATGATGACTATTGGTCTGTTAATGATCTTTCAAAATATCAGACTTGAATACAAACTGAATCAAACTAAATCAGATTTTGTATCAAACGTCTCACATGAGATTCGCACCCCACTTGCCTTAATTCGCATGTTCTCTGAAACTTTACTTTTGGGTAGAGTTAAGGATGGAGAAAAACACAATGAATATTTAGAAATCATCTTCAAAGAGACCAACAGGCTGACCAATATTGTCAATAGAATACTAAATTTCAGTAAGATAGAAGCTGAAAAAAGAAAGTATCAGTTGGCCCCAATCGATCTAACAACGCTCGTCAAAGAAGTCTTTAGTGATTATTCATATCATCTGGAATCCAATGGCTTCACATGGTCACAGACCTTGCCGGATCAGCAGCAGCTGATCCGTGGAGATCGCGAAGCGATCTATGAAGCAATGATCATCATCATCGATAATGCGATGAAATACAGTGATGAAAAAAAACATATCGAGGTCTTGATCTCACAAGAAAAAAACGCTGTAATCATCGGCATACAAGACCAAGGAATTGGAATTGCTTCCGACAGACTTGACCAGATTTTTGATAAATTTTACCGTGTTGCAGATAATGATAGATATTTTGCGCAGGGAGCTGGCCTAGGTTTATCGATACTTAAACACATCATGGATGCTCACTTTGGGGAAATAGAGGTAGACAGTCAGCCGGACAAAGGCAGTATTTTCAAACTGATATTTAAAAAAGAACAAGTAGATGGCTAAACTATTAATCGTAGATGACGAACCTCACATGCGCTTGGGGCTTAAGGATAATTTGGAGTTTGAATCCTTCGAAGTAGAAATGGCGATGGACGGTGCTGAAGCGTTAGTGAAAATTCAACAGCAACAATTCGACTTGATCTTATTAGATGTAATGATGCCCAAAATGTCTGGTCTGGAAGTATGCAAGACGATGCGCAAAGAAGGGGTAAAAACGCCCATCATATTTCTTACAGCTAAAAGTGAAGAAATTGACAAAGTGCTGGGACTAGAAATCGGTGGTGATGATTATATCACCAAACCCTTTAGCCTGCGTGAACTGGTAGCGCGCGTACATGCTGTACTCCGCCGTGGCACAACTGACCAACCAACTACAAAGCAAATCTCAAACGCTCAAATCGGTCAGCTTTCGATAGACTTCGTGCATTATACTGCCTCTGCAAATGGGATAGAAGAGAAAATGACGCACAAAGAGTTTGAGATTTTGAGATACTTGCTTCAACATTCAAATGAAGTGGTCAGTCGACATCAGTTACTGGAAGATGTATGGGGCTATCAATCTCAGCCCACGACCCGAACGGTAGATAATTTCATTCTAAAACTGCGCCAAAGGATCGAAGCCAATCCTAACGATCCGCAACACATTCTTACAGTCCACGGGATTGGGTACAAGTTACTTACTTAGATAGTATTTATGCTTCGCTGTGCTACCATGCAGATCAACACATTGCCGTATTTATGATTAAATAGACATATTCGAGGTTGGCTTGTATACTTTTATGGCATGAAAAGAATGCTGAACCTCTCGATCTTCCTGGTAATTGCTGCTTGTACTTCCCCGCCTATCACTACTATTGCCCCTTGGATACCTTATGATCAGTCTGCTGAATTAGCAGCCAACGCTGAACATGAATCAATAAGGATGCAATACAAACTCATACAGTCAAAAATCTCTGATAAAAACAATCTTTGGAAGTCTGCGGGTCCACAGATAGCCTATTTTTCAGTAGTGGATTACGAGACACTGAAGCCTCTTATTTTTGATCAAAACATCCCGACGCTTCAGTCTCATATCAAAAATGGTGCACTCACCTACGAGCAACTTACCCAATGGTATCTCTACCGAATTGCCAAATATGAAAACGATTCCACTAAGTACCTCAATAACATTATCTCTTTAAACCCATCGGCAGTTGAAAAGGCCCGCTGGTGCGATAAAAATAGATCCGAATCAGATCACCCCTTGTTTGGCATGCCTGTGCTCTTGAAAGACAATGTTAACTTCTCGACATTACCCACCACTGCGGGAACGCACCTATTGCAGAGCAATTTGGCTGACGACGCTTTCATTGTGAAGCAAATCAAGAAAAAAGGAGGAATCATTCTAGGTAAAACTACCTTAAGCGAATGGGCAAATTTTTTATGCTTGGGTTGCCCAAATGGATACAGCGTCGTCGGCGGACAGACACTTAACCCTTATGGTAGAAAGCAATTTGATACCGGAGGTTCTAGTTCCGGAAGCGGATCTGCAATCGCTGCTAATTATGCAGTCGCTGCAATCGGAACAGAAACATCTGGCTCGATTTTGTCCCCGTCTAGTGCAAATTCACTCGTTGGACTTAAGCCAACTACGGGCCTACTCAGTCGAAATGGTATCGTGCCGCTTTCAAGCACACTTGACACCCCTGGTCCGATGACTCGGAGTATCATGGACAATGCTATTTTTCTTTCCGCACTGACTGGGGAGGATGCAGAAGATCCTGCTACAAAAAACAATTCCAAAGACATCAACTATTGGAAAAACATCTCCGAAGGCAGTATCGACGGCTTTCGTTTTGGCGTGAACAGATCATTTTTGGAAGACTCACTGTATCAACTGAATGTTAAAGAGATAATCTCACTAGGTGGTATTGCTATAGAATTTGACCCAGCAGAGATGGACTTCGATGGTTTCGGTACATTGCTTAGTGCAGATATGCGACGCGACCTCCCTGCTTACCTAAATAAGTATGCGCCTTCAGAAATTACCCCTAGAAGTATCGAGGAAATTGTAGCGTATAACTATGCAGACTCAACGGTCAGAATTCCGTACGGCCAAGGCCGATTCGAACAGATCTTGGAGGCTGACCTGACCGATGAATCACTGGACTCGCTACGAGTAAAATTGAGAAGCGCAGGTGCACAATACTTTGAAGCAGCAATGGAGCCGAACGAACTAGATTTTGTGCTTTCCATTAATAACTGGAATGCCGGCCATGCAGCTGCAGCAAATTACCCCTGCTTGACCATTCCAATGGGATATGAAGACAATGGGCAACCAAAAGGTCTTACGATCATCGGGAGGCCTTATGATGAAGAGCGATTGCTGAAGGTGGGGTTTGCTTTTGAAAAAGCAACGCTGGCAAGAAAATCACCGTCAGCATACAAATAATTGCTACTCACCTTCAGATTTAAACCTGAGTACTTTTTCATCAACTACCGGAGAAAAGGAGTATTTAGTGCAAAATAGAGACTAGACATATGCGCGGCCTGAATCAAAATGAACTAACCAAATGATTCGCCGCTCGTAGATTTTTTTTGGGGATTGTACGCTAATCATCTGAGATTGGTGATTATAACTCACCTAGATATTTACCCTTCTATGAAAAAATTGATCTGGATACTATTAGCAGTCTGCATACATGGATTGCAGGCGCAACAAATAGACATTGAACTCATGAAAGCACTTCGGCCGAGAGCCATAGGGCCAGGTGGAATGAGTGGACGTGTTACTTCTGTCACGGCACAAAAAGGCAATAACAATATTATCTACGCAGGTACCGCTTCTGGTGGCTTGTGGAAATCGACTTCTGGAGGGATAGACTGGCAACCGATATTTGAACAGGAAAAAGCTGCATCAATCGGAGTTGTGGCAATAGACCCCACAAACCCCTCTGTGTTATGGGTAGGCACCGGTGAGGGCAATCCAAGAAACAGCCAAACGCAAGGTTATGGAATTTACAAATCGCTTGACGGTGGCAAGTCTTGGATGCTCATGGGACTGGAGACCACTCGGGCTATTCACAGAATAGCTATCCACCCTACCAACCCCAATATTGTCTATGCCGGGGTTTTTGGTTCCCAGTGGGGTGATCATGAAGACAGAGGTGTATATCGCACCATGGATGGAGGAAAAACATGGAAACGCATACTATTTGTTAATAGCAGTACTGGCGTCGCAGACATGGTGATGGACCCCTCTAATCCAAATAAGCTAATAGTAGCTATGTGGCAATTTCGACGCGATCCATGGTTTTTCAAGTCTGGTGGTCCTGGATCAGGCCTATATATCACGATGGATGGTGGCGATAACTGGACGCAAAAGACAAGTTCAGCTGGCCTGCCCGAAGGAGAGCTTGGCCGTATTGGGTTGGCCATCGCTCCCAGTGAGCCCAATATCATCTATGCCTTGATCGAGAGTAATAAAAATGCGCTCTACCGATCAGATGACGGAGGCCAGTCGTGGAAAGTACAAGCTGAAAAAGGTATAGGTAACAGGCCGTTTTACTACGCAGATATCTACGTCGATCCTCAAAACGAAAATCGAATCTACAACCTGTGGACATTCGTAACGGTAAGTGAGGACGGTGGTAAGACTTTTGAGAATCTCCTACCCTGGAATAACTCAGCAAATAATATCCATGTTGATCACCACGCCTGGTACATAGACCCGGACGACACAAATTTTATGCTAGATGGAAATGACGGTGGACTTGCTATTAGTCGTGACCGTGGTAAGAAATGGCGTTTTGTCGAAAATCTACCGTTAGGCCAGTACTATCATATAAATGTAGACAATGAAGTTCCATATAATATCTATGGAGGGATGCAGGACAATGGCTCTTGGAAAGGTCCTAGCCAAATATGGGGCAATGGTATGATTCGGAACCATTACTGGGAAGAGTTGGCTTTTGGAGATGGGTTCGACGTAATCCCAGACCAAAGTGATAATAACTATGTATACGCTATGTCACAGAAAGGAAACCTCCACCGCTATGACACGCGAACTGGCGAACAAAAATTCATAAAACCAGTCCATCCCGATGGAGAATTTCTTCGATTCAATTGGAATGCCGGCATCGCACATGACCCACACAACAATCAAACACTCTATTTTGGTAGTCAATACCTGCACAAAAGTGACGATCAAGGGGCTACATGGTCGATCATATCTCCTGACCTCACCACCAACGACCCCGCTAAGCAAAATCAAACTGAAAGCGGTGGATTGACTTATGATGTAACTGGCGCCGAGAACCATACGGCAATCTTGACAATTGCGCCGAGTTCGATTGACAAAAACGTGATATGGGTGGGTACAGACGACGGTAACATACAGCTCACACAAAATGGTGGCGTATCCTGGGAAAATGTCGCCACCAAACTAAAAGGTGTCCCGTCTAGTAGTTGGGTAAGCCAGATTCAGGCTTCTACTTATGATCCTGCAGAGGCTTTTGTTGTAATCAATAACTACCGTCGTGAGGATTGGGGTTTGTATATCTATCGAACCAAAGATTATGGAAAAAGCTGGTCACAAATAGCTTCCCCATCACAGGTTTGGGGATACGGTCTATCCATAATACAAGACCCTGTTACGCCAAACCTCTTATTTCTAGGAACAGAGTTTGGGATGTATGCAAGCATTGACAATGCCAAAAATTGGACAAAATGGACCGCTGGCTTCCCTACTGTCTCAACCATGGACATGGTCATTCAGTCAGAGTCAGCAGATCTGGTAGTTGGCACATTTGGTAGATCTACATTTGTTTTTGATGATATACGCCCATTGAGAGCACTCGCTAAGTCTGGCAGCCAACTCTTACAAGAACCAGTATCGATTTTCCAACCAGCAGATGCTTATTTAGCAATTTGGAAAGAGGCTTTTGGTACACGCTGTGCAGGAGACGGTATGTACTTTGGCGAAAACAAAGCGTATGGCGCCTTGATCACCTATGTTTTGAATGAAAAAGATTCTATTAAAGTAGAAATCATAGACACCAACAATCGTGTCGTCAGAACACTCCAACTGAGTGGTGAGAAAGGGATGAACCGATTCGTCTGGGGTTTAGATCGTAAGGGTGTTTCGTCGCCCATCCAGGAAGCGGGAGACTTCGAACCAGCCGGTCCAGTAGTAATGCCTGGAACCTATACTGTGAAACTAACAAGAGGCAGCGCAACTTCAGAAACGACCTTAAAGGTGAAGCTTGATCCACGCAAAACAGTCTCAATAGAGGACCTTGCTGCTAGAAATAATTTCATTGAATCCTTTCTGACACTGAGGCAAACTGCTGTTGACCTCGAAAAAAGATTAAACGATTCAGAGAAACTTTTGACTAAAGTCGAAAATCTCCTAAAAAATCCAGCAAATAGTACGGTTGATCTTACCGCTGACCTCAAAGAGCATAAGCAAAGTATAAAGGATCTAAGGACGTTGATCAATCCGCCAAAAGATGTCCAGGGCATCTATCGAGATCCACTCATTGTAAGCTCTCGACTAGGGCAAACGAGTAATTATGTCTTGTCTAGCGCCATCAAAATGTCAGCTTGGGAAGCTCCATCACCCAATGAAAAACTAGAAATGAAATATACGAGAGCGGCCGTAGAAAAAGCAAATCAAAAGATCGAAGACTATTTCGAAGCAAGTTGGAATCCTTTTGTCGCTAAAGTTAAATCGCTAGACCTGACACTATTTGAATGATCAACAATAGAAATTGCAAAAAGAATGAAGCGGCTATATGCCGCTTTTTTTATGCTACAAACTTATTGTTCAAGCTGGATTTGCCGTCAAAAATACAATTATGACTTAATCCACACACTTGATGACAATTCATGACATGCAGTGACGAGGTCATGACAAACTAGATCAAGTCCCTCCGTACAATTGTATCAGAAACCGAAAGTCAAACGTCTAAATTCTAAAATCATGAAAAAGTCAATAATTATATTAGCAGCAGCCTTTCTATCATTTACTACACTTTTTGCAAATGGCAATGAAGTCGCAAAAAAAATCCAGCAGATCGCTATGTTTGATGCAGGCGACAAACAATTTAGATTAATCTATCCCTTCAAGGATGAGAGAGCTATCAAAATAACAATTACCGATCAGTATGGAAAAGTCGTAGGCACAGATTTCGTCCATAGCAACAGTGGATTCCTAAGAAAATATAATATGGAAGCCTTAGCACCCGGAGCCTATCAAATCGAACTTGCTTCCGCTAAAGAGAACTTAGTAAAACCTTTTAGCATCACTAATAAACAAGTCATGGCCATCAATGATCTTGGCAACGAGCAAGTAAAATTGATTCTGACCCATGAGATCCAGGAAGGAACAATCAAAATCTACAACGCTGAGAGCGAGCTACTTCACAACGAAAAGTATGATAGCAAGAAAGGAAATAGCAGAATGTATGACCTCTCTAAATACGAAAATACAGATTTCACTTTCGTCCTAGTGGGAGAAGCCACTATCGCAGTGAACCTAAAATAAACTTCTTCAATACTGCAAACTCCCGTCAATATTTGATGGGAGTTTCTTTTAACTGTGACAATTTTTTACATCTCATTTGACCCGTGCGGGTCTGTTACTTCCAACTTATTTGTAAACTTGTAAAGCGACAAAACCATGATAAAGACTACCCTCATCATACTGTTTCTACTACCCCTATCGCTACAAGCTGGAGATTACGGGAACTGGCTCGAATTAAATCTAAAAGGATATTGGAAATTCATCATTGGTGACAATAAAGAATATGCTGAGCCAGGGTATGATGATTCACAGTGGGATGAGGTGTTTGTCCCGTCTGCATGGGAAAATGAGGGCTATCATGGTTATGATGGTTTTGCTTGGTACCGAGTAGGGTTTGAACTCACAAGCAACACCATAGACAGCAAGTCGCTCTTTCTGGATTTAGGATATATTGATGATGCTGATGAGGTCTTCGTCAATGGGGTAAGGATTGGGTTTACTGGCAATATGCCTCCTGATTTTTCGACCGCCTATAACTCCAGAAGAACGTACCATTTACCCAATAATATTCTTAAAAAAGATGCGCCAAACATAATAGCGGTGAGGGTTTACGATACGGTTCTAGATGGAGGAATTATATCAGGTACCATTGGCATCTTTTCTGCCAATGACAAATTACCGGCCATTCAGCATCTCGAGGGCATCTGGAAAATACAGTCAAATAGAAATTCACAGTGGAGATCTCCGGATTACGATGATTCGAACTGGCAGGAGGCTATGGTTCCTGGCTTTTGGCATGAAATGAAAAACCAGAAACCCTCTGGATCTATCGCAACATATCGAAAAACGTTCGAGCTGTCAGAGTTTGTGAGAGAGGAAGATGGACTCGTCGTAGTACTGGGAAGGATTGACGATTTCGATCAAGTATACCTAAACGGGATACTGATTGGTCAGACCAAAGATTACCGACCACTAGGATGGAGCGAGAGCTGGAGTCAAGTGCGTATCTATGATATACCAGACGACATAATCAACAGATACGGAGACAATATTCTTACAGTCGAAGTAGAAGATATTGGCGGTAATGCTGGTATTTATGAAGGACCCATTTTAATCACAAACTCTAAAACATATCGAAGGATTATTCGGCAGTTTGGAATTGATTGGTAATAACTTTTAGTCCCGGCTTGCCTTGTGGCGTATAACCAGTATCAGTCAAGCCACCTGTCCCTGCTCTAAACCTCCATTTCCATAGAAATCCGCCATCAAACCATGGCTCATCCCAAAAAGTCTCAAATAAAGCTTGATAAGCTATAGACTGTGCATCCATATTCAACGGTCGATTGTCCAATTCCCATTGCTTGCCTGCAGCAGACTCAACACTTCTGTATCCAAATTCTGTAAAAAGGATCGGCACACCTTCAACCTTATTCAAATCCGCAAGGTCCTCTTTGATAGGTAACCAATTGCGCTTCAATACTTCCAAGTCGGGAACGGAGGTATTGTCCAAAGGAAAATAAGCGTCAATGCCTATGTAGTCCAATTCACTCCAGAAATTAACCTGCTCATAATTATCCCAGTTTGCAGCATATGTGATCTTACCATGATACACCTTGCGTACCTCCTTTATTAAATGCAACCAGAAAAGAGGTCGTTGACGAATAGCCAATCTAAACTCTGTTCCGATACAAAACAGCTCTACATTTAGTTCTTCTGCGATCTCTGCAAAGTTGATAATATATGCCCGGTAGGACAATTCCCATTCTTTCCAGTCCTCCTCAGATCTTAATTCATACTCACCTGGCCAACCTTGTTGTGCAATCCAAACATGAGGCTTGATCATTACCTTTAGGTTTTCCTTATGTGCAAAATTGACAAGTTGAACTACACCAGTTCTAGACTCACCCCACCATTGTCGATCATAGGAATAATGTACAGCCGGCTGCTCCGGACGAGAAAAACCATAAGGAATAATGGCGACATAGTTGGCGCTGGATTGATGCACAGTAGCAAACTTGAGGCTATCAATTGGCGCATGAGGAGATTCAAGGCTTAGACCATTGATTTTTGCATTACTATCAGCGTTTGGATCAATAGTCACCCATACAACGCCGAATAGAACCGCTGCAACACCGATAATGGAATATATTCTCATGTTTCTAGTATACTACTGACTTGAAAGATAGTTGTATTTATTTCACTCAATGCCCGCATCGTGTTACGATTTCCGATGCTCATCCACTGCATTCTCCACTAAATCTGACGGATATTAGAAGGCGAAATATTTTCTGATCAACTAGCTGGTCTTAGTCAAAACGCTCAATATCTGCACCCAACGCGTTGAGACGAGTATCAATAAACTGATACCCTCGATCGATTTGCTCTACATTGTGGATGGTGCTAACTCCCTCTGCCGACAGTGCTGCAATCAATAATGACACTCCCGCCCTAATATCTGGGGAAGTCATAGAGATCCCCTTGAGTGGAAATGCGCGGTCTAAGCCAATCACTGTGGCACGATGTGGATCACAGAGTATAATCTGCGCACCCATATCGATGAGCTTATCCACAAAAAATAATCGGCTTTCAAACATCTTTTGATGAATCAAGACAGTCCCTTTAGCTTGAGTAGCAGTTACAAGCGCTATACTGATTAAATCAGGAGTAAACCCTGGCCAGATAGCATCCGCTATCGTCAGGATAGATCCATCTATGTAATTTTCAATCTCATAATGATCCTGTGCCGGAATATGGATGTCGTCTCCGCGAAAATCCATCTTAACACCTAGTCGACGAAAGGTATCTGGGATAATCCCCAATTGATCAATCCTTGCGTCCTTGATGGTGATTTCGGACTGCGTCATAGCAGCTAGTCCAATAAATGAACCTATTTCGATCATATCAGGCAGCATCGTATGCGTCGTGCCGCCAAGAGATGTTACACCTGTAATTTTCAATAGATTAGACCCTATACCCTCAATCCTGGCGCCCATGCTGTTTAGCATACGACAAAGCTGTTGCAAATAGGGCTCGCAAGCTGCGTTATAGATGCTCGTCACACCGTCCGCAAGTACTGCGGCCATGACAATATTGGCCGTGCCTGTCACTGACGCTTCATCCAAGTGCATGTATGCACCTTTTAGATTAGAGCCATCTACGGTATAAAATGAATTGCCGGCATCATAGTGAAAGGTAGCACCTAACTTTTGAAACCCGATGAAATGCGTGTCTACTCTTCTTCTTCCAATCTTATCTCCTCCTGGTTTGGGCATCTTACCAACTCCAAACCGAGCCAATAACGGCCCCAGGATCATGATAGAGCCTCTCAGTGAAGAGGCTTGCTCCTTGAACGCTACTGTTTCAAGGAAATCAATATTGACGTGTTGAGCTGTAAACTTATAAGATTCGGGGCCAGTTTTTTCGGTCGTAACGCCTAAGTCAGATAGAAGTTCTATCAGTTTAATAACATCCCTAATGTTGGGGATCTTATGAATATAAACCGTCTTATCTGTGAGCAAAACAGCTGAAATAACCTGCAATGCTTCATTTTTTGCACCTTGGGGGGTGATTTCACCAGAGAGTCGCTTACTTCCCCTTACCCGAAAAGATCCCATTTAGTTATTCGTTCTTCTTTTTCTTTGATTGTTGTTGTTGTTACCGCTGTTGTTGTTGCCGCTGTTGTTGCCGCTGTTGTTGCGTTTGCCTTTGTTGCTGTTGCGGTTTCCGTTGTTGCTACGGTTCTTGGTGCGAGTGCCATCAGAAGCAGGCTTAGCCATATCAAAAAGATTCAAGTCTTTGACAGTCTCAATATCTATATCTAACTGATTATCTGAAAGCTGCTTGATATTTTTCAATACCTGCTCGTCTTCTATATTCTCTCGATTCCACGTATTGTAGAAACTCTTCATCAGCTTACCTATAGTAATCACAGCTCCTTGCTTTTCTGCAGGATCCTCTAGGTTGATGGCTTGCTCGATTAGAATTTCCAGACTCCTACCGTAATGCCGGTACTTAATCTTATTGAAATTATATTTTACTCTATCGGGCTTTCGATCCAGTATAGCAGCATCCGGCTTGGGATAAGGGCTATCAATATCTAATTCAAATTCTGAGACAATGAATAAATCATCCCAAACTTTTTGCTCGTACTCTTGGGAATCCTTCAAATTGGGGTTGATTTGTTTCATCAACTCAACCAATGTGATGGCGTAACTGTTTCTCTTTTCCCTGTCTTCTACTGTTTTGATGTAAGAGACCATTCGCTGTACGTTCCTTCCGTACTCTCTTAATTTCAGATGGTCTCTCTCTGTATTGTATTCCATGTATATGTTTTAAAGCTCAAAAATATACATTAATCCCTGTCATTGAGACTAAAGTGTCGAAAATCAGTCTCCGACATATGCCACGCACTTGAGTTCGATCCCTATAGGTGTCGGCAACGAGCTGATCTCTACAGTAGTTCTTGTTGGCCGGTTATCAGCAAAATAGTCTGCATAAACCGCATTATAAGTTGTAAAATCATCTTTCATGTTAGTTAAAAACACCTGAACATCTACAAGCTGATCCCATCTAGCTCCGGCAGCTGTTAGCACTGCCTTGACATTATCAAATACCGACCGGCACTGTATTTCTATATCGTATGACGCAATCTGACCAGATGGGTCTAATGTCACTCCGGGTATATCTTTGCTTCCTTTCCTACGTGGACCAATCCCTGATAAATAAATAAAATTCCCAACCCGACGTGCATGGGGATATAAACCGACTGGCTCGGGGGCTTCATTGGATATAATCTCTTCTGACATTAATCTTTGCTTTTTTGAATGAGGTCCTCGATTTCTTCGGCATGAATCGGGATGTTACGCATTAAGTTTTTATGCCCTGATTCCGTAATCAAAATGTCATCCTCGAGCCGGATACCGATATTTTCTTCTGAGATATAAATACCTGGCTCCACGGTAAAAACCATTCCAACAGCAACCGGATCATACAAAGACGCCACATCATGTACATCTAGCCCTAGATGATGTGAAGTACCATGCATAAAATATTTTTTATAAGCAGGCCAATCAGGATTCTGATTTTTAATATCTGTTTTGTCAATCAGACCCAACTCTACTAACTCTTCCTCCATGAACAACCCCACTTCTTTGTGATAATCAGGGATCTTGATCCCGGGTCGCAAAATATCAGTTGCACGATTTTTAACTCTGAGTACAGCGTCATAGACACTTCGCTGACGCTTTGAAAACCTTCCGTTGACCGGAATAGTACGGGTCATATCAGCATTATAATTGGCATATTCAGCTCCGACATCCATTAAGAGCAAGTCCCCTTCCTGAAGCTGCTGATTGTTTTCTATGTAGTGTAGAACACATGCGTTGCCCCCTCCAGCAATGATCGGCGTATAGGCAAAGCCTCTTGAGCGATTCCTGACAAACGTATACAAATACTCTGCTTCCAGTTCGTACTCCCATACACCTGGCTTGACTACATCAAGAATATCTCTAAATCCCTGCTCCGTGATATGGCAGGCATGCTCAATCATCTTAACTTCTTCTTCGAGCTTGATGGTTCTAGACTGATAAATCAGAGGAGCAAGTCGTTCGTAAGAATATAGTGGGTAGGTACTTTTGACCCAATCAATTAGTCTATCATTTGACGTCTGTACTTCAGTAGCGTTACGGATATGCTCATTCATGTACATATAAATATGTTCTGACTCAGCTAGCACGGTGTAGAGCGTCTGCTCAAAGTCATGGATCCACTTGATGTTTCTAATTCCACTTACTTGCTCTCCCTCTTCTTTGGTTAGTTTATGGCCTTCCCAAACAGCTATTTGCTCGTTTGTTTCCCTCACAAATAATATCTCCCGCATCTTAGGTTCTGGGAAATCGGGTGCAAGAATCAATACTGTTTCCTCCTGATCAACTCCTGTTAACCAAAACAAATTTGAATTTTGATGAAAAGGCATCGTGCCGTCAGCGTTTGTAGGCATGATATCATTTGACCTGATGAGGACAACGGAATTTGGCTTTAAGCCTGCTAGTAGTCTAGCTCGGTTCTGAACAAAAAGCTGGGAGTCTAAGGGTCGATACTTCATTAGTTGATAAGTTTAATCTTACTACTTTTATTGCGATGTCTATACCCATAAAGTTAAGTATACTGCTCTGGTTCTGCTTGATCTTATCATCTAATTTATCTGGCCAAACTAAAGTCTGGATTAATAAGCGAGATACTGCTGACCTTAAAATTCGACCTATTTTTTGCTCTGAGTGGATGCCCTTCTGTTCTTACAGCTCCGTTCAGTTAAAAAATAGTACTGTGCCTATGTTGCCCCTACAAACCTATCAGCAAGCATCGATGAATGGCGATGAAAAGGGCTACGGGTATGCACTAGATCAGATCGGTGCAAAGTACCTAACAGCCAAAGGACTCAATGGGCAAGGTGTAAAGATTGGCATCATCGATGGGGGTTTTCTGGATGCTCCCGAAGACGCTGCTTTAGTACACTTATTTAGTAACGAACAAGTAAAGTCCTATGTGGACTACGTGACACCAGCTATGACGCCTTATGCAGGGTCAAAGGGCTTGGACGATCAGCATGGGACTGATGTTTGGAGACTCATCGGTGGCTTCAGTAAAGAATTTAATATCAACTACGGGTTTGCAACCGGAGCATCCTTCTATCTAGCGCGGACTGATCATGGAGGCTATGAGAAAAGACTTGAGGAAGATTACCTAATTGCAGCCTTGGAAGAAATGCATCGTCAAGGTGTTCGACTGATCAATATCTCCCTTGGTTACTCTGACGGTTACAATCAGAAGTCAGAAAACTATACGCCAGAGATGATGGATGGGCAAACTAGTCTATTGTCTCGTGCAGTAGATATTGCTCACTTTTCCAAAAACATTCTGGTCGTTGTCTCCGCTGGCAATGAGGGGTCACGTAAAAACTGGAAAGTACTTTCCGCACCAGCCGATGCCAAAGGAGCCTTATCTGTAGGTGCCAGCTTGCTCAATCGACATGTCAAAATGAGGTATAGCTCCGAAGGCACACCGAGCATCGGTTACCTCAAACCCGAAATAGCCTGTTTTGCCAGTAATGGAACCTCTTTTTCAGCTCCCATCATCACTGGACTAGCCGCTACTATCATGGAAGCCGACAGCACATTATCGGCTCAGCAAATCAAAGCTATCATCGAAAAGTCTGGACACTTGTATCCATATGGAAACAATTACATCGGTTACGGTGTCCCTAGTGCTGAACGAATCTTACAGTTACTAGAAAATCAGGACGCAGATAACGATATAAA
>JBLHTU010000081.1:0-15367 GCA_047627515.1 Cyclobacteriaceae bacterium | reverse complement strand
TGCCGGCAGTGATCGTTATGACGGCGGCTGCCCTTACGGTCAACATCCTGAATGATGCAAATATTTCGCTTGACTTTCTCCGATTTATACAGCCCATGGCCGTCGGTATAGTTGCTTACTCAGCTTATCGAATCGCTAGTAGTGTTGTTTCTACGAAAGACGGATACTTCTTAATGTTACTATCTGCGGTCGCTTCATTCTACATTAGATCTCCTTATGCGTTTCCAGTACTACTGCTGATTGGGGGTTTCGTGACCGCCTTCAAATACAAAAAGCTAACAACTGAAGAAAAAAAAGGCATTAAGATTCGATGGGAGAACTTTATCCTGTGGGCAGCCGTCTTGATTTGCGCTGCGATCCTAGGCGGTGTTTTTCAATCTCTTCCCATCAAAACATTTGAAAATTTCTATAGAAATGGTTCACTGATTTTCGGTGGCGGCCAAGTCCTTGTACCACTCCTCTTTACAGAGTTTGTGGAATTCAAGGCCTACTTAACTTCTGAAGAGTTTATCTCCGGCTATGCTCTCGTCCAAGCATTGCCAGGACCAACATTTTCGTTTAGCGCCTATTTGGGCGCTTTGATCATGAGAGAGTGGGGCGTAGGAGGTGAAATTCTGGGAGCTCTGTTAGCCGCCGCAGGTATCTTCCTGCCAGGGACATTCCTGATCTTTTTTGTTGCTCGCTTTTGGGGAGAATTAAAAAAGTACCGTGTTATTAAAGCTTCACTGGAAGGTATTAGTGCTGTCAGCTCAGGGATGGTGATAGCAGCTACATTCTATCTGATAGAACCAATAGATGTCAACTTCGTCAACTATGGATTAATGTTTGGGACGACGTTTCTGATGTTCTTTTCAAAAATTCCTACGCCACTGATTATCCTAACAGGACTGCTATTAGGATTTATATTTCAATAAAAAGGCCCGAGTAGTTCGGGCCTTTTTAAAAATATCAGTTTCCAGATGGAGGAGTAACCCCTAATTTCTGTAATACCAGATTGGACACATCATCCTCTTCTCTAGCATATAGTAACACATCAAAGCCAGGCGATCCTGCGCTAAATACATGAGAATAGCCATTTGCTTCTGCTACTTCCTTGATAGCATTTCCAATTTTTTCTACAGCAGGTGCAAGCAAATCATTTCTCTTCTTGATCATGGACTGCTCAGCATTTGCCTGAAATTCCTGCATTGACTGTTGCATCCCAGTGATCTCATTTTGCTTGTCCGCTTTGATCAAGTCATTATAAGTGGCTTCATTGGCCTGATATTCAGCAATCTTAGACTGCATCGTTTTGTATTTTGCCTCAAGCTGATTTTGCAATTGCTTCTCATAAGCTGTTAAGTCGGCCTCTATTTGCTTGGCTTCCGGCAATAGCCCCAAGATATATTCAGCATTAGTATATCCAATTTTCTGAGCTTGTACCGCTCCAAAAGCAACAATTGTTGCTAGTAGTGTGATAATTAATCTAGTTTTCATAATGTAAAGTTAATTCGATGTTTGATCTTTTAATAGTCCTAATTCCTCTAATACCAAATCCGTGTAGTCATGTATTGGATCTGTATATATCATAACCAGGTCACCAGATTTATCAAAAACCATGGCAAGCCTGTTGTTCTTCGCGACGCGTTCAGTGGCTTCGAATACCAAATCCTGTGCCGGTTTTATTAACTCCTTCTTTTTCAGGAAGTAAAGTCCATCAAAACCAAAAATTTTATTCTGATAGTCTTTCAATTCCTGCATTTTTTCGTCGATCTCAGCTCGTCTATCATTTTTCATCGCTACCGTAAGGAGAATTTCTTCAGCCTTGAGATCAGCTTCTAGTTGCTCTACTTCTTTATACAAGTCTTGAATTTCTTTCTCCCAACTTCTAGCTAATTGCTCAATCTCGGTCTGTGCTTGACCATACTCAGCAGTTTGCCCTAGGATATAGTTCAAGTCGACATACCCAAATTTTTGCGCAAATGTGGAGGGCATCGACCAGATCAAAATAATCAGTAATAGCCAGGCTCGTCTCATGCTACCTGATTTGCTGGCCTATACTAAAGTGAAATTGAGTTCCTGCAGGATTGGTTCCTCCAAGTATGGGATCAAATCCATAAGCCCAATCCAAACCAAGAAGGCCAAATGCTGGCATAAATATCCTTGCGCCGATACCCGCTGATCTTTTCAGATCATATGGGTTGTACTCATTAAAATCGTTCCAATTATTTCCTGCTTCCAGAAAACCCTGAATGTAAATAGATGCTGTAGGTGACTGTGTCACTGAGTATCGGAGTTCCATTACGTATTTGGTAAACATCGTCCCTCCCAATATCTGATTGTCATTGTCATATGGTGTGACTGAAGTGGCAGAAGTGGCTAGATTTTGAGGATTTGGATATCCTCTAAGCCCAATTACATCAGTCCCCAAGACAATATTTTGACCCGTCAAGCCATCACCACCTAGTACAAATCGCTCAAATGGCCCCGCACCAACATTACTGGAGTAGGTACTGATAAATCCAAAATGGATCCGAGGTGCAAAAATTAATTTGTCAGCAAGCGCTAAATAATACTTCGCATCAAAGTTCCATTTATTATACTCAATCCATTGGAAGCGCTCCTCTGCAGAAGCTGTCTCGTAATCGATGTTGTTAAACAAGCTGTACGGAGGGGTCAGGTTTATATTCAGTGAAATATCTGAACCTCTGGTTGGGAACATTGGATTGTCCGACGACTGACGAGCAATCGTTGTATTAAATGTAATGCTATTCGAAAAACCTGTACTAAATCCTAATCCACGATTAAACTGGAATACATCATATCGCTGATAGGCAAGTGAGTTGCTCACAACGAAGAAATCATCAGGCCACTGCACTCTTCTACCTAATGCCGCAGTAATTCCATATACATTCAATGAACCTTGCACAGTATTATCTCTGAAATTAATATTCCGGATAACCGACTGGTTATAACTCAACGAAAAGTTATTTGGCTTACGACCACCTAACCAAGGCTCTGAGAAGCTTACCGAATAACTCTGGAATCGTGCTCCATTGGCCTGCAAACTCACAGATAGCCTCTGACCATCTCCTGTAGGTGGAAATTGCTCAAGACCAATCGCTTTTCTTAAGGAGAAATTATTAAAGTTGACTCCAAGCGTACCGACGAACCCGAAGAATCCACCCCATCCTCCAGATAACTGTATCTGATCTGAGGGCTGTTCTTCTAATAACCATTCAATGTCAACTGTCTCGTCTACCGGATTAGGTGTCAGGTTCGGCTCGACCTTCTGTGGATTGAAATAACCTAACTGAGATAATTCTCTCTGTGTCCTGATTAACTCTGAGCGATTGAACTGATTACCTGGAATTGTCCGAAGTTCTCGACGGATCACATGATCACTGGTTTTATCGTTTCCACTAATTGTCACACTTGAAATAGTCGCCTGCGGGCCCTCTCTTACTCGCATTTCGATATCAATCGAATCTCCTTCTATGCCTACTTCCACAGGTACTATTTGGAAAAAGAGATAACCATCATCCATGTACAATGAACTAATATCTATCCCTGCAGGGTCATACGATAACTTTTTATTGATCAGTTCTAGGTTGTAAGTATCTCCATTCTTGACACCAAGGATACCATCCAATGTCTCGTCGCTGTATAGGAAATTTCCAATCCAGTTGATATTTCTGAAGAAGTACCGATTTCCTTCATTAATGTGCAAATCCACCTGCATATACTTGTCGTTTTGCGCAAAAAGTGTGTCAAAGGTGATTTCTGCGTCTCTATAACCTTTTGAGTTATAGAAATCAATCAGCAGTGCTTTGTCAGCCTTATATTCGTCAGGAACGTATTTAGCTGGCTTGAAAAC
The DNA here is from genome assembly GCA_047627515.1 of Cyclobacteriaceae bacterium. Classification (GTDB taxonomy): domain Bacteria; phylum Bacteroidota; class Bacteroidia; order Cytophagales; family Cyclobacteriaceae; genus JAYPLE01. Next base: position 11,511 of record JBLHTU010000081.1, on the reverse strand, counting down.
GTTGACCTTTAAATAGTTGGAGAGATTATCTCTGAGCATATCAAGTGAAGCAGTGTCTTTGTGTGTCAAAAAATGATACAAGTTCACTGGATTGGCCAACTTGGCTGCAGTTCTGATCAGCTGTGAAGGAAGCTTGATTCTAGGTACTTCCCCTGTTTTCTTAAACTTAGATCTAAGTCTCGAGTCGGAGAATTCAGTGTTTCCATGAAACACAACATCATGAATTTTTACTTTCTTCCCTTTCTCTACATTGATTTCGAGTATTGCACTATTTCGAACGATTGTATCTTGCCTCTGCGCAATATTCGCTTTTGCATTGAGGTAACCTTTACCTTCCATAAACTTGATCACAGCCAATTCTGTGTTTTTCATGACAACATCCGTCAAGATCTTACCTCTGACGAGCTCTATTTTGTCTTCAAGTTCTGATTCAAAGTTCTTATTAATCCCACTAAATTCATACCGTGATAACCTGGGTCTTTCAGACAACTTTATAACAAGCCATATCTGATTCCCTTCCACTTTTGCAGCGTCGATAGATACATTGCCGATTATCCCCTGCCTCCATAGCTTCTTGATAGCTATAGATACTTCATCTCCTGGGATCTGAATCTTATCTCCTACCTTCAATCCCGAAAGTGAAATCAATGCATTATTATCGAGAAACTCCACACCCACGACAGAGATATCAGCTATCTCATATTCTTTTGGGCTGGAGTAGTTCACTGAAATACTACTTTGCTCGTATTTGTTTTTCTGTCCAAATACGAGCTGACCGTAAGCAGCTATTGCTAAAAACTGTATAAGAATGAAAAGCTGTAGTTGCTTCATTATTTTGTTAGTTGTTCACTAGTTTTTCCAAACCTTCTTTCACGTTTCTGAAATGACAGCAACGCCTCGAGCATATGTCCCTTCCTGAAGTCAGGCCACAACACATCGGTGAAGTACAGCTCCGCGTACGCAAGCTGCCAGAGTAAAAAATTACTTATTCGCATCTCACCACTAGTACGAATCAATAATTCAGGATCCGGAATCCCCTTTGTTTCAAGATGACTTCCTATGACTTCTTCAGTGACTTCCTCTGGTGTTAATTGCTTTTCAGATACTTTCAAAGCAATGGCTTGCATTGCCTTTGTCAACTCCCATTTGCCGCTGTAATTCAGTGCCAAGATGAGCCTCAAACCATCATTATTCGCAGTATCTTCCTTCGCAAACTGCAGGCGTTTTTGCGCATCGCTCGGCAATTTACTCACATCTCCAATAGATAATAACTTGACGTTGTTTTTCTGCAACGTTGGTAGCTCCTTCTCTATTGTCTTGACAAGCAAGGTCATTAACCCGTCGACCTCATACTTAGGTCTCGCCCAATTCTCCGTTGAGAACGCATACAAAGTCAGATATCCTACACCATTTTCCGCACAAAACTCCGTCGACTCTCTTACAGCGGTAATAGCATTCTGATGTCCAAAAATCCGAGCTGCGCCCTGTTTTTTTGCCCACCGGCCATTCCCATCCATTATGACGGCTATATGTTTTGGAATATTGCTGTTTAATTCTTGCGGGATCATCCCAGGGCTTTTTCAAAAAGGGTACAAAAATGCTACTTTTTTGAATACTGTGGGTGCTTTTTTCATCATTTAACGAAAATTGGCACGAAGCATTTGTCTATTTGGTATGTATGGAAAAGGACAGGGAATTTCATAAATGATAAAAGACAAAGAAATACCAAAATAATAATACCAATCCTGATCATTCGGATTGCCGTACTGATAATCCTTGACTTGAAGGTCACCCTCTGAAATCTGATCCAATTGATCCGAAAAAGTGCGTCTAATACCAAACTCGGTATCGATAGAAAAGCGTTTGCCAACCAAATGCTTGAGGCCTAGCCCGAATGGAATCACTGCTTGTATACGGCTGAAATTCTCCCCTCTTTGTTCGACCTTGCTAAACCTAGTAAAACCAACCCCACCAAAAGCATAAGGAGACCACTTGATCGGGCTTTTGTCATGTTTGTAATCCAAAAAATGATATTCGATAACTGAGGAAACCTCCGCAATATTGGCTGTGAACGAAAACCCTCTCTGATCAGCGAAAGCATCGATAGGTGTTTCACTACCTGCCAGTACGCCAGAGGTCAATGCCCATTTGATACTAACCTCCTTTGATAGATTGGTTCGGTGATGGATTGAGAAGGCAGGGCGAACATTTGTTAATTTATACCCACGGATCAGATCCCCAGAGTAATTGAGCACGCCTATACCGCCACCAAACTCTAGAAGTTGGGCGTTGGCACTAACGTAAAAAAACACACAGAATGCAAGTAAAAATACTCTCAAAGAACTAAGTCAAATTATCTAAATTTCGCAGAGGTTTTGCGTTTTCCTGAACTCTTCTTAAAAAGATCAAACCCACTTGGTGGGATATTGTACGTAAGCTTTACCTGTGTCACAAAATAGACATCGTTGCTGTCAGGGTTACCTCTAATCGACCCATCTATTCCTCCCCCAAGATCTCCCGCAATAAAATAACGAGACCCGTCATTGAAAGATTGAGAAACGACACGAGGTAAATCACGCTCTACATCACCAAAACCACTAAAGGGCTCTGCAGACCTATCAGACATTATCCTTGCCAGGTCATTGTCAAAACGATCAAGACCTGCATAATTATTGCTCACGTCATCTAGATAATCTGTAAAGATGAATCTGTACCCAAATTCTATATGAAGATTAAAAGGGGTTTTGGGAATCGAAAACATGGCTCCTAGGTTGATCGGAATCTGCCATTGAAAAGGCTTGTATGCCGCTGGCGCGCCCTCCAAATCACTTCCTTGCCCCTCGGTGTTTAGTTCACGTAACCTAACCCACTCGCCTGCTTGATCAAGCTCTGGGGCTCCTTCAGCTGCTGCCGTTGGGCCAAACGTTTGGTAATCATATTGCGGTACTTGCCCTTTTGGTTCGTGATAAAAGAAGCCTGCACCAACAAACAAGTAAATATTAAAAGGATTTCTGAATGTAGAACTGTTCAAGTCCGGCAAGAAGTAAAAATTAAAACCGACATTGAGCTCATTGATATTATTTCGGAAGCTAAGGTTCCTTGCATATCTGCCCGGATCTTGAGATGTAATATCATCGCCTATGATTCGGCCGTAATTATAATTGACACGGATGGCTGATTGCGGATGGAACCTATATCCATAGGTAAAACCTAAACCCGGCCTAGTGAAAGAAACATCAGTACTAGCTGCTCTCGCAAGCGGAGCCAAGTCGCCATAATAATTAAATGCATTCAATCCAACCCCTAAAAACTCATACGGACGAAATTTACCTGAACGACCGACAGAATTAGATATTTTTTTATTTCTAAACTTTGCGTTAGTGTATTTGCTCCTTTTTTGTGCTGCAACGGGCGCAGATAAGAGCAATCCTAAGATTAATAGACAAAATACCGATTCGAGTTTTAAGCGCATTGTGATTAAATTCTATACAAAAATATTAAATTTAACCGGCTGAGAGTGCAAATATATAACAGAAAAATCCCGAAAGTAATCTTTAATTTCTCTTATCTAGACCCCAAGAGAGCTTATTTCTCAGAGTATCTAGAAAATTATCCCCCTCGATCCTGATCAAATTTGCCTTAAATGATGCTTTTCTGATCTTTATTTTTAAGCTACTATCGATTGCTTCGGATCTGGAGTCCATTGAAATTAAGTAGCCTGTCTCCTTACTTTCCACCTCAAATGTGATCTCGCTCGTATCTGCTACAATCAGCGGTCTAAGATTCAGGTTATGTGGGCTCACAGGTGTTATTATAAAATTATTGGTTTGCGGCATCAAGATAGGTCCCCCGCAGCTTAATGAATAGCCCGTAGAACCTGTCGGTGTGGATACCATCACTCCATCCGACCAATAAGTAGTCAGGTGTTCCCCATTCAGATAGGCATTAATCACCAACATCGAGGAAGTCTCCTTACGTAGAATTGCTAACTCATTTAGGGCAAATGGGTTCTCGCCAAAAAGTTCCTTATTATCGATATCTAAGGCTAGTAATGTCCTCATATCGAACCAGTATTTGTGGTCAAAAAACTGATCAAGTGCTCTTAGCACCATGTCCACAGATATCGTTGCTAAAAAGCCTAGCCGCCCCATATTAATTCCTAGTATCGGAGTTTCATACGCTCCAATAATAGTCAAAGAGTTGAGGATGGTTCCGTCACCACCAAGACTAAACATGGCATCGGGCTGATACTGGGCGTCGACCCGTTCAAATGTATCTAAGCTATCCGTAGGGAGTAACCCTTCATTCAGCCTCCTAAATGAGGACGACAATTTTACTTGTATGCCTTTTTCACTCAGGTATTTAATAATACTTGTGTAGTACGGGATCGTTTCAGCACTTAGCTGTCTTCCATGTATGGCTATCTTTTCCAATTAGATCTTGAGATAATGCATCAGGCTATCATATCTATCTTGGTCGTTTTCTGTTAACTCCACATTTGTATACGACTTAGCTACGTGGAAGCCTCTAGCCTCCAGCGTAGCGGCAACATGCGTAATTTCTTCTTTGTTGGTCTTGATTGTCAACTGAATCTTACCAGGCTCTGCTGCATCTGGCAATATGTGCGTACTTAGTATCATCACATCATTGCTCTCAATCAGACGACTAATTTCACTTAAAGAATAATCCCGCATCTCCATACTTAGGACGAGGATCGCTCCCGGAGTTTGAACTGAGGATGCACTTGCAAATGCCTCCACAACATCTTCGACAGAGATTACTCCAATGTAGTCTCCATTTTCATCAGAAACGGCAACTAGTCTAACCCCAAGTGAATACGCCTTTTTAAGTACCTCATAGTAGTGCTTATCATGGCTCACAATCGCATCTTGAGCGACAATCGCTGCTTCATTGACATACCTTATGTTTTCAAAGGCGTCAAATATTGCTTCATCTGTGATCAAGCCAATAAACTCTCCCTGGTCTGTAACAGGCAACTCGGCAACTTTAAACTCATCCATCCATTGCTGAGCTTTCACGAGTTCATCAGTGCCTTTCAAAGGCGGAATCATGTAGTTAATTAAGTCTTTTGCTACCATGCTGACAATTTATAGGTTAAAAAGATCCCTCTAGCGCGAAGATCGCATTCCTAAATCTAACGGATTGGGAAACCAAATGATTTAAACTAAACTGCCTTTTTCTCAATCTTTTCAAGAGAATCAAAAATATCTCCAAAAAACGGAAGAATGGCACCCGCCCATTCAAATGCAGTAGGCCCAATAGCTGCGATGATAGGAAAAACCAGAGAATCATCTACATACTCTTTCGGCAAACTAATCCCTACCGCTTTAAACACCCACAGAACCACACTGATAACTAAGGCCCATTTTATTACCCCAAGGATGGCTCCAAAAATACTGTCAAACACTCCAAAAAAGGTTAGGTGTAAAGCCTTTTTGATCAATTTTGCGGTGATACTGATCAGTAGCGTAATCACCAAAAAAATCGCAAGAAATACAGCGATTGAAATGACAGGAAACCAAGCATGATCCCCAAAATATTCCATCGTGAGGGGAATTGTAAATTCAATAGCAATGAAAAGCCCGACAAAAAAAGCCGCGAGCGAAAAAATTTCTACCACGAACCCTTTCATGAATCCTTTGACGGCCCCAAACACTAACACACCAACTAAAAATATGTCAGCAAACTCCATTTTACTTAGGCTAGAAGATCTTTTACTACTTTTGAAATAGCCTTGCCATCTGCCTTGCCAGCGAGCGCTTTGCTTGCCATACCCATGACTTTACCCATGTCTTTCATGCCTGAAGCACCCGACTGCGCAATTATTTTGGCTAGTTCAGCTGACAATTGCTCCTCTGTTAATTGCTTTGGGAGAAACTCTTCAATAATTTCCAACTCTACTATCTCAATCTCTGCCAAGTCCTCTCGGTTTTGCGCTTGGTAGATCTCCACACTATCTCTCCTTTGTTTCGCAGCTTTAATTAAAATCTGCATTTCAGCATCAGCACTAATCCCTTCAGCTTGACCTTTTTCAGTCTCTGCAAGCATGATCATAGACTTTATCCCACGCAAAGCTCTGAGCCTATCCTTATTTTTGGCCAGCATGGCAGTTTTGATTTCTTGTTCTATCGTAGTTTTTAAGCTCATTGGTAAACTATTTTTGTGGATTAAGGATTCTATCCAAAACTTGCTTGAATGACCAAACTTAGTGTAAACATCAACAAAATTGCAACCTTGCGCAATGCAAGAGGAGGCAAAAATCCCGACTTAGTGCAAACAGCGTTAGACTGTGAAAGATTTGGCGCTCAAGGAATCACCGTGCACCCACGACCTGACGAGAGACATATAACCACCAAGGATGTCTATGAACTCTCAAAAGCAGTAACAACTGAGTTTAATATTGAGGGATATCCTGATGAACGATTTCTAAAAATCATTGCTGATCTTAAGCCAACGCAAGCGACCTTGGTACCTGATCCTCCCGACACATTAACTTCCAATGCCGGTTGGGACACCGTTAAGCATGAAGCATTTCTGACAGATGTCCTTAGAGCGCTTAAATCCCTTGGTGTTAGAACATCTATCTTCGTCGAACCAAACCTAAAAATGGTCGAAGGCGCAAAAAAAGTCGGGGCTGATAGAATCGAATTATACACTGAGCCATATGCTATGCAGTTTCCAAAAAACCCTCAAAGCGCAGTCAAATCCTATACATTGGCTGCACAAAAGGCTCTTGACATTGGTTTGTTAATCAACGCTGGACATGATCTTGATTTGAAAAACCTCTCGTTTTTTGCCAAGAACCTGCCAAGATTGGATGAAGTGTCAATAGGCCATGCGCTTATTTGTGATTCTCTCTATTTTGGATTAGAAAACACAATTCAGATGTACTTAAGACAACTATCATGACCCTTTTTTATCGTACACTTGGAGATGACCATGCGGAAAACGTTCCTCTACTAATCTTGCATGGAGTTTTTGGGTCCTCGGATAACTGGCAAACGCTGGGTAAAGAATTTGCAAAGACAAGAAAAGTCTACCTGATTGATCAAAGGAATCATGGTAATTCCGGCCATAGTGAGGCGTTTACTTACGAATCCATGGCAGAGGACTTGAAGGAACTGATGGACAAAGAGCAGCTTCAAAAAGCTGACGTACTTGGCCATTCTATGGGAGGTAAGACAGCCATGTTTTTTAGTACTACGTATAATCACTTGGTCAAGAAACTAATCGTAGTAGACATAGCGCCAAGAAATTACCCACCGCATCATCAAACTATTTTTGAAGGGTTTCATAGCGTGAAACTTGATCAGCTGAACGCACGTTCTGATGCTGACAAACAAATGAGCACAGTCATTAGTCATCCTGGTATCAGACAGTTTCTGTTAAAGAACCTTACAAGGAACGAGGATAGTTCTTTTGAGTGGAAACACAACTTATCCGTCATGGAAGACAACATTAGTAACATTGGTTTAAAACTTCCTGAAGATCGTCTATTTGAGGGGCCTGTCTTATTTATTGCAGGTGGCAAATCAGATTATATCGGACCTAATGATCATGCTGAAATCAAGGGCCATTTTCCAAATGCTGGAATAATGACCATAGAGGGTGCAGGACACTGGGTACACGCTGAAAAACCTGCAGAGTTGTATCAAACAATAGAACAATTTTTAACATGAGTATGAATACAAAAAAAGGATCACTTTATCTAATACCGAATAATCTGTCCGATCAGCCGAACAATGCTTTGATAGCTCCTATTATCAAGGAAGTAATTCAAACTCTAAAATACTACCTAGTGGAAAATGTCAGAACCAGTCGGCGGTTTATTAGTAGTCTCTCGCTTGGAATAGACATCAGCACGCTACAGTTCGAAGTGCTAAACAAAAGCTCCAAAGGGCGAGACTTAACAAAGCTCTTTAAGCCAATTGAGGCGGGTTATGACCTCGGTATACAATCTGAAGCGGGTCTCCCTGGTATTGCAGATCCCGGCCATTTTGCAGTAGCTTATGCACACCAACATGGTATTCGAGTGATCCCGCTGCCGGGGAGCTCTTCAATCATTTTAGGATTGATTTCAAGTGGTTTTAATGGACAATCTTTTACTTTCCATGGGTACATACCCATCGACGGTAAAGACAGAGACATGAAGCTGTCCTCAATGGAGGCTGAATTACGGAAAACCGGTTACACACAAATCTTTATGGAAACCCCATTTCGCAACAATCAGCTAGTAAAAGCAGCCATCAACCGTCTAAGTGACCCAACATTGCTCCTGCTCGCTAGTGATATCACAGGCTCGAACGAAAAAATTCAATGTCAAACCATTGGCCAGTGGAAAGAAAACCCACCGGACCTACATAAGATCCCTTGCATTTTTGCAATTGGGGATTCCGTTCTCTAGTTGAAGATAATTCCATAGTTTTGTCACCCAAAATCTACCTTACTCATGCCCTATTTGTTTACCTCCGAGTCTGTATCTGAAGGACATCCAGACAAAATTGCTGACCAAATTTCAGATTCATTAGTAGACCATTTTTTAGCATTTGACCCCTCTTCAAAAGTGGCATGCGAAACATTGGTAACCACAGGACAGGTGATTCTGGCTGGCGAGGTAAAGTCAAAAACCTATCTGGATGTACAACAGCTTGCTAGAGATGTCATCAGGAAGATTGGCTACAACAAGTCGGAATACATGTTCGAAGCAAACTCGTGCGGTATCCTATCATCGATACATGAACAGTCTCCTGATATTAATCAAGGTGTAGACAAGTTAGACCCCATGCTCCAAGGAGCTGGAGACCAGGGTATGATGTTTGGCTATGCCTCCAATGAGACAGAGAATTTCATGCCTTTGGCATTAGATCTAAGTCATCGGCTCTTAATCGAATTGGCCGCTCTGAGAAGAGAGGAAAAAGATATTAAGTACTTACGCCCCGATGCAAAAGCCCAGGTAACCATTGAATATTCCGACGATAACCATCCACAGAAAATCGTTGCCATTGTTTTGTCTACGCAGCATGATGATTTTGATGACGAGCCGGTGATGCTAGCGAAGATTAAGTCAGACATTATCAACATTCTGATCCCTCGGGTTAAAAGTCAACTGCCAGAAACAATCCAAAAATTATTTACCGATAGCATCACCTACCACATCAACCCTACTGGTAAATTTGTAATCGGGGGGCCTCATGGCGATGCGGGGCTTACAGGAAGAAAAATAATCGTAGACACCTACGGTGGAAAAGGAGCTCACGGAGGAGGAGCATTTTCAGGAAAAGATCCCTCCAAAGTTGACCGTTCAGCAGCATACGCTACCAGACATATTGCCAAAAACCTAGTCGCTGCTGGCGTATGTGATGAAATCCTCGTACAAGTATCATATGCAATTGGAGTCGTAGAGCCTATGGGCATCTATGTGGACACCTATGGCACCTCTCATGTAAATCTGACCAACGGCGAGATTGCCACGATCGTCGGAGAACTTTTTGATATGACACCTTACGGCATAGAAATACGCCTTCAACTTAGAAATCCTATGTATCAAGAGGCTGCAGCATATGGTCATATGGGAAGAAAAACTGAGCGGGTGACAAAGACCTTTACAAACGGCGAAGGCGAGACCAAGGTCATGGAGGTAGAGCTCTTTACTTGGGAAAAATTAGATTATGTTGAGAAGGTGAAATCAGCCTTCCATATTTCTTAAGGATTCTCTCTTTATTTGACCGCAGTCAAATGTAGTAATTATGGAAATATTCTTGTTACCAGAGACCTGGATTGCACTGCTGACCCTAACGCTCCTGGAAATCGTACTGGGTGTAGATAATATTATTTTTATCTCCATCGTCACCAACAAACTGCCTCCCCATCAGCAACCCAAGGCTCGATACTTGGGTCTGACTTTGGCGCTGGTGTTCCGCATTGGCCTTTTATTGGGAATTACATGGATCATTACTTTTACTGAGCCCCTTTTCACTGTTTTTGCTGTCGCTTTTAGCGGACGCGACCTGATCCTACTGGGGGGAGGACTCTTCCTGATTTTCAAAAGCACAACAGAAATACATCACAAAATGGAGGGCGGCGGACACGATACTTCTAAAGGGGTCTCGCGGTCTTTTACCAGCACAATTGTCCAAATTATTTTGCTAGATATCATTTTTTCGTTCGATTCTATCTTGACGGCGATCGGACTCACAGACGAAATTCTTCTTATGGTCATTGCGGTAGTCATCTCGATCGGTGTAATGATGGTCTTCGCCAAAAAAATCAGTGACTTTATCGCCAAGCATCCTAGCCTAGAAGTATTAGCGCTCTCATTTCTTATTCTGATTGGTTTTATGCTATCTGTCGAAGCCATGCACCATCACGTTCCCAAAGGCTACATTTACTTTGCAGTATTCTTCTCCCTGATTGTGGAAATCCTCAATATGCGTGTCAGAAAAGGGTCCCATCCAGTAAAACTCAACAAACATATCAATGAATAGCATACACTTCAAATGCATTTTAATACTTCTGCTCTTCGTAGGATGTGACAAGCCAACTGAGACCACGGAAGAGGCTATTACAATTAATGCTATTGCTGAGGGACAATCATTCAATGCTGGCTTTCTACTTATTGACGGAGTATATAACTCAGAGCTGATGGCTCCTTACGACATTTTTCAGCATACTATTTTCCATACCGAAGGTGGCATTAAGGTCTTTACTGTGGCTCCGACAAGGGATACAGTTACGACCTTTGAAGGCCTGAAAATCATTCCTGACTATAGTTTTACTGATAATCCCTCTATCGACATACTTGTAGTCCCCAGTGCCGAACATAGTATGGACACTGACTTAGCAAATGAGCAATTAATCGCCTTCGTCGCTGCAACAGGTGCGAAAGCTGACTTCACTATTTCACTTTGTGATGGCGCCTTTGTGCTCGCAAAAGCAGGCTTGGTTGCAGGCAAAGAGTCCACAACTTTCCCTACTGATGTTGATCGATACAAAGCCACCTTTCCTGCTTTGAAAGTGCACGAAAATGTCAGCTTCGTTCATGATGGAAATCTTCTCACATCTGCCGGCGGAGCTAAATCATACGACGTGGCACTCTACCTAGTCCATTTGTTATATGGGGAACAAGTTGCCATCGGAGTAGGCAAAGGCTTAGTAATTGATTGGAAACTGTCAGATTATCAGTTTATCATGGCTTCCAAAAACTAGCCTTTCCAAACATTTTCTGAGCAACGAATGTCACATCAGATTGACTTTCGCCTTTGGCAGGATCGAATCAAGCACGGCCATTTGCTACACATTCTATGCTGCGCGAAAGCCCGGCTACAATCTCATAACGCTATCCCTTGATTGTCCCCTGCCGCTATCACTGGTTTTATATTGTTGAAAAGATTCAATGCTCTCAAATTTCTCCATTGTGCAATAAAAAGATTTCAAATGGAGATACTTTGCGCCGTTGTGTTAAATATATAGTATGAATTTTTCCCTAACCCT
>JBLHTU010000080.1:0-15413 GCA_047627515.1 Cyclobacteriaceae bacterium | reverse complement strand
CACCTTGGGTTGGTGCTTTGATTCCCGACCTTCTGCAGCCCATCGTTTTTATTGCTCCAGCAGGGCAAGAAGAAGAAGTCGTTATTAGATTGTCAAGAGTTGGCTACGACAACACGCTTGGTTTTCTCTCAGGAGGCCTGACCTCTTGGAAGGCGGCCAAAAAAGACATAGAATCTGTTGTGTCTATCTCAGCAGACACATTTGCAGATACTTTTGAAAAAGGAGCGTTGGATGTGTTAGACGTGAGAAAACCAGGAGAGTTCACGGCTGAGCATGTGCAAGATGCCGTTACACAGCCCCTTGATTTCATTAGTGAAAATATGGAGCAGATAGACACGGAGAAGACGTATCATGTGTATTGCGCCGGAGGTTACCGGTCGATGATTGCCTGTTCGATTTTGAAATCCAGAGGGATTCATAAACTGGTAAACGTTGAAGGCGGTTTTGATGCAATTTCGAAAACGAAAGTGCCGACTACTGACTTTGTGTGCCCCAGTACACTTGCTTAAGACTACTGTGCACTAGCTTTTTCATGATATTAGTCATGTCTTTAGCGTAACTTAAGTAACCGTTATTCAGGCAATTGTATCTGATTTTTACAGCAGAACAAATGACCTGAATAATTATGATCGTCGAACAAATCTATACGGGATGTCTCGCTGAGGCAGCATACTACATTGAGTCTGATGGCGAAGTGGCGATCGTCGACCCTTTGCGTGAAACCAAACCCTATCTAGAGAAAGCAAGCTCTCACAATGCGCGCATAAAGTACGTGTTGGAAACGCATTTTCATGCTGATTTTGTGTCAGGGCATATTGACCTTGCCCGTCAAGGTGGTGCGGAGATTGTTTTTGGACCCACTGCTACTCCGGATTATCCTGCATACATCGCGACGGATGAGGAAGAGCTGTCCCTTGGGAAGGTTACAATAAGGGTACTACACACCCCAGGTCATACGATGGAATCCACCTCTTTTCTTCTGTTGGATGAAGCAGGAAGGCCTCATGCATTGTTTAGTGGAGATACGCTGTTCATTGGTGACGTAGGGAGACCCGATCTCGCAGTCAAGTCGGATGTAAGTAGAGAAGACCTAGCTAGTTTTTTGTTTGACTCGCTTCGAAACAAAATTATGCCACTCCCGGATGATGTCATTGTCTATCCTGGACATGGAGCTGGCTCTGCTTGTGGTAAAAATATGAGCACCGAAACGTCTGATACTTTGGGTAACCAAAAGCTATTTAATTATGCTTTGCAGAAAGACATGACGCGTGGTGCGTTTATTCGAGAAGTGACTGCTGGGTTGGTAGCCCCACCGCAGTATTTCCCAAAGAATGCTGTGATCAATAAATCTGGCTATGAGCCTATTGAAGATGTGTTATCACGAGGGATCGTAGCACTTGATGTTAAATCGTTCAAAAGCCTTGTCGGTGAAAATGGCGCATTAATACTTGATACTAGAAATAGCGTAGAATTCATCAAATCGTTTGTGCCGGGTTCACTTTGGATAGGCATAGAAGATAATTTTGCGCCATGGGTGGGCGCATTAATTAAAGACCTAGACCAGCCTATCGTTTTTCTGGCGGACCCTGGACAGGAAGAAAATGTGGTGACAAGACTGGTTAGAGTCGGGTACGACCATGCCTTAGGCTATTTAGCTGGAGGGATTGAAAATTGGATTCAAGCTGGCGAATCTACTGATAGACTGATTTCCTGCAATGTAGAACAGTTCTTATTAGGTATGCAGGAGGAAGAGTGGCAAGTGATGGACGTACGAAAAGTAAGCGAATTCGATTCTCAGCATTTAGAAGGGGCCATCAATATCCCCTTAGACTTTTTTGAACGGGAGGTGAAAAAGCTTAATTCCAGGAACAAATACTTTGTGCACTGCTTCGGAGGGTATCGGTCGCTGATCGCCTCATCGATTTTAATAGCAGCGGGGTTTTACAACATTGTTAATGTAAATGGCGGATTTAAGCAGATTAAGCAATTAACAACTAAAGTCACATCCTATCAGGAACCTGTCACAATGCTTTAAGGCGATTATCTCGTGAATTGATTTCTCGGTACCTCGATCACCATTCAGGAGATTGGGAGAAAAAAAAAGTCGTGAATCGCAACTTTTTTAATCAATACATCGTAATATTGCGATATAGCTATGGGAGTAACCAAGACTAATTTATTTACAACAGAGCAAAATGAGCTGGCTACGATGGCCAAAGCACTTGCTCATCCGGCACGAATTGCCATAATCCAATATTTGGTCAAGACGAATCAATGTATTAATAGTGATTTGGTGCAAGAGCTCGGCTTGGCCCAGCCGACTATTTCTCAGCACCTCAAAGAACTAAAGGCATTAGGGCTGATCAAAGGGTCAGTAGAGGGTGTTTCGATGTGCTATTGCATTGACGCAGACCGCTGGAATACAGTGCAGGGATCATTCAACAGCATATTTAATCAGTACAAAGCGGCAGGTGATTGCTGCTGATAGGAGATGGCATTTAAACAAAAATTGTTATGAGCACCGAATTAGAATTAAAAGAAATTGTTCGACAGAAGTACAGCGAAATTGCCACAAGCAATGAGCGATCGAATAGGTCTTCTTGCTGTGGAGCCACCGAGTCATCGAAAGAGGTATACAACATCATGACCGATGATTATACTGAATTAGATGGATACAATGCAGATGCAGACCTAGCCTTGGGGTGCGGCCTACCTACCGCCTATGCGAAAATAAATAAAGGAGATGTCGTACTTGATCTTGGATCGGGAGCTGGAAATGATTGTTTTATCGCAAGGCATGAAGCAGGAGATTCGGGCAAGGTGATCGGTATAGATTTTACCGCGGCGATGGTTGAAAAAGCCAGGCTTAATGCAGAAAAATTAAGGTTCAATAATGTTGAGTTTAGGTTCGGTGATATTGACGATATGCCGGTTACGACTAATTCTATAGATGTAGCGGTCAGTAACTGCGTGCTCAACCTAGTGCCCAATAAGCTAAAAGTTATCAATGAAATTTTCCGCGTACTACGACCAGGAGGGCACTTTAGCATTTCGGATATTGTGTTGATTGGGGAATTGCCAGAGCAGTTGAGATCGGAAGCCGAGATGTATGCTGGCTGCGTGGCCGGTGCTATTCAGAAAGACACGTATTTGGCTATGATCGAGGAATCCGGATTTGAACAAATGACTTTGCAAAAAGAGAAAGTAATTGAAATCCCAGATGACATTTTATCAAAGTACCTAGATCCCACAGCACTAGAAAGCTACAAGTCAGGAAGCACGGGAATTTTTTCTGTTACCGTATATGCGGAAAAGCCAGGGGGTCAAAAAGTGGATGAAATCGAGTCTTCCAATACTGAAAATAATTGCGCGCCGGGTTCTGGCTGCTGCTAGCTAGATGTTTCTACCTAAACTTGACGAATCGATCAATGCTGCAATCAGACGGACAAAGGAAGTTGACCCTCGGCGAACTAAGCAAATAGAAAATTACGCTATTGTCATCAGCCGGGAGTTACAGAAGAGAGGCCAAACAGAGCTTGTTTTTATTTGTACGCATAATTCAAGGCGAAGTCATCTGTCTCAGATATGGGCTCAAATTGCTGCTTGGCACTATGGCTTAGCGATACAATGCTACAGTGGAGGGACTGAATCGACAGCTTTTTATCCTTCTGCTGTTTCAGCACTAGCAGCCGCAGGTTGTTTGATAAGTCGTGAAGGCGCAGACAATCCGGTCTATCAGATACAAACGGGTGAAGGGAAGGTAATCCGGTCATTTTCAAAAACATATGATGATCCTTCGAATCCACAAAATGACTTCTTCGCCTTTCTTACCTGCAATGATGCAGAGGAGAAGTGCCCGGTAATTCTGGGAGCGCTGGATAGGTTTTCGCTTAATTACCTTGACCCTAAAGCCTATGACGGCTCGAGTAAGGAGACAGAAATGTACCAAGAACGATGTGACCAAATCAGCATCGAAATGTTTTTATTAATGCAATTCGTTACTGACTTTCTCGAGCAAGGGCAGTCAGCGAGCTAAGTGCGCTCATTTTATCAGACAATTGTGCGCTTACTCGTCTTGTTACAGCATGCTCAAAAGCAATTCCATCTGTGTAGGTCAGACGTATCATCTGCATAATATTGGCGGAAAAGACCTTGCAAATAGTTTATTTGTGAAAGAGGGTTAAAAACAAAAACAAATTGATTTTGATACCGTCTTTGTAATTGCATTTTATGTTTGAAGCAAGAAACCTATTTTTGCGCATCAGAACAAAAGAGTAAATAATTATACAGATGGAGTCGACACCAAATCAAACTGTGATCAACGAAGACCTAAGAAAAGAGCATCAAGAAAAAATTAAGCAAGTCGTTACGGAAGTAGGCAAAGTGGTCGTTGGCCAACAGCACATGGTGAATCGATTGATGATTGGGTTATTTACCAATGGTCATATTCTACTTGAAGGTGTGCCTGGTTTGGCGAAAACCTTGACTGTCAATACGCTTGCAGATGTCTTACATCTGGATTTCAGAAGGATACAGTTTACGCCAGACTTACTGCCGGCGGATTTGATAGGTACGATGATCTACAATCAGCAGCAGGGAAACTTCGAAGTGAAGAAGGGGCCAATATTTGCCAATATGATCCTTGCCGATGAGGTAAATCGATCACCTGCCAAAGTTCAGTCAGCATTGCTGGAATCAATGCAGGAAAAGCAAGTAACTATCGGAGAAACGACATTTAGTTTGGATCGACCTTTTTTGGTGATGGCAACACAAAACCCTGTTGATCAAGAGGGAACGTATCCGCTACCGGAGGCTCAGGTAGATAGATTTATGTTGAAAGTGCATGTCGACTACCCTACAAAAGAAGAAGAATTGGAAGTAATGCGGCGTATGGCCAATATGTCATTCAGCAGTAAGGTGAACACCATTCTGACGAAAGAAGATATTTTCTCCATCAGAGATGAGGTGAATCAAGTACAGATTTCGGAGTCACTAGAGCGGTACATCGTAGAGCTTGTCTACGCTACACGTAATCCACAAGACTATAAGCTAGACGATGAAGCGCATTATATTCAGTTTGGGGCATCTCCAAGAGCCTCAATTAACTTAAACCTTGCTTCAAAAGCGGTCGCATTTTTTGACCAAAGAGATTATGTCTTACCAGAAGATATCAAAGCAGTAGCTGATGATGTCTTAAATCACAGAATCTTGCTTAATTATGAAGCAGAGGCCGATGGAGTAAGCACGCACCAGATTATCCGTAGCCTCCTCAATAAGGTACAGATAGCAAAGTAAAACTGAGATAACACCTGCGTAACACAGGTTAATGCTAGAGGTACTTGTCTTAACACTGGATTAACCATTGCGATCGTAGTTTAATGGTATCATAATCTAGATTCCGAATCGAGTTAATATGCGTTAGTCACCTTTGCGTTAGAATTTATTCTAACAAACTGACTAACAAACATGAAAAACTATTTAGCTCTTTTTACATTCATCGCGGCGGCATTCCTTGTGGGATGTGGCGATGAGGAAGAGACGTTCGCAGCACCGTCTGTGATCAGTCCCACCACTCAGTCTATACAGGCTGGTACTACCGCAGACATAACATTCACCTACACGACGGCCGCCGGTTTTGCGTCTGCGACAGTGTCGCAAGAAAACGGCACGGCAAGCATTACTACTGATGGAGTAGTAGGTGCTACATCGGGATCTATTACTGTTTCATTTACAGCAGGCACAACAGCAGGTGCCGGTTCAGTAACTGCTGTTGTAACTGACTCAGAAGGAGAATTTGACGAAGCTACCGCAGTAGTGAATGTCACAGTTGAGCCTCCGATCGAAGTAGTTGTCGTAAGTGGATTTGTTGCGACTACAACATGGACCAAAGATAAAATATACGAATTAGCGGGAAGAGTAGTCGTTGACTCAGGAGCTACATTAACAATAGACGCTGGAACAGTGATCAAAGGGCGTACAGGGGCAGGAGCTGCTGCTTCTGCATTGATCGTGGCAAGAGGCGGAAAACTGATGGCGATGGGAACTGCTGCTGAACCTATCATCATGACTTCGGTACTTGATGATACCGAGCCGGGTACCTTTCAGTCATTTGGAACTGGCCTTGATGAGACGGTTAATGATACATGGGGTGGTTTGATCATCCTAGGATATGCTCCTATTTCTGCCGATGCTGAAAGTGAGCAAATCGAAGGCATTCCAGCGGATTTTACATATGGCCTATATGGCGGGACTGTATCGGATGACAATTCAGGTACGATTCAATATATCTCTGTCAGACACGGTGGTACTTTGATTGGTGAAGGCAATGAGATCAACGGGATCACTTTTGGTGGTGTCGGGTCAGGAACGACTGTAAATCATATAGAAGTAGTAGCCAACAAGGATGATGGTATTGAAATGTTCGGTGGCTCTGTCAATATCTCAAATGTTGTGATCTGGGCGGCCGACGATGATGCGATCGATATCGATCAATCATATTCTGGAACGATTGACAATGCTGTGGTCATCGCATTTAGCGGTACGGATCACTGTTTAGAAATTGATGGTCCGGAAGGGACACTTGTGGCTGGCTTTACAATTACTAATGCAACGATCAAAGGTACTGATGACGAACTTGGACAATACAGGGACGGCGCAATAGGGACTACATCTAATGTGTACTTCTTTGGATTCGAAAAAATTGCTGATGGAGAAGGAGATCTGTCATTGGAAAAAGATGTTGATGGCAACTTCACCACATTTCTCTCAGACTTGACTTTCTCAGGTTTGGAAGTAGTCTTGGCTCCAGACGCAACAGAACTTTCAGAAATGTTAAAAGATGGAATCGCAGACTTTGGCTCTGTTGTAACAGAGGGCAGTCAGACAGTAGGTGCAAATACAGCTGTACTCTCATGGACGCTTGCTGCAGGTCAAGGTCAACTAGATTTTTGAGAAAACTTTTCTTCATATTGATTCATACTAATTGCTCGCTGGATTTATCCCGCGAGCAATTTTCTTATTTAAGCAACAGATACCCAATTTCAGAATGATGGCATTTAGGCAAATATTAACCCTTTCCTTAGTCGTTTCTTTTTTCTTAGCTTCTGCCCAGCAAGGGACACTTCGAGGTACGATTAAGGATGCCGCTTTGCAAGAAGGCTTGCCGTTTTCGACCGTACAAGTCAAGGGGACAACCAACGGTAACGTCACTGACTTTGAAGGGGATTATGTATTAAAACTTGATCCAGGTACTTACATTATTCAAGTATCATTTATTGGGTATAATACGATTGAGGTAACGGATGTCGTGATCAATTCGGACGAAGTCACGATCCTAAATGCAAGTCTAGAAGAGGAGACACAAATGATGGAAGCTGTGGTAGTCACTGCCGCACAGATCAATAACACGGAAGCGGCCATCCTTAACGTGCAAAAGAAGTCAGCCAATTTACTGGATGGAATTTCATCGCAAAACTTTAAAAAAATTGGTGATAACAATGTCGCGGCGGCAGTACAGCGAGTCCCTGGTGTATCTGTCCAAGGAGGTAAATATGTATTCGTACGAGGGCTGGGCGATCGCTACACAAAGTCTGTACTTAATGGTGTAGATATCCCAGGTTTGGACCCGGATAGAAACACCGTACAAATGGATATTTTCCCTACAAATTTGATCGATAATATTCTGGTAGTAAAATCCTCTACAGCGGATATTCCAGCTGATTTTACAGGAGGCATGGTCAATATTGTAACGAAAGATTTTCCGGAGGAGCGCACATGGGCGATCTCATTAAGTACAGCCTATAATCCGTCGATGCACCTGAATAGCAACTACCTCACACATAAGGGTAGTTCAACCGATTGGCTTGGCTTTGACAATGGTTTGCGTGATGACCCTCAAGTAGATCCCCCTTCCGCGATTGGCACAAACATACCCGCTGCTCAAGCGGCGACGGATCAGTTTACATCTACTCTGGCAACGGAGCGAACTACTTCGCCGATCAACGGCAGCTTTGGACTATCAGGAGGAGATCAGATCAATTTTGATCGGCTCTCGATCGGTTATAATACGGCCCTTTCGTACAGGAATACAACTGAGTTCTACGAAGGGTTTGTAAATGGCGAATTCTTCAAAACGGAAGATCAGAGTGAAAATGGGCTGAGAGAAAATAGACAGCAAATAGGGGATTTGGGTACAAATAATGTTTTGCTGAGCGCATTGATTGGAACCGCAATTAAAACCGAGCGATCCAAAATCAACTTGAACTTCATGCATTTGCAAAATGGGGAAACCAGAACAGGGTACTTTCAACAGAAAGAGTTCATCAATCAGTCCAATGAATTGCAAAAAGAAAATTTAGAATACAGTCAACGAGCGATTACCAATTTCTTAATTGCGGGTAAGCACTCGAAGAAGGATGCGTCATTTGATATAGAATGGAAATTTGCACCTACGATTTCTAAAATAGAAGATAAGGATATCCGTGTAACGCCTTTCAGAACGGATGGAGGCAGACCTGCGATCGAGTCTAGTGAGACAGGAGACCCTACACGTATCTGGAGAAATCTGGATGAAACTAACTATGTAGGCCGACTAGATTTCACAAAAAAATATGAGTTGCTTGGAGACGAGGCTAAGTTTAAGTTTGGTGGATACTATACCTATAAAGACCGAGAGTACGGGATCCCAATCTATCGATACCTTCGGTATCAAGGAGATGTAGAAGAAATCACGCAAGCGGATCAAGTACATGCACAAGGTTACATTAGTAACACGACCGATGCCTCTAATTTCTTCCAGTCACAGCAGCAAAACGTAGCCGCCTATGCGTCGAACGAGTTTAGAATTTCGAATAGACTGAGAACAGTCCTAGGCCTGAGAATGGAGCAGTATAACCAATGGTATACTGGACAGGATCAGCAGTATGCTGGCGGTGATACAGTAGGAGGTCGGTTTTTCGATGATGTAGAGATATTAGATCTTTTAGATTTCTTCCCTTCTATGAATTTGATCTATGAGTTATCAGATCAGAGCAATTTGAGATTTTCTTATTCTCGTACCATTGCTCGTCCTTCATTCAAAGAGATTTCATTGGCCCAGATTTTTGATCCTGTATCAGGCCGTACATTTATTGGAAACATAGACCTGCAAGAAACAGATATCAATAATTTCGATTTTCGCTGGGAGCTGTTTCAGCAACAAGGTCAGATGTTTGCTATCAGTGGATTTTTCAAGACATTCAATAACCCAATAGAGATAGTGGCTTTCAGCGATGCTGCACCTGAAGATCTTACACCTCGGAACGTTGGCGAGGCAATCGTCTACGGTACCGAACTGGAGATGAGAAAGAACCTTGGATTTCTCAGTCCAGCTTTGCAGAACTTTTCATTCAACCTGAATGCAACGATTTTGCAGTCGAGACAGCAGATGGACTTGACACCCGGCGGAGAATTTGATTCGCGTGTGGACAACGCTCGTGAAACCGAGAATATTGATCAGTATAGACAACTTCAAGGGCAATCTCCTTTCATGCTTAATACAGGAATCAATTATGACAATTACGAACTAGGGTTGCAAGGTGGTTTGTTTTAC
The DNA here is from genome assembly GCA_047627515.1 of Cyclobacteriaceae bacterium. Lineage (GTDB taxonomy): Bacteria > Bacteroidota > Bacteroidia > Cytophagales > Cyclobacteriaceae > JAYPLE01. Next base: position 5,824 of record JBLHTU010000080.1, on the reverse strand, counting down.
AACGTGCAGGGGAGACGATTGCAAGTGGTGGGAGTAGGCGCTGCTCCTGATGTGTTTGAAATGCCTTTCAACAGTTTGAATTTTAACCTAAATAAGAAATTAGGAGAGGAAGAAAAGCATTCGATTGGATTAGGCGTCAATAACATACTTAACGATGATCAAGAAAGCCGATACCGGTCATGGGATGGTGCAAAATATGTTCTTGAGGAAGAGAACGTATTTTCATTCCTTAGCCCAGGCCGTCGATTCACATTAAGGTACAGCTTTACTTTCTAGAATTTCTAAGTGGGGATGTAGCTGGAAGGCTGATGCTATACTAGGATCAATCTTTTGCTTTTTGTAGTGAAGCCAGTGCCTGTAACTGTAAAACACGATTCCGCCCTATTTCTTGCTCTATTTTTTGCAATTTACTGAGGCGGTTCTCATTTTCCTTTAAGTAGATAGCTCCTCTTTTGAGTGCTTTTTGATGCACTTTGCTGAGTTTCTTTGCTTGCTTTGACAGCTCATTGATTCTGGCTTGATAGGAGCTCACATAGAAATCTGTTTTGAACTCAAGCAAAATTAGTTTGGTTTGCGATAAGTAGTTCTCTAGTTCTTCGGCTGGCAGTCCCTCTGTGGATAAAGCTATTTGGAAAGAACAAGTGGTTCCTTGCTCTATTGTTTTTGCATACAGTGCAAATGTAAGGCCATCTTGGCCTGTGTCTGGGGTGACGCTAATTTTATAATAAGCCCGAAAATTTTCAAGACTGGCGAACGATTTGCTGTATTTCCAGAATCCTTTGCTGACTTGATCAGAAGAAAAAGCAAATTGCGATGTATAGCCTTTAAATGTTTGCCCATCTATTAGCACAGAGGCCGACTTTACCCCTTCGATTGTGTTTTGTCCTGCAAGCGAATGACCAAGGGTGAAAAAGAGTAAAAAGATTAAGCCATTTCTCATAGGACGTAGTTATGTATGAAACCCCAAATATGGACACAAAGGTATTAATAACAGGAGGGACAGGGCTAGTTGGAATGTATCTCAGCGAGCTTTTGGCGGAAAAGGGGTACTCAATCGTACATCTAAGTAGAACTGAAAAACTGAATAAGAAATTTCCAGCGTATAAATGGGACATCGATGCTGGTTACATCGATCCACGGGCTTTGCAGGTAGACCATGTAGTCCACCTTGCTGGTGAAAGTGTGGCAGGCGGGAGATGGACAGCGGCAAGGAAAAAATCTATTTATGATAGCCGCATTAAGTCTACAAGATTGCTAGTAGAAAAAATAAAGTCTGATGGGCCTCAAGTAAAGACCTTCGTCTCCGCTTCTGCAGTGGGTTATTATGGATGGGATACAGGCGCTGTTTGGGTAGATGAAGAGGCAAAATCAGGCTCAGATTTTCTTGCGAAAGTGGTCATCGACTGGGAATCTGAAACAAATAAACTCGAGCAAATAGCCGTTTCAACTATTAGAATTGGGATAGTTCTGAGTGATAAAGATGGTGCGTTGCCCAAACTGGCATTACCGATAAAGCTAGGTGCAGGTGCAGCACTAGGCAATGGACAGCAATACATGAGCTGGATTCATATACACGATTTGGCGTCCATGTTTTGTTTTGCGATTGAGCATAAGTTGCTCGGAGCATATAATGCAGTAGCTCCTCAGCCTGCTACGAATAGAGAATTCACAAAGCAAACGGCATCAGTACTTAAAAAGCCATTGTTTCTTCCTCCTGTGCCTGGCTTTGTGATGAAAGCAATGATGGGCGAGATGTCTCAGATCGTATTAGGAGGTAATCGAGTGTCTTCTAAGAAAGTGGTAGAGGCAGGATTTGTATTTACCTATGACGAATTAAAACCTGCTTTACAAAACCTCCTATCTTAGCGCACGTTAATCCAGACCTGAAAAACTGCATATGACTGAAGAGAAAAAAAATGATCTTATAATGAAAGCCTTTGTCGATAAGGACTGGAGTGAAATCAAAAGTTCTGACTCATGGTCGATCTTTAAAATCATGGGGGAGTTTGTCAATGGTTTTGAAACCTTAGCAAAAATAGGACCTTGTGTTAGTGTGTTTGGCTCCGCCCGGACACCTCAATTTAGTAAGTACTACAAGATCGCGCAGGAGATCGGAGAGTTGTTGGTTGAAAGAGGCTATGGTGTCATTACTGGAGGTGGGCCTGGAATCATGGAAGCGGGAAACAGAGGCGCTAGGCTCAAAGGGGGTAAGTCTGTGGGCCTTAATATTGACCTGCCTTTTGAGCAGTCAGGCAATGAGTATGTCGATCGGGATAAGTCTATTGACTTTGATTATTTCTTTGTTCGCAAGGTCATGTTTGTCCGGTACTCGCAGGGCTTCATTGTAATGCCAGGAGGCTTTGGCACACTAGATGAGTTTTTCGAAGCGATTACACTGATCCAGACAGAGAAGATCGGACGTTTTCCGATCGTATTGGTTGGCCAATCATTCTGGTCCGGTTTATTGGACTGGATCAAAGATGTGGTCCTAGCGCAAGAGCATAATATCAATGAAAAAGACCTTGAGCTGATTACAGTAGTAGACACGGCTGAAGAGGCCGTCAACGCAGTAGATGACTTTTACAGTCAGTACATGCTATCACCCAATTTCTAACAATATTTCTAACCATATCAATGCCTACTGTTGCAGCTGAACCTCAATCGGAAAAAGCCATAAGTCAAAAGAAAGACGTCATAGAGATCATCGGCGCGCGTGAGCACAATCTCAAGAACGTAAGTCTAGAGATTCCTAGAAATGAGCTGGTTGTCATTACTGGAATCAGTGGAAGTGGGAAGTCCTCGTTGGCATTCGATACCTTATATGCCGAGGGGCAGCGACGCTACATGGAAAGCTTCTCGGCCTATGCGCGATCCTTTATAGGAGATATGGAACGGCCGGATGTTGACAAGATCAATGGGTTGTCTCCTGTGATAGCGATTGAGCAGAAGACTACCTCAAAGAATCCTAGATCTACTGTCGGTACGGTCACAGAGATCTATGATTTTTTAAGACTACTATTTGCAAGAGCCGGGATAGCCTACTCCTATATTACAGGCAATCCGATGGTGAAGCAATCTGAAGATCAGATCTTCGATCAAATTTTTAGTTACTATGACGGGCAACCACTGACCATATTATCTCCAGTAGTCAAGGGTCGTAAAGGACATTACCGCGAGCTTTTTCAGCAAATCAGGAAGATGGGCTATGCGCGTGTGAGGGTTGATGGTGAATTAGTTGAGCTGGAGGCCAAAATGCAAGTCGATCGATACAAGACGCACGATATTGAGATCGTGATTGACAGAGTCGTTGTCAAAAAAGATCAAGCAAAACGCATCAGAGATAGCGTGCAGACAGCTCTTAAGCAAGGTAACGGAGTGATCATGCTTCTGAAGGCAGATGACACGTTGGATTATTTTTCCAAAAACCTAATGGATCCCGAATCAGGGATAGCATATGATGATCCTGCCCCAAACTCTTTCTCATTCAACTCGCCTTACGGGGCTTGTCAGGAATGTAATGGCCTCGGGGTTGTTGAGCAAATATCAAAAGAATCGATCATACCGAATGTTGATCTGAGTATCAGCAGAGGAGGGATCGTTCCGCTAGGGGAGTACAGAGATATTTGGATCTTCAAGAAGGTGGAAGCCATTCTGAAAAGAAATAAGGTGAACCTTTCGACGCCAATTAAAAAAATCCCAGAAGAGGTTATAGACATCATTTTGTATGGAGATAGTGTGCCTGTAGCTATCGAGTCTGTCAAGTACCCTGGGACGGATTGGGAGACGAAGTTTGAGGGGATTGTCACTTTTCTGATAAAGCAAAAAGAGACGGGTACAGATAAGACGCAGGAATGGGTAGAGGAATTTATGGAGTCACAGGTATGCTCTACCTGCCAGGGCAAGCGACTGAAAAAGGAATCTTTGCACTTCAAGATTGATCATAAAGACATTGGTGAATTGTCAGGGTACAACATTGAACAACTGGGTTACTGGTTTGCAAATATTGAGACTAGGCTCAATGATCGACAAAATATCATTGCTGCTGAGATCCTCAAAGAGATCAGGAAGAGAATTGGTTTTTTGCTAGATGTCGGCCTTACGTATCTAAGTCTCGATCGTCCATTGAGGACACTCTCTGGAGGAGAAGCTCAACGTATAAGGTTGGCTACACAGATTGGTACACAGCTGGTAAATGTGCTTTATATTTTGGATGAACCTAGCATTGGTTTACATCAGAGGGATAACGTCAAGCTGATTCAAGCACTCAAGGATTTGCGTGATCTTGGCAATTCCGTTTTGGTTGTAGAGCATGATAAGGACATGATGCTGGCGTCTGATTTTGTCATAGACATAGGCCCTGGTGCAGGGCGCCATGGAGGTCAGATCGTCGCGGCAGCCCATCCCAAAGAATTTGTCAAGTTGCCAACTAAAACAGCAGATTACCTCAACGGCAAACTAAAAATAGCAATTCCAAAGGAAAGAAGAAGCGGTTCAGGTGAGCAGCTTGTGTTGAAGGGTGCCACAGGGCATAACCTGAAGAATGTAACATTGGCGTTGCCTTTGGGCAAAATGATTTGTGTAACAGGTGTTTCTGGCTCGGGAAAATCTTCGCTGATTCATGAAACGCTTTATCCGATTTTACGAAAGTTTTTTTACAAAAGTAGGCAGGAGCCTCTTCCGTACAAATCCATTCAAGGCATTGAGTTATTGGATAAGGTTATTGAGGTGGATCAAAGTCCTATCGGACGGACACCTCGTTCAAATCCAGCTACCTACACAGGAGTCTTTTCAGATATTAGGTCTCTTTTTTCCTCTTTGCCTGAATCAAAGATTAGAGGTTACAAGCCAGGTAGGTTCTCATTTAATGTCAAAGGAGGTCGATGCGAGACATGTCAAGGGGGGGGTATGCGATTGATTGAAATGGACTTTTTGCCAGATGTACTTGTACCATGCGAAACGTGTAAAGGCAAGCGTTACAATCGGGAGACGCTAGAGGTTCGTTTCAAAGGGAAGTCTATTTCTGATGTGCTTGACCTGACTGTAGAGCAAGCCGTAGATTTTTTTGAAAATCAACCTAAAATTCTTCGGAAGATTCAAACATTAAATGAAGTGGGGTTAGGATATGTCTCACTCGGACAACACGCAACTACGCTTTCAGGTGGAGAAGCACAACGAGTCAAGCTTGCCTCCGAGTTGTCAAAAAGAGATACTGGAAATACATTCTATATACTAGATGAGCCGACCACCGGCCTGCATTTTCAAGACATAAGCCATCTGCTGGATGTGCTGCACAAGCTGGTTGATAAGGGCAATTCAGTTTTGATCGTAGAGCACAATCTAGATGTCATAAAAGTTGCCGATCATGTGATTGATATCGGCCCAGAGGGGGGAGATAAAGGAGGACAAATCATCGCAGAAGGTTCCCCGGAAAAAATCATCACTATTCCGCAGAGCTATACGGGTATGTTTCTGAAGAAGGAGATGTAGTAGACGACTTATTATTTAGAAAATAAAAATCATGACCGTGGTAAGAAAACATATAATCAGCCATTCGTAGCCTCTGCTTTAGTGGCGACGATAGCGACCCGTCAGTGACTTTGTGCTTCAGTAGCTGAGTGATCTTAGAACCATTCGATGATACCAAGTATACTTTTTCTTGGTAGTCAAAATTAAAGTTCTCAATTTTTTGTGCTTTTTCCCAGCTGGCTTGTAGCCACTGCATCGATTGGGTACTATCAGAAGGCTGAAGTACGGAGAAGGCAAGTACTGCGAGTAATGTGTTAATGGTCATTTCGTTATAATATTTTGTGTTATTCCCTTAATG
>JBLHTU010000079.1:0-15737 GCA_047627515.1 Cyclobacteriaceae bacterium | reverse complement strand
GAATAGGGTCCAATTGATCTACCTTAGCACCTATGTTCTTGAGGAGATCATTGGTGGTGTTTACCGCTTTTTCAAGGTCACTTTCATTTTGCTCGAGCAAAGAGTTAACCCTAATAATCAGCTCATTTGTGTTCTTAACTGTGCTTTTGAAGTCTGCACCTACGCCTTCCATCCCTTGAAGGATCTGACTGATTCTGAGGATTGCAATGTTGATGTTGTCCGCGATGGGCTGCACATCGTCGAGATATGCTGCTAGCCCTGGATCGATGTAGGCAATCAAAGTGTCCCCCGGCTGTCGAGGATTCGTCAATGGACCGACCCGCAAAATGACAGCTTTGGAACCTAGCAGATCTGTGTCTGCTAGCTCCGCAATGGTGGAGTCACCTAGGATAATATCTTCTTCGATATTCAATTCAACTAAGATTTGCTGCGATTCCTGCAGTAACTTGATTTTACTGATTTTCCCTACAGCCAAGCCGTTGATGATCACAGGATTAGACTTTGATAATCCATCTACATTCTTGTAGATCACATAATAGCCAGAGGTCTTAGAAAAAAAATCAATCCCTTTTAGGAAATTGAAGCCATAATAAAATATCAGAGCAGATGCTACTGCGATCAGACCAATTTTGAATTCTTTAGACACTTTATGATTTTTTAATATTGTGCTTCTACCTCTTGCTTGTATTCCCGTAACGCTCTATAGATACCAGATGCGATATATACCTGGTTCAACTTATCATTCAGCTCACGCTCTTCTTTCTCGTTGCTAAGGTAACCAACTTCCACTAGTACACTTGGCATATAGGTCTTGTACAGCACCCAAAACCCGGCAGATTTCACCCCTCTACTTCTCCTACCAACTCGATTTTTGAATTGTGATTCAATCCGACGAGCGAGATTCAATGAATTTTCTTGGTGAGCGCTTTGCGACAGAGAAAATAAAATGTACGACTCGGGAGATTTTGGATCAAAACCATCGTAAGCCGTAACTCCATTCTCTTCTAAAAGAATCACCTCATTTTCTCGTTGAGCTACCTTGAAATTATCCTCACTTTTGTGTGCGCCCATCACATAAGTCTCTGTACCATAGACTTTTGGATTTGAAACCCAATTAGCATGAATAGACACGAACAAATCCGCACCAATCTGATTGGCCATCTGCGCCCGATCATTAAGCGTAGGAAAACTATCCGTCTTACGAGTAAGGATTACCTCAACATCTTTAAAATTATCCTCGATGATTCGCTTGACTTGCAGCGAAATAGCGAGTGCCACTTCTTTTTCCTTTGAAACCGCTCCATGGGTTCCAGGATCTTTCCCTCCGTGACCCGGATCAATCACGATTTTTCGGACTCGATAATCACGTACTCCTACGGGATGAAAAGAGCCAAGAACCATGGCTAGCGTTATTCCCGCCAACATTGCAATATTTCTCACACTTCGAAGGTTATTGTAAATACCAAAAGCAATACTTTTACGCAAAATTGCAGATTTTTCATTGAATAATAAAACCGGTCGTTGGGTTGAAGAGTAACGCTTATTACATCTTTATCGTGTGTAGCCTATTGTGGTTACAGACTTACCCGTCTTTCGGTCAATCAACAGACAGTTTGTCTGTCAAGATACAACCTCCTGTACTGGTAAGCGACACTTTGCCTATCAGTAATACCCCTGACTTTAAAACGATAAAAGCGGATAATGCTCGATTGGGAAGATCAAGTACTGATACTGTTAGTTACTTTAACCCAAAAGATACACTTAATACACCCGCCAATGTCTTGCTTGCAGCCTCCTCCGACACCTCCAGATCAACACAAAGGGCTGCGAGAGACATCGAAACTACGATAAACTACCGAGCCAAGGACTCCATTTTCTTTGATCTTAAAGACCAAAGCCTAAAGCTGTATGGTGACACCTACATCGATTACGGCACCATTACGCTGTCAGCAGCTCGCACTGATGTAAACATGTACAGTAAAACCATCAATTCTGCATTCATAAGAGATAGCACTGGTCGGAAAAAAGGGCGACCTATTTTTAGTGAAGGGGCGTCCGTCTATGAAACGGATAATATTGTCTACAATTTTGAAACGAAGCGCGCGCAGATACGAGGTGTCGTGACCGAGCAAGAGGGGGCATTTATGCACGGTGATAATGTTCGGAAAAATGAAAAAGACGAAATGTTCATCAGAAGCGCTAGGTATACTACTTGTGATCTGGCAGAACCGCACTTTTTTATCGAATCGGAAAAACTAAAAGTCATTCCCGGAAATAAAATTGTATCAGGTCCTTTCAATCTGCGATTTGGCAAAGTGCCTACACCTTTATGGTTTCCGTTTGGCATGTTTCCACAACCAAAGCAACGCGTATCAGGCATAATTTTTCCAACGTACGGTGAGGAGCGATTACGGGGCTTTTTTCTAAGAGAGGCGGGCTACTACTGGGCCATCAATGAATACATCGATATGCGCCTTACCGGCGATATATACACTACAGGATCAATCGCTGCAAACCTTACGACCAATTATAGAAAGCGGTACAAATACTCCGGGGCATGGAATGTCTCTTTCAATCAAAATACATTTGGTGAACTAGAAAGTCTTGAATCAAGTCAGGACTTTTGGTTGAGGTGGAATCATCGCCAAGACTCACGAGGAACTTCGAGCTTTAGTGCTTCGGTTTCCTTAGGTACTAATGGTTTCAATAGAAATACAAATCTCGCTTCGCAAGATTTTAATCGATCAATCAATAGCCAGTTTTCGTCCAATGTGACCTATTCCAAGCGATTTCAAGGAACGCCTTTTAATATGACCTTGAATGCTCGCCAAAATCAGAACCTACAAACAGGTATCGCCACCTTAAGTGCACCAGAGCTTACCTTGAATACAGCCAGACAATTTCCATTGAAAAGTCTATTTAAAAACGCTAATAACCCTTTGGCCAAACTCAACTTCAGTCACAACTTTGTAGCAAAAAATGAATTAAGTAACGGTTCATCTCGTGTAAATCTACCCTTTGACTATGTAGGTGAGGGCAATGTAAATAACGATACCGTCGACTTTTGGCAAGATTTTGATATCGTACTAAGACAGGGCAGAGCAGGTGGTCGTCATCAGATTCCAGTTAGTACATCAATTCCATTTTTAAAGCATTTTTCTTTGAACCCAAGCTTCAACTACCAGGAAGTGTGGTACATGGAGGAGCTAGATTTTTCGTGGAACCCCGAGCAGGAGGCAGTCCAAATTGATACTATCAATGGATTCAGTAGAGCAGGTAGCTGGTCATCTGGCGCATCGGTCAACACGATCGTTTACGGTACCTACTTCTTCAAGGGCAAAATTGCCGAGCGGGTCCAGGCGATTAGACATGTCATGACACCTTCTCTCTCGTTCTCTTACAGCCCTGATTTTGGCGGCGTAGAGCAAGGTGTCTATTCATACGTACAGTCAAGCGCTGACGGCGATAGTACTCGAGTCTCCAAATATCAAAACTTCATCTATGGTTCTCCTACTGGCCAGGAAAATAGATCACTTGGTTTTAGTCTTCAAAACAACCTTGAATTAAAAGTCAGAGACAAAGCGGATAGTACCGGTGAGGGCTTCAAAAAAATAAAAATATTTGATAACTTATCATTCAGTACTGGATACAACTTTGCCGCTGACTCTTTTCAGCTCGCTGACATAAGCTTCTCGACCCGAACCAGCTTTTTTGATAATAAGCTAAGCCTCAACTTCAGCGGTTCGATAGACCCTTACCAATATGACTTACTCAGTGAGTCTACGAGTACGACTGGTAACAGAGTTGTGACGCAGCAAAGAGTAAATCGATTTTCTATTCAAGATGGTTTGGGCCTTGGCCAGGTCAGTCGCTTCAGTACTTCTATGAACCTAAACCTTCGCCCCAAGAAATCAAAAGACCAGCAAAGGTCAAATGGACTTAATGTAGATCGTACGCCTCAGCAGGGATTAGATCGAGGACAGCAAAGTTTTGACAATGGGTTTGGTGCAGAGAACCTAAGTGATATCGAGCAAGCAGAACTGGAATTCGTGCAGCAAAACCCCAACCAGTACGTCGATTTTGAGATCCCTTGGAGCCTTCGAATGGGCTACACGGTCTCACAAACAAGACGTGGTTTTCAGGATGCTCAGATTCGTCAGTCGTTCAATTTTTCTGGTGACTTGAGTCTTACAAAAAAGACCAAAGTCACCTTCAATTCAGGGTATGATTTTGATAGAAAAACCTTCACTCAAACGCGTATTGGTATCAACCGCGACTTACATTGCTGGTCGCTTAATTTTAACTGGGTCCCGTTCGGGCGTATGCAGTCATTCTCTGTGGTGATCCAGCCAAAATCAAGTGTCTTGCAAGATTTGAAGCTGCAAAGACGAAGAAGCTTTACCGATTTTTTCCTATAGATTAGCAATGCTTCACACCGATCAATCCTAGCTGTCAAGGAAAGACAGTAAGCTCCCCCGACTTCTTGCATGATGAAGGGGCCTACTAATTGGCTAAGCTACTTGAAGTGCTTTAGTGCTTTTCAATTCTGTAAAATGAAAATAATTGACTATCAAAGCCGACATGAGAAAATAAGCAGAAAGGGCAAAAAGAAAGCCCTCAGATAAATCACGTAATAAGAACCAATCGCCTGTCACCACAATCACTGTCAATCCAATAGCTGATTTAGTTGTTTCGACGAGCCAAGCATATCGATTCGTATCCATCAGCATCGTTTGAGCAAAGACACATAGAAACAGGAAGAACCCATACAGGAAGATGCCCGGTATTCCGATCACCGCCAATCGATTAAATAAATACATGGTCATGGCAAAAATAAAAACATACTGCGCCCAAGACCAGACCTGAAGCTGTATCGATACTTTTGGATCATATTTCTGATAGGCATATTCATCTTCTATCACCGACAGGGGAAACTTAACCTCGACATCGGCAGGCCTCCACCCAGTAGGCATAAACCATATGCGCAGCTTATCCCAGTACTTATCTGCATGCCATGCATCTTTGATCAATTGCCACAAATGCATAAAATTGATGATAAATGGATTCCAAGTACGAACAGGCCTTTTAACCCCGTACACAGGAGCAACGGCCTCTAACTCTTCCTGAAAAGTCCCAAACAGCTTGTCCCAAATAATGAAAACCTGAGAAAGGTTTCTATCAAGATATACCTCGTTAATAGCATGATGTACTCTGTGATGGCTGGGTGTCACGATAACACGCTCCAACCAACCCAGCTTACCAATCAATCTTGTGTGGTACCAGTACTGAGCAAATAAATGAAGTGGCCCTACAATCGCTACTACTTTTGTGGGAACGCCCAATAATGCAATAGGAATGAGAAAAATAAAAGTAATGGAAAACCACTCTGAAATACTCTGACGCAAAGCGCATCCTAGGTTAAATTCTTCGCTGCTGTGATGAACGATGTGATGGTTCCAGAAGTAATTGACCTTGTGTGCCAGTCGATGGATCCAATATCCAGCAAAGTCCTTCCCTACAAAAGCCAGTACATAGACTGCTATGGTGGATTTGATTTCAAAAAGAGCAATCTTATCGACTAGCCAAGCGTATGAAATGATGATAATTGTAAGGCCTAATACATCCTTTATAACATTGGTCAAGCCACTGCTGAGACTCGCCAAAGTATCCATACTGCGAATAACATCGGCGTTCATTCGCGCAGCAGCGATCATCTCTATGACAATCAGTGCCACAAAGATAGGAATGGCAAAGTTGAGTGCCATTACATAAGTTTCCATAGTGGGGTGGGTTGTTTATGTTTCCAAATGTAATAAATGAAATCAAGTTTAGCGGGCGATCATAGTCAAAAGGCCAGTAATACGAAAGCTAGCTGACCTATGGCTCACGTCTCATCAAACTGTGACGAATATCGTAGGTTTTCATCCATTGAAGGTATATTTAGCCCTCCGAACATCTAAAAATCCTACATGGCATCACCCAACCAGAATAACCCCGATCTAAAGATAGCACAGAGTATTACGCTCAAATACATCAATGAGATAGCTGAAAAACTAGGATTATCCAGTCTCGATATTGAGCACTATGGGAAGTATAAAGCTAAGATTCCATTGAAGTATATCGATGAATCTAAGGTAGCGGACAGCAACCTTATTTTGGTGACCGCCATCACACCGACGCCAGCAGGAGAAGGTAAGACCACTGTGACAGTGGGCCTTAATGATGGATTAAATAAGAGTGGCGTGCAGTCAGTCGCCGTCCTGCGAGAGCCCTCTCTTGGCCCTGTATTTGGTGTGAAGGGAGGAGCAACAGGCGGTGGATTCTCACAAGTAGTACCGATGGAAGATATTAACCTCCATTTCACAGGAGACTTTGCGGCGATCGAGAAGGCAAACAACCTGCTTTCGGCACTTATCAATAATAGTATACATCGAAAAGGAAATGGTCTAGACATTGACCCTCGAACAGTCACTTGGAAATGGGTCATGGATATGAATGACCGCTCCTTGAGACATGTGATTACAGGACTGGGAGGTAAGCAAGGAGGATTTTTAAATGAGACAGGGTTTGATATAACAGCTGCCTCTGAAGTCATGGCTGCTTTGTGTCTGTGCACTGACCTTCAAGATTTGAAAGAGAAACTAGGTAATATATACATTGGGGACACCTTTGATGGGGATCCTGTTTATGCCAAAGACTTGAAAGCAAATGGAGCAATGGCCGTCTTACTCAAAGATGCGATCAACCCCAACCTTGTGCAAACCCTAGAAGGAAATCCAGCAATCATCCATGGTGGCCCATTTGCTAATATCGCGCAAGGCACTAATTCACTAATAGCCACTAAACTTGGCATGTCTCTATCTCCTTATGTCGTGACTGAAGCGGGATTTGGCGCTGATCTAGGCGCTGAAAAATTCTTCAATATCAAATGCAGATATGGGAATATCAGCCCTAAAGCAGTAGTCCTGGTTGCTACACTGCGAGCATTGAAGTATCACGGAGGATGTACCAAAGACAACTGGAATGATACCAATCTAGAGGCGCTGAAAAAAGGTATAGGTAATCTTGATCGGCATGTAGCCAACCTCAAAAAATTTGGTATTCCTATTGTTGTTGCTGTTAATAAATTTGTACAAGATAGTGCGGGAGAAATCGATTACATTTTACAACATTGCTTAGAACTGGGTGTAGAAGCAAGTGTGAGCGATGGCTGGTCAGCTGGAGGGGAAGGCACCATCGATCTTGCCGAAAAAGTAAAGCTAGCGGTCGCATCATGTAGCTCAAAATTTAAGGAAACCTACGCACTAGACCAGTCGATAAAGGCTAAAATAGAAGCAGTCGCATCGGATATATACGGAGCCGTAGAATTCTCATATACTCCCGCAGCAGAAAGCATGCTTAAGCGGATTGAGCAGCTGGAGCTGACTCATTTACCCGTTTGCATTGCAAAGACTCAGAGCAGTCTTACGGATGACGCAAAGCAACGAGGAAACCCAGGAGCCTTTACGCTTCATATTCGAGAGATAGAGATTGCAAGTGGAGCAGGATTCATTATTCCAATCACAGGTAAAATGCTCAGAATGCCGGGTCTACCTCCCGAGCCCTCAGCTGAATTCATCGATATTGATGAAAATGGAACCGTAGTGGGCTTATCTTAGTCAATTAAAAACACTTGCTCATGAAACACTTGCTTATTGGATTTAGTCTGATTGGATGCATGCTTTATGCAAATGCTCAGCCCAATACAGAGGTATACCTCTTTGATATCGATATCGACGGCGCACTATCTAATCCGATCAATGTCTCCAATAACCCTGGCTACGATAATCAGCCTTCCTTTTCGAGCGCAGGGGGTACGCTACTGTACGCTTCTACGCGAAATGGACAGACAGATATCATCAAGTATGAACTAGCATCTCAAAAGAAAGTATGGCTATCTGATACACCTGGCGGAGAATACAGCCCTGTACAAATACCAGGCTCTTTTGAATGCTCAGCAGTCCAGCTAGAGCAGGATGGCAGACAACTCTTATGGCGATACAGTCTCAACGGCGGTAAGGGCCAAATCCTAATCCCCTACCTGAAAATTGGCTACCACGCATGGGTCAATGAAAACCTAATGTTTGCCTTCGTACTCGGGCCACAATCTACCCTGCAAAAGCTAGATATTAAAAATCAACGGGCTGAGATCATCCGTGAAAATATTGGTAGATCACTTCATCATATTGCATCACGCAATGCTCTGTCATTTATCGATAAGGCGAATGAGGAATGGCTCATAAAACTGCTAGACATCAATAGCTTTGAAGAAACCACCCTCACTCGTACACCAGAAGACAGTGAAGACATGGTCTGGACAAATCAGGGACTTATTCTGATGGGGGACAAGAACCTGCTTTTGAGATATAATCCTGGAACTGATTTAGACTGGGAGTTAGTTGCAGACTTATCTGATTATGGACTAGGAAATATTAGCAGGCTTGCCATGCATCCCTCCGGTGAGAAAATCGCTATTGTTGTTTTCGAATGATTTTCAAATAAATTACTAAATCGTTCAATATATTTCAAAATAAACTTATTCTTGTTGTGATATTCACAGCATTCAATTGAAATAGCCTTGCTTGACATAAAAGTCGAATTCCCAGTTCAAATACCTACCCTACTGCTACAACAATCTGACTCGGTTGTGGAAATGACTTGCGGCCATAGGCTGACAAGACAGTACCAGACAGGAAAATATCTGTACTTACTAAAAGAAGGCACAATCGATGTCTATGCGACAAGAGAAGAAGATGATCAGCGTATAAAAATTGGAAACATCACTGGGGACCTAGCGCCAATCGGCTGGTCCGCAATAAGCCCACCTTATAGATATACCGTGGAGATGGTCGTTGCAAGCCCTCAAGCAACGCTATTACAATTTGATATCTCCAACTTGACAAATAGTGCAAATGAATCAGCAGAATTTGGGAGAGTTTTTCATGAGTTTCTTTTATCTAAAGCGAATGCACTAATAGAGGAATCGTTGATTCACTTGAGCAAAGTAGCTCCGGCATGGATACCTGCTATCGCTCAAGAGAGCACCACGCAAGAAGAATTTGAATTACCTGATATCTACCTGATCGATTTTCTGCGAAGATCTCCATTTTTCGAAGTCTTTACGGATCCGGAGTTATATGAATTCTGCAGATTTTTTCACAAAAGAGACCACCGTGTAGGTGACGCCCTTTTTAACAAAAAAGAACAAAAAGAAGGTTTCTACCTCCTCAAAGAAGGGTGGATTGACTTTTTCTTTGAGAATGAAGAGAACGGTAAACAGATCCTTTTTCGATCGATCTCTACCCCCGGCTTCAATATCTCTTGGCAAATCAGTGAATCGGAAACCAACTACGCAAGAGCCATTGCAAGAGTACCTTCATCGACTTACTTTATCAGCTGGTCAAGTCTGGATGAACTGTTACAAAAAAACAAATCTCTTGCCGGTAAATATTATCAAAGACTGCTATGGCTAGTAAGCCATCAGACGCAAATGATTCGTACCAAAGTGCTAAACCTCGTTTCTGAGAAAGAGTGGATTGCACTGAGGAACCTTATAGAAAGCCAATCTGCAAAATTGGAACTCACCTCCTCTTTGCATGAAATACCGCACCTCCTCCAGGAGCCACGGACACAACAAAGAGCTTTCGATATCTTACACCAATTGCATCAGCATGGGACTGCGGTGGAAAAGCAACTAGCTTCTGTCTGTCTTGATAATACACAAGAGCTTCAGAAAGAATACAGCTTCTTTCAGCAACTGATTAAAGTCTATCAGGACGTTTGTAGTCTTCCGCATGGTGTCGATCCAAGATATGCAAGGACCGTTTGTGCCCAAGCAGTCAATCACGCATTTAGCACAGTTTCATATCGTGTGTCGGGCGTAGAAAATCTCCCTAGCAATGCAGGTCATATATTCATTTACAATCACTTGAAAAACGACCCACACAACACGCTACCTAATAACTTTCAAGTAACACTAGATAGTCATTTCATTAGTAGTATGATTCTGTACAAGCAGTACAATGATCCAGGTCTAAGGGTAGTGCGTGTGGGTAGAGACATAGAGTACGGACACTATGATTACTACAGTCGGCTGCAACACATCGATGTCTACACGCATGAATCAGATGAGGTATATCAAAATCATGCCTATCGCGAGAAGGCTCGAAAGGACTTTTTTGACAAGGCCGGTCTATTGCTTTCACAAGGTCAAAATCTAATCATCAGCCCGGAAGGCACCTCGTACGAAACGCATGAGTCTCCGGGTATCTTCAAAAGTGGAGCATTTCGACTCGCTCTTAGTTTACCAAATGAGCCACTGATTGTTCCCGTTGTGATGGCTAATTTTGATAAAAGAGCTAGGCATAACACCTTTGTAGCCAAAATCTTAAAACCTATTAGATTGAGCGACCACATAGGTAATCCCAGCGATAAGCACGAAATGAAAGCGTATTTAACAACGTTGGAAGCTGTCTATAGGTCAGAAATACAGACGATTACTTAGGCAAATTGATGATAGAGTTTGAACAAAACATCAGATTGCTAGAGCGGCGAATCGCTCGAAACACCAACCCAGAACATCTTGTCACACTGTATGGAAGTTCAACGATTCGATTATGGTCAACCATGCAAGTTGACTTAGCTCCTATTAACTGCATGAATCTTGGATTTGGAGGATCACATTTTGACGCCTGCATCTACTACTTTGATCGTGTTTTCGCTTCCATTAAACCCGCACAGATCGTTATTTACGGAGGTGATAACGATCTTTCTCAAGGGTATGATGCCTATGAAATTTTCGAACGATTCAAACTGCTATGTGAAATGATCAATGTCAAATTTCCTACATCGAAATTATCTGCCATATCGATCAAACCCAGCATTCAGCGGCTTGCAAAGCTGGATACAATTCTGTTAGCTAATCGGCTGATGGGAGAACATCTAAATAACATACCTAATGCCTATCAGATCAACGTCTTTGATGCGTTGTTAAATGATGAAGGGCTTCCGCGACCTGATGCCTTTCTCGCTGATGGGCTACACCTTAACCAGGTCGGATATAAGCTCTGGGCTGAAGCTGTCCGATTGCAGCTGTAAAACCTGGAGATCAATTACTTGCCTCTTCTGACCACTAATCAAATCTTTATTACGTATTCTGAACTAAGAATCCGTTTTTGTAAGAAGATTATCTGATCATTGCTATCGTGAACCCCAGATCTAAAGCATATTTTCTTTTTTTAGCATTGGCTCTTCCCATTTGTTCGGTTGCGCAGGAGATCAGCATACGTGATCAAAGAACAAATGAGCCGCTACCTTGGGTCACCATTACCGGCAACACCCCAGATGCTTTTGCGATCACAAAAGAAGACGGTTCCGTCAATCTTTCGATATTCAATGGAGCTGAAAAGCTGTTGCTGCGTTCTGTAAGTCATCAAACGCGTACAATCATGCAAATTGACACGCTCAAAACGGGAGATATTCTCTACCTAAAGTCTGCATTGATCAGCTTAGAAAACGTAGTAGTATCTGCAACTAGGTGGAGACAAACATCCAGCAATGTAGCCAGCAAAATAACTACTATTTCTGCCAAAGAAATTGGTCTGATTCAACCTCAGACTGCGGCTGATCTACTAAGTGCGTCTGGCTCGGTGTTCGTACAAAAGAGTCAGCAAGGTGGAGGTAGCCCAATGATCCGGGGCTTTGCCACTAACCGATTAATATATACCGTCGATGGTGTCAGAATGAACAACGCAATCTTTCGTGGAGGCAATATTCAAAATGTTATCAACTTGGATCCCTTCGCAACAGAAAGTGCCGAAATCCTTTTTGGTCCAGGGTCTGTTATTTACGGTAGTGATGCCATCGGAGGGGTGATGAGCTTTCAAACCTTGAAACTCAGGTTGTCAAGGTCAGAAGTGTTGGAGGTTTCAGGAAAGGTGAATACGAGATATTCGTCAGCTAATCAAGAAAAAACCGGCCATGTGGACGTCATGCTGAGCAAGGAGAAATGGGCCTCCATCACAAGCCTCAGCCGCTGGGATTACAATCACCTCCGCCAAGGCAGCAATGGCCCTGATGACTACCTTAAGACTGTGTACGTTGAGTCAAGAGGTGCTATGGACGTGGTAATCCAACAAGAAGATGAGCTGCTGCAAATACCTTCGGCCTATGCGCAATCCAACTTCATGCAGAAAATACGCTATGCCCCCTCAAAGCAATGGAATCTGGAATATGGCTATCATTATTCCAAAACTTCACCTTACGGTCGATATGATAGACAAAGTAGAGTCAGAAATGGTCTGCCACGATATGGAGAATGGGATTACGGTCCTCAGAGTTGGCAAATGCATCTACTAAAAATAGATAATAAGGGACCGACAGTAATATATGATCAGCTAACTACTCGAATGGCATTCCAGCGATTTGGCGAGAGTAGAATTACTCGAAACCTCAATAGCCCTGAGCGAACTACTCGAGTAGAAAATGTGGATGCCTACAGTGTCAATATAGACTTGGTAAAGAAAATCACGAAAAAGGGTCAACTGTACTATGGCGCGGAGTGGGTCACTAACCTAGTGAAATCAACAGGATCTTCAATAGACCTCAACACAGAACAGACCCTATTTGCTCAGCCCAGGTATCCAGATGCCAACTGGCACAGTGGGGCCATATATGCAAATACAGAGCTATACATCCGCCCAAAACTCACCCTCACCTCAGGTCTGAGAGTCAATCAATTTTCGGTGAAGACCGCTTTTGACCCCTCAGAATTTCAGATTCCTTTGGAAGATATTCGAAACACTGACATTGCCTTGACTGGTGCGATCGGGATGGTCTATCGAGCCTCCGATAGTTGGACTATTAGTAGTAGCGCCGGCACCGCCTTTAGATCACCAAATGTAGATGACATCGGAAAGATTTTTGACTCCGAACCAGGAAGCGTTACTGTTCCAAATAGTACGCTATCAGCCGAATATGCTTACAATGTAGATCTAAGTACTGCGAAAATTCTATTCGAAAAAATAAAGCTTGAGGCCACCGGATATTACACCTTGCTTGATCATGCGATGGTACGTCGCAATGCTAGATTCAATGGTCAAGATTCCATACTCTATGACGGCACACTGAGCCAAGTACAAAGCATTCAAAATGCAGCTCAAGCCCGAGTATTTGGCGCGCAGATGAGTATCGAGTTATTCCTGACAGATTACCTCCGCATCAGGAGCGATTACAATGCGCAGATTGGTGAAGAGGAACTCGATGATGGCACTGTTAGCCCGGCAAGGCATGCTGCTCCCGCCTTTGGTCAAAGTAGTGTAAGGTTCAATAAGAAGAGTATAACTATCCAGCTGTATGCCGTATACCAAGGTCGAAAAACAGCAAGCGATTTACCCTTCGAGGAGCGACAAAAAGATGAGATATATGCAAAGGATCGATCAGGGCGCAATTACGCGCCTAGCTGGTACACAATCAACCTCAAAGCAGGCTACATAATTAACAAAGCCTTACAACTGAATCTAGGGTTAGAAAACATAACAGATCAGCGCTACAGACCGTTTGCTTCTGGCATATCTGGAGCGGGCAGAAATGCGATATTAGCACTTCAATGGTCGTTCTAATCTTACGAGCATGCGTACTATGCTGTTACTTCGATAAACAGGCCTTCGTCTGTCTTTGCAACAATGGCTACGCCAGCATTTCTCAAACCCTTGATCGCCTTGTCCCACTTTTTATTGCTCAAGTTGGCCTGATCTTTTAGCACTTCAAGCTCCAGTCGATTGTGCGGCTTGAGTAAATCGAAAACCAGCTTCTCATCCTCACCTAGTTCGACGGCAATATTCTTTTTCTCAGGCCTCATTTGAGGGAAAAACAGTACATCCTGAATCGAGGCTGAGTTAGTCATAATCATGGTCAATCGATCGATCCCTAAACCGACCCCTGCTGTAGGGGGCATGCCGTACTCAAGCGCACGCAAGAAGTCCTCGTCCAAAGCCATCGCCTCCTCATCTCCTCTTTTTGCTAATTCCAGTTGATCTTCAAATCGCTGACGTTGATCCACGGGATCGTTTAGCTCAGAATAAGAATTCATGATCTCCTTACCATTACAGATTGCCTCGAATCGCTCAACCATGCCCGGCTTACTTCGATGCTTCTTAGTCAACGGAGACATCTCCTCAGGGTAATCAGTAATAAATGTTGGTTGGATGAGCTTTGCCTCACATTTTTCACCGAAAATCTCATCAATTATTTTGGCTTTACCCATAGTCTCATCGATTTCCACCTTGAGCATTCTGGCAGTCGATCTCAAACCGTCCTCATCCATTTTGGAGATATCCACTCCAGTGAAATGATCGATGGCTTCAAACATGGTGAAGCGTTTCCAGGGTCGTTTGAAATCAATCAAATTTTCACCTACCTGTAATTTGGTGCTCCCATTGACATTGATTGCAATTCGCTCTACTAGCTCTTCCATCAAGTCCATCATCCAGAAATAATCTTTGTAGGCTACGTATAGCTCTACTTGAGTGAATTCCGGATTGTGAAATCTCGACATCCCCTCATTCCTAAAATCCTTCGAAAACTCATAGACACCATCAAAGCCCCCTACAATTAGTCTTTTTAAATAAAGCTCATTAGCTATGCGTAGATACAGCGTCATATCCAGCGAATTATGATGCGTCTGGAATGGCCTTGCGGCGGCACCTCCATGGATAGGTTGCAGTATGGGTGTTTCTACTTCCAGGTATCCTTTTTCATTGAAATGATCCCTGATCGTATTTACCAATTTTGTTCTTTTGACGAAAGTCTCCTTGATATGTGGGTTGACAATCAAGTCAAGATAGCGTTGTCGGTAGCGCTGCTCAGGATCAGAAAAAGCATCCCATGTCTTCTTTTCTCCGGCATCATCTGTCGCTTCTTTCACGATTGGTAGAGGGCGCAGAGATTTTGATAGTATAGTAAATTCCTGCACATGTATGGAGATCTCTCCCACCTGTGTAGTGAAGACAAATCCTCGTAATCCGATGATATCTCCTATATCAAGTTTCTTTTTGAAAACAGTGTTGTACAAGGTCTTATCTTCTCCAGGGCAGATGTCATCTCGTCGCAAATAAAACTGGATTCGACCTGTTGCATCTTGGAGTTCAGCGAAAGAGGCACTCCCCATTATTCTTCTGCTCATTATTCTCCCCGCAATGGATATCTCTGTAAAAGCAGCTGGGTTTTCCGCAAAATCCTTCTGAATCTCCACGGCCGAAGTCGTCACAGGGTAAAGGGCCGCTGGATACGGGTCAATGCCCATTTCCATTAATTCTTTCCTCTCGTTTCGACGCTGTATTTCTTGTTCGCTGTATTGCATTATGATGCTTTTCTTCTTTTTATCTCTTGTCTTATCAATGTATACTCTCGGCTACCCTGTCCTTTGATAGAGGTATTTTCCTCCGCTCTTCGGAAAAGGTAGGGCAATACTTTCTCTACTGGCCCATAGGGCATATACTTAGCCACATTGTATCCTTCGGCTGACAACTTGAAAGATATATGGTCGCTCATGCCCAGTAATTGTGAAAAATATACTCGGTCGTCGGATAGATCTATCCCTTTTTGGTGCATTAAATCTGCTAGATAAGCACTACTGTAATCATTGTGCGTACCCGCCAAAACGGCAAAAGTATCAATATGGCTGATGGCAAAATCAAGTG
>JBLHTU010000078.1:0-15871 GCA_047627515.1 Cyclobacteriaceae bacterium | reverse complement strand
CCCTACTATGGCGGATATGTCAACAAAATCGATGTCTTGCCTGGACAGAAAGTCAAGAAGGGTGAATTGCTGTTTACATTACAAAATCCTGATTACCTGAAACTTCAGCAAGCCTACCTTGAAGCGACAGAGCAACTTGATTATCTTAAACTAGACTTTGAGCGGCAGCAAACACTGGCTGATGAACAGATCTCCTCACAGAAAAACTTTAAGAAAGCGGAATCGGACTACCGTGTGATGAAAGCAAAGCAGGAGGGACTAAGGGAACAACTCAAGCTGATGGATATTGCACTTGTCCCGCTGGAACAAGGAAAATTAATTAGCATTATTGCTATTTATGCACCAATTGAAGGAACTATCTCGAAAGTCAATATAACAAAAAGTGCCTATGTCAATGCTTCGGAAGTAGCCTTGGAAATAGTCAATACAGAACATATTCACTTGGAACTACAAGTATTTGAAAAAGATGCTATTCGCGTGAAAGAGCATCAAAGGATCATATTTTCAGTGCCAGAATCGACTAGTCAAGTATTTTCGGGCGAGGTCCACTTAGTTGGAAAGTCGGTCGATGCGCAGCAGAGAACTGTTGATATCCATGGACATATTGCAGAGATAGCAGAAGGACAGTTTATTCCTGGCATGTATGTCGAGGCCGAAATAGAGGTAAGCTCTGATACCGCTTGGTGTTTACCCAACAGCGCTGTATTTGAGAAAGACGGCAGCAATTTTGTATTGGTGCAGACAAGCGCAGAAAATGAAAAGAGTCAGTTTCGCCTGCAGCCTGTTTCAACATTGAGAGAAGTAGATGATTGGGTGGAGATTTCTAGTACGAATGACATTAAGGATCTTACGCTATTGATTGAAGGCGCCAATGATTACTACTAGAAGAATCGATGTACTAAACCTTATTTAGGGACGATTTGAGTGAGTGGATATGATCGTTGTTGACTAGCTGCCTAGAGCTAATCGCCTAGGTATTACTATGTCTGATTATCCATTGTGAGCCTGTTCTTTGATGAATTATTGTATCATATAAATTAGAGGTTCATCGATATTCTTCATTAAAAGTTAATGGATTAATTTGTGATCTAATTTTTCAAAAATATGAAAATTACTATTGCTGTTATTGTCCTACTACTATCAAATCTATGTGTTGCTCAGATCGATCATTGGGAAAGCGTGGTACTGTCGGGTGATGAGTTCAAATACCTAGAACCATCTAGTACCATACAGGATTGGTACGAAACAGGTTTTGATGATCTATCGTGGAGTGCCGGCCCCTCAGGCTTCGGCTATGGTGACGACGATGATGCTACCATACTGGAGTCGACAGTCAGTGTCTACCTAAGGCATACTTTCAATATAGTTACTGTTGATGATATACAGAGCGTGTTATTGGATATGGATTTTGATGATGGCTTTGTTGCATATATCAATGGGGAAGAAGTAGCTAGGTTTCTTATGTCAGGAGACGTTCCTTCTTTTGATCAACCGGCAGATGGCCTGCATGAAGCTAACTTGTACCAAGGAATAGACCCTGAGAGATATGAGGTAGATAAATCCTTACTGGTCAATGGAGTCAACTCATTGGCGATAGCGATCCACAATGAAAGTTTAACCTCATCAGATATGACGTGTATGCCCACTTTGTCTCTAGGTATCACATCTTCCTCAAGAGATTATAGATCTACCCCAGAGTGGTTTGATATACCACCGGTACAAAATTTTATATCATCTAACCTGCCTATTGTAATTATTGAGACCAATAATTCATCAGAGATTCTTGATGAGCCCAAAATAGATGCTGCGCTCTGGATCTTAAGCAACAATGAAGGACAAAGAAATTTTATTGAAAATAAGAGTGATAGTAACTATCAGGATTATCAAGGAAATATTCGAATAGAAATAAGAGGATCTAGCTCGCAAGACCTTCCCAAGAAACAATACGGCTTTACTACCTATGGAATCGATGGAGAAAAGGACAATGTCACTCTTTTGGACATGCCAAAAGAAAATGATTGGATTCTCAATAGTTTGGCTTTTGATCCGAGCTTGATTCGAGATTATTTGACTTATAATCTGTACCGCCAAATGGGCAACTACACGACTAGAACAAGATTTTGTGACGTAATGATCAATGGAGAATATCAAGGGTTATATGTGCTTCAGGAGAAGTTGAAAGCGGATGATAACAGAATAGATATCAATAAAATAGACGAAAACGACAATACTTTGCCGCAGTTGAGCGGAGGATATGTCATCAAAGCAGATAAGCCTAATGGAGATCCTGTTGCTTGGGAAATGGATAATTATGGTGGTTGGACGGCGGAGTTTATTCACGATCATCCCAAACCAGATATGGCAACGATTCAACAAAAAGACTATTTGGAAAATGTCTTTAGATCGCTCGAAGCCACTGCACGAGATGGAAATAGCAGTATAACGGAGGGTTATCCATCAATCATTGATGTTCCCTCATTTATTGATTTCATGCTTATCAATGAGCTGGCTTCAAATCCTGATGCGTATCAATTTAGCACCTACTTCCATAAAGACCGCAACGGAAAATTACGAGCTGGACCCATTTGGGATACTAACTTAACCTACGGCAATGATCTTTTTGAATACGGTTTCGACAGAAGTAAGACAGACATTTGGCAGTTCTTCGATGGAAACATGGGAGCCAAATTCTGGAAGGACCTATATGATGATGAGGAATTCAATTGCTATCTCACCAAGCGTTGGAATGACTTAATAGGTGAAGATGGGGTACTGAATGAACAGCGTGTACTTTCATACATCGATGAAACTGTAACAACTATCTCTGAAAGCATCCCCAGCGAAGAAGAAAAGTGGGGAAGAGTTGGAGATCATGCGCAGCAGATTAGTGATATGAAAGCCTTTTTAAGTCAGCGATATCGTTGGATGTCCAATGAGCTAGGTAGCTCCGTTGCATCTTGTGTAAGCCCAAGTGTACCGGCATTAAAAATTACGGCTATTAATTATCATCCACTAGCCAATGATATTTTTGACGATTCTGACTTTGAGTTTGTCCGGATATCAAATACAGGTTCAGTAGATATCGATTTGACAGGCATCTATTTTGGAGGGACTGGTTTTGTTTATCAATTCCCCAACAATGTACTACTGGCAGAGAGTCAAGAGCTCTACTTGGCCAATGAAACAGGTGTGTTTAGAGAATTCTATGGTTTTACTCCTTATGATGCGTTTTCTAGAAGCCTAGATAATGGTGGACAGACTTTGCAGATGCTTGACGCAATGGGTAATCTAATAGATGAAGTAACTTATGATGATACGGACCCCTGGCCTCTAGCGGCTGATGGGGACGGTTCCTTCCTTGAGCTAATTGATTACCAAAGTGATAACGATCTGCCTCAAAATTGGAGGGCTTCAAGGATTGAGTTTGAGCCCTTGTCAAGTTCCCTGGTCTTAGAGCCAGTTTTGACCATATATCCCAATCCATTCG
This sequence comes from Cyclobacteriaceae bacterium, assembly GCA_047627515.1. Taxonomy (GTDB): domain Bacteria; phylum Bacteroidota; class Bacteroidia; order Cytophagales; family Cyclobacteriaceae; genus JAYPLE01. Next base: position 12,384 of record JBLHTU010000078.1, on the reverse strand, counting down.
ATCGAGAGATCAGTTTACGCTCAAATAATAGCATCAGTTCCGTCCTGATTTATAATATGGAAGGCAAACAAGTTTATGTGCATGAGGCCTTAGGAGATCTAAATCGCATTGCTCTCAAAAAACTTGAAACAGGTGTATACTTTTTGCATGTTAAGATGGATCACGGTATACTAATCCGGAAAATATTAAAACAATAGTATAGGATCAAGTCACTTGTTTTTCAAAAAAAACTTTGATGCGATTGTACTTGATAGCTTCAAAATCCTGAATCACCAAATCTGCTTTGCTGTAGTCTTGGTTATTAGAATGCTCACTTGCAAAAGCCACACAGTAGATACCCGCTGCCTTTGCCGCCTCGATGCCATTGGTAGCATCTTCGATCACTAGGCATTCCTTTGCGCTGTAGCCGGTAGCTTCTGCTGCCTTGATAAATATCTCAGGGTGAGGTTTGGAAGCCTTGAGCTCAGCACCACTTATCTTGGCTTTGAAATAAGGATCGAGATCAAAACGTTTGAAGGTCTGATTGATATTAGGCATAGAGGCAGACGAACCTAACACAAGTGTAATTCCATGGGCATGGTAATCCTGTATCAATGCCCTCACACCCTTGATCAGGTCAAAGGTCTTGTCATTTTCGAATATATATTGATAATGACGACGCTTGATAGCCACCAGTTCTTCTGGTACTTGCGTGAGGCTAAACTGATCTACTAGCTGTCTACAGATATTAATGGTAGACCGACCTGTCAAGGTATCGTAGAAGGTAGCGGAGACGGAAATGCCCACTTCATTGAACATAGCATGGTACGCGCGGTAGTGTAAAGGCTCACTATTGATAATCACACCATCCATATCGAATATCACTGCTTTTAGCATCTTCTTTTTTCTTGGCGAAGATAAGATCCTTTGCTGATCTAACTTAAAAAGCTAGGTATTAACGCTGACTAATGAATGGGCAATCAGAGTTTACAATAACCTTCAAACCAACCTTAGCGCTTTTTTAAGTTGAATAGTTTTTTGGGTTCGTCATCCTCGCCACCAATTAACGATAGAGTGGTATCAGACGAACTGATCATTTTCCATTCACTTGCATTCAATAAACTTAAAGGCTCTTCCTCTGTATCAAATTCTAAATCAAGTACATCCTCACTTTCTTCAGCGTCAAATTCCCAACTTCCCTCAGTCTGTATTTCATTGATTTCGGCGATTAAAATATCGTCCAATTTGAAGAGGAAAGTGTAACCACTGAAATTATCGGTTTTGTCCTCACCATCTTCAAATAAGGTAATTTCCCAAGCTCCAGAAATCAGTAATTCATTAATTTGTTTTTCCTCTATGGTTTCTACTTCATCCTCTTCATCACAAGTACCGTCTGCATTTTCAATGATAGATACCAATTCATCGTTGTTGAAAATCTGAATGCGTAAATCATCTTGCTCTAGTTCAACCGGGAACTTAAAAGCGGTGATTCTTTCGTCATCGAGTCTTTCAAGATGCAGGAAAAGGGATTCGTCATCATTAAAAGTTAGGACACTGGCTAGCTTAGTATTGGTATTGTAGACATTCAATTCGATTGGATAGATGAAATCAATACATTCAATATCCTCATCTTCTCCATTCAAGCAATCACTGGTGATCGCTACGAAGTCATTGCTACTAGTCAGCAGGGTATTGGTATAGTCTGGGAAAATCAAGATGAAAGGTAGTACCAGGTCAAGAGTATCCTCATCTTCCTCGGACAGCTCAAATAGTTGATTTATTTTTACTAAATCTGATTTAGTTTCGATAATTAATTCTTCTCCATTGACTAGGACGGTGACTGGCAGCTGGACAGAAGTACAGCTTGATCTATCCAAGATATTGTCATATGATCCATCCATCTGAAGCATATGTAGGACCGTCGCTAAGGTGTTGCCACCCATCTTCAGTACTTCTCCCATTGGAGGCTCTTCCACTTCAATCAGCTCACTCTGACACCCTACACAAAGGATTATCATTACAAGGAGGCACCATTGACTAATAAGACGTAGTAGCTTTTTCAAAGAATTATTTAATCTATCTGTATATAAAACCATCATCGTTCCTCTTTTCCTACTCCGTATTTAAAAATTTATTCTAAAACCCATGTTTAGTGTTCGCCCCAATGCCTTTTGTTCAATACGATTTACCTGATCCTCAGCATCAAGATCATAGTATATATTGATGGTGTTATCCCTATTCAAAATATTCCACAAAGAGATACTAAACTGACCCTTCACTTTTTCACTAATATCAAAATGGTATTTGGCCGAAAGATCAAGTCTTAAATAATGGTCTAGTCTAAAAGCATTTGGTGATCCATAATTAATAAATCCTAGCGTTGGGTCGTTTTGTGGAGATGGCCCAGTATATGGCCTTCCTGTTCGAAAATTTAAGCCTGATGAACTTTCCCATCTGTTGAAGGTGAAGCTAGTTCCAACAGCAATTGCCTGAGTTATATCAAGGTTATTTGGGAATATCACAGGCTGCAATTCGTCAAATGTGTATTTGTTTTCAGCGATTGCGTAACTAATCCATGAGGAGTTATTTTTGAATTTCTTGTTGATCAAGATATCCATTCCATTTACCCTGTACTCTCCAGTACTTCTTATAAATTGAAACTGATTTTGGAATCCCTGGCTAGAGGTGATGATGGAGTTGACATGTTTAGCGTAGGACTCAAGTGTAATAAGCCAATTTGGATCATTGTAGTTGATGCCAATGGAGAGTTGATTGCTTTTGATCACAGGTATATCCGCATTGTTTGAAAGAACCCATCTACGTCTTTCAACCCCAAGAAAGTCTGTCTGAAAATCAATAATTTGAGAGGTGGCCTGACTTTTCAGCTCACCGAGGAGTTCAATAGATAATTTTTTTGATAGCCTTTGCGTAAAAGAAAGCCGAGGTTCTACTAGCCACAAATCAAATTTATCCAGATAATTGGTCCGAATACCTAGAGTCAATAAACTTCTCCCTGAGGACGATTCATAAGTACCTTGTCCATAAAAGGCATGCGTTCTAAGTATCTCTCTTTCTAGTCGTCTGAAATCAGGATTGTTGAGGTCTTCTAGGTTAGTGATAGCTACTTCATTTACCTGATAGCCTAATAGCAAATCTGACCTTTTATTGAGAATGATTCCGGCTTTGACGTGCGCTCCATAATCAAGTACTAGATTTTCTTGTATCAACCTTTGGTCTTTAGTGATATCAAAATTGACTGCATTCAAATTGTATTTCGAAAAATTCAAGTTCAACGACGTATAAGAACCTGGATTCCATTGCCTACGATAGTACAGCCCACCAGCAATACTTTGTTGATTTAGACTACTTGTTTTTTGATTATTTGACGTGCCCGCCTTAAGTTCCTCTGCGTAGGTTAGTTCGTTTTGAATCGTAAGGAAGTTGAGTTGAAATTTATCATTATCTCTTAATTCAAGTAAATAATTAAAGCTCACATCATAGAAATCAAATTGAGCATCTTGGGTAATCGAGTCAACGCCTGAGTTAAAGAGCTCGGTGTTTCTAAATGCTCGACTGAAATATTGATTGTAGGTCGGCGTTTGAATAAATCCCGCGTAAGATCGTCTAGCAGAAAGATGAATGGATGACCTTTTAGAAGTTGGAATCTTTAATAATACGTCTCCATTTAGCATATTCAGCCCAAGTGTGCCGCTTAATTTCTCAGCAAGATCATTATCTGAAGTTATGTCTATGGTGCCCGAAACAGCTTTTCCAAGAGAAGCGCTGGTGCCATTTTTTATAAGATTGACTCGTTCGGAAAGGTAGGGGTTAAAGGCGGATATTAATCCAAAGAAATGACCAGACTGATACATCCTTATTCCATTCCATCGAAGTAGGTTTTGATCATTGGTTCCACCTCTTATGTTAATGTTTGATACGGTTGAATTAAAGCTCATAATGCCCGGCAATGACTGCATGCTGTGTAGTACATCTGAGTCAATCAACCCAGGCAACATACCTAGTTCTTCTGTATCAATTGAAAAAGTACCGCCTACATTTTGTGTAATACCCGTAGTTAGATAATTAGTGACAATGACCTGATCAAGTGCTCTGATAGTCTGTTTTAAAAACAGTTTGTGACAACCCTCAGCAGCAAAATTTGTCACGGGAACTTGCATGGTTTCATAGCCGACCATACGAATGATGATGGAGTCGCTACTAGCTAAGACCTCACAGGAAAATTGGCCGTCTTCATTTGATAGTACATAGTTATGATTTGAATAAATGAGCACATCTGCTACTGGGGTCTTGGTCAGTTGATCAAAAACGAATCCACATATACTTCTATTCGTAGTTGCGGTTATTAGCCTGATGGCTATAAACCGTTCACTTAGCTTTTCAAATTTTAGTGAAGTTCGCTCTTCGATATGCTGGAGGATCGAATCTAGGTTTTGATAGCTTGGTGGGACGAGTGAAATAGTTGATAGTGTACTATCAGCGTAGGAAAATGAAACTTCAAAGCGAGTCTCCAACTCGTTTAAAAAACCCCTAATCGGAATGTTGGGATCACTCTGGGCATGGGCTTCAGTGAGACCGCAAAAAATAAGAATGAACAAACAACTAACTCTTATTTTAATTAGAGGACTCACGGAAAAGAGTAACTTCAGAGCCATTGATTTTGTAGTCTAATTCAAGCGGTACTGTAATTGATTTCAAAGCCAAGTTAAGGTCGGTATGAACAAAATTACCAGTGAATACCAAATTAGTATCTAGTTGATAAGCATCTAGTTGCACATTGTACTGACGTTCAAACTCTTCAAGCACTCTACTAATCGGGGCACTAACAAAGCTACTTTCACCACCGATCCACGAGGGATCGTCAGATTGAAATGTTTCAACTATTGAGCTAATGGAGTTGATGGCACGAATACGTTCATTAACCGTCAAAATGGTTTCTTTTTCACCAATTGCGACAGATACTTTTCCATGATAACAATCAACCACAAAATAGCTTTCTCTTGCCACCACATTAAATGCTGTTCCCAACACAAGTACGTTACCCTGCGCAGTCATAACTCGGAAGGTGGCACCCTTTTTAACTTCGAAATAGCCCTCACCAGACAACTCAATTGTTCTTTCATTTTGCCAGTCACTCAAATCATAAGTCAGTAAAGAACCTTTATTCAAAATAACCTTTGAGGAATCTGGAAGGTAGAATGGCTCATTTGCTTTTGAGATAACCTTAATATTTTGGTCTAGTATCGCTGGCATGAAGAGGTAAGCAATGCTAACTATTAAAATCACAGAAGCTGCAACCTTCATCAAGTGGCGAATCCATGAACGCTCGGTCCCTATGAGGGATCTCATTTCGGTAAGGTCGGTAAGTGCTTCTTCTAACTTATAATCTGTTGATTTAAAGGACTTTAAAGCGTTATCAATACGGACAATAGACTTGAAGTCGTCCGTTTTGCGGAAAGCCTCCATTTCCTCCTTCGACAATTCATTTGCTAGCCATTTTTTAATGAAGTCACTTTTTGTCATAGTATTAAAACAGATGAATGTGTATTTCTCCTACTATCCTCAACCAATATTATCTCCCAATTTTTCTCTTAATACTTTCAAAGCAGTATATATACGCTTTTCTACCGTTTTTCGAGAGATTCCCAACATCTCTGCAATTTCTTTATGCTTTTTGTCTTCCACACGATTCAACATAAAAGTCACTCTTTGATCTTCCGTCAGACTATTCAGTGCCTCTTTCAATCGTTCCATGTATTCGTGCTCTTCTATCAGATACTCAGGAGTTTCAAGATTAGTTGATTTGATAGGTGTTTTTTGGTAGTCTAGGGCTGTTTTTTTCTTAGCTATTTCGTTTAGCACTTGGTTGTTTGCCACAGTAAACAGAAAGGACTTAGCTTTCTCAGGAATTACATCTTTGCATTTCTTCCAAAGCTTTAGAAAGGCTTCCTGTACATGGTCATTAGGATTATTATCTGGGCCAAATTTGTAGTACAGGAAATTATATAGATTCTTACTATGCTGCCGAAATATCTCATTGTATATCTTATCCGCACACACATTTGCGCCTTTTTCTACAGTCATCTGCCTATTATCAATCCAATAATTGATTGCAATGATAATGGCAATGTAGGAGTTTCTATGGTTCACCGGTTATATAATCGAAATATTCAAAACAACTAAATATTTGCAATGATGAAAAAGAGAAATAAAAATTGGATTCCACTATTGGCAACCTTTATGGGTTTGGTTTTAGTTGGTTGCAGCGACTCTTCGCAACTAGTTCCCGAGATTGATTTAGAAAAGCAAGTGACAGTTAAAAGTAGTGCCACTTTCGGGTTAGATGGTGCGACTGGTGGTAGATTAATGACTGCTGTTGCCCTCGATAAATTTTTAGTCAATGCAGGGAATATAGAATTGGAAATTGACGAAACTGATGAAAGGTCAGCATCGACTGCCTCTCAATCTGAGCCGGAATTTGAAGGCCCATTTATTTTGGATTTACTGGCTAATGAGTTAGCCGTAGACTTAGCAGGGGCTGAAATTCCTGTAGGAATTTATAATCAGATCGAGTTTGAGCTAATGCCTTCTAGTGATGCCACTTCAGAACTGAATGGCAAATCAGTACTCATTGAAGGGAGCATTGATGGCATTCCATTTGTCTTTTGGACAGATGAGAGAGAAGAATTTGAGATTAATTTTTCTAGCAATGGAGGAGATCTTGTCGTCAGTGAGACTGGCTTCGTAGTGGTTATCAATTTTAATCTAGATGCCGTTTTTGGTGTCAATGGTTCTGTAGACCTCTCAAAAGCAACAGATGGAAACCTGGACGGGTTGATTGAGATTCATCCCGATGACCCCGATGGTAATAATGTTCTGGCCGTAAAAATTCTTAGTGAATTGGAAGAGGCGACAGAATCGAAAGAAGATGAGGATTTAGATGAAGATGGAAAAGGCAATGATGAGGACGATGATATCGATGGTGACGGAGTTAACAATGATGAAGATGAAGATGATGATAATGACGGCTCCAATGATGACGAGGACAATGACGATGATGGCGACGGTGTAGATGATGACCAGGAAGATGATGGAGAAAAGGAGGAAGATGAAGAGGATGACGAAGACGATGAAGATGATCGAGAAGAGTCAGCCATCAATACAATATTGATGTCAAGCGATTGGACCTTGACTTCTTATGTTGATGCTTCTGGTACGGAGATGGCTGACGTATTCACTGGATACGTATTTACTTTTGATCAAGATGAAAACCTAATCGTTGATAATTTGGAGACGCAGATTGAAGGCGAGTGGGAAGCAATCACTAATAGGGAGGAACCCTTACTATTACTTGAGTTTGAGGTAGAAGAAGGTCCATTTGAGCAATTAGAAGATGATTGGACTATTCTTTCTGCAGGTGATGCTAAGGTGGAACTGAGTAGTGATTCTGATGAAGGCACCAAAACTTTGGTTCTCGAAAAGCAATGATCTAGTCTATAAGTTTTTAAGCCTCTAAGAAACCGTCTGCGCAGTGCAGACGGTTTTTTTTATTTTTAGTAAATACACTGAAGCTTTCATAATGAAGTTCAAGATAAAAGTCGTTCATCAGATGCTAAGTTCTTTATCACTTGGAAAGACGGTTCGATCTTAAGTGACCTGTAAGACCCCCTTTTATTATCAGTCAAAATCTCCTTCAATTGGTCAGATTAATGATCTCAGGAAACATCCGCATTATTAAAGAGAAAATTTAAGATTAAGGGTAGGACTTTTTAATGGATAGCTGTTTCATAGTATGTGAATGCAAGAGTTATCATTATATACAACTGTATACAACTTGAGCGCTTCACTTTCATTTTCAAAAAAAATAGATTTTAAACAAAAAAAAATTTTCAATTATGAATAATTATTTTGAATCAATATCAGTTTCTTTGGTATTTTTAGTACTTGTACTGTCGTCGTGTGGTACTGATGAAGAGTCGGTTCAGCCAGTAGTAGACACGCCGACCATTGCCATGAGTTTTAAGACAATCACAAGTGTTTCGTCAATTTCTACGGGCGGGCGTATTGCAGCTAATACACTTGAATTTACTTCCGGTTCCATCACATTAACTGAGATTCAATTTGAGACCGAGACAGCAGCAGGGGATTCAGTTGAGGTGAATATTCAGCAAGATGTTGTGATTGACTTTGCTACTGGTGCAGCAACTCCAAACTTAGAAAATTTACAGATTGCAGCGGGTACCTATACCTCAGTACGCGTCGAATTAGAATTGTTAGATGAGAGCAACGTCCCATCTGTTATTATAGAAGGAACATTTATTGATGGCAATGAGGAGTCGCACCCAATTAGGTTTGAATTCAATTCTGGTGAAACTTTTGAAGTTGAAAAGGAGGGTAGTATAACGTTTGTTGCTGGAGCAAGTATCATTGCACAAGTGACATTTGATCCTGCGAGATGGTTTGCCGAAGTAACTAGCAGTATGCTAGAAGAAGCAACAAAAAATGGCGAAGGAGTTATTATTATTAGTGAAACTAGCAATAGTGATATCTTCGATATTGTCGCAGATGGATTAGACCTTGCGACTGAAGTAGAGATTCAGTTATAATTGCTTAATCAGATCGCCTTTAAACAATCAAAACCTCGAATGACTTCGAGGTTTTTTTTATCTCTAAGAAAATCAGTATTCCCTTTGATGAAATGATGGCAATGAGCCTTGACTCCTTCAAGATCGAAAAGGTACCAAAGTCAAAAAAATGAAAGCCGGGCAAGCCTGTACTATTACAATTTATTGGGCATTATCAAAGCTCAGAGTAGCGATTTACTATCAGGTAGTCGGGTGATGGTTATTTGATTTGAGAGAGTTATGAACAAGCTTGTTCTATTTGTAGTTTCCTGACGTATGGAGCAAAGACCAGCGATACCAAAAGCAAAAGTGACCACTGATACCGGCCAAGAAGAAGCATTTCAAAATACTGTGCTGCGACCCATCATCAAGATGAAGCATGACTTGCTCACGGCCCATACAAAGCACTATATTGCAAATAAGAAACAAGATTTTGCTTTGTTAAGTCTAGAAAAGAAGCTCATCTATGTAACCTCATGCTTTGAACAAGACCAGACGCTCAGAAGTGAATTACGGGGTATGGTGATTGGACAATATACGGTAGAGGAGTATGAGAATTACGGTCAAATGAGCAATGCCCTCAACAAGCGAATAATAAATATTATCAAGGAGCGAATGGTAGATCATATTAATATATTAAGTCACTGATATATTGCTATTTATCTTATAGCCTATTACTATGAGTCAGCTAAGTGCGAACCTATTTCATTTGTCCTTCCAGGCACTTCGTACGGTGGTCCATCAGTATTTTTCATCTTATGTATATGATTTCAAAAGGCATACGATCGTCTTACAAGATGCAGATCAGAACCCCATAGGATCAATCAGACTACCCCTACACCTAGCTCTCAACCCTGATCTGTCAATCATTACAGATGAAGCTCATGTACTGTATCTAAGTATAGAATCAAGCTATGGGGCTATCCAAATGATGGAGGGAGATGAGAATGTGTATCATACAACCTTTGGGGCTTACATGACGCGTAAAAAGCAAGGGTTTAGTCAGATCAAGTATTTGAATAAGAAAGGTAAATCCAGAGCTGGCTCAAGGGTGAGATTGGCATCTACCTATGAATTTTTTGAAAAAGTGAATCTCTCGTTGATAGAGCTTTTTGACATGTATGCTATAGATCGGATAGCACTCAGCTGCAGCAAGACTTTGATCCCTTACTTTTATCAATCAAAGGTGAAATGCCCCTTTGAGAAGAGTGATCCTAGGTTGTATAAAATCCCGTTGCACATACAGCAGTCTAATTTCACCAACCTGGAAGCTGCGATCAAAAAGCTAAAGGCACCAATACTCTCCTACGAAAGTCAAGATAAAGACTTGATGGAGCCTTTTATTGCATCTGATGAGTTAGATATACTTGAAGAATGATGGCTATTGATCAGGTCATACTTGCTAAGACAGGGGCTACTTCCATTATCCAGATAACATCTATCCAGTCGTTATGGAGTGGTTATGGTGCCATCAAAAGGTATGATCTGAAAGGAGGCAAGTACCGAAGTGTCATCGTCAAGCATATTCAATTACCTCAACGAGCTCAACATCCTACAGGATGGGATACAGACCTGTCACATCAGCGGAAGCTGACTTCTTACCAAGTGGAACGTGCATGGTATGAGCAGTATGCGAGTCAAACGGATAATAATTGTAGAGTTCCAGAAAGCTATTATACGGTGGAAGAAGGCACCGAATTGTTGCTGATCATGGAAGATTTGAATGCCAGTGGATATCCATTGCGCCTTGATCCAGACGCTGTCAAGGTAGCTGATGTTAAAAATTGCCTTAGTTGGTTAGCGCATTTTCATGCGACATTCATTGGGACCGAAGCTGATGGACTGTGGCCGACTGGTACGTATTGGCATCTAGACACGCGACCCGATGAACTAGAGCAGATGTCAAACGCACCACTTAAACATGCTGCTACCGGCATTGATGAACGATTGAAGAAAGCCAAATTTCAGACACTGGTACACGGAGATGCGAAGATTGCAAACTTCTGCTTTGGCCAGACCGGACAAGTAGCTGCAGTCGATTTTCAGTACGTGGGCAAGGGATGTGGCATTAAGGATGTTGCTTACTTGATCAGCAGTTGCTTTCATGAAGTAGCTAGTGAAAAATACGAAAAGGAATTACTAAATCATTACTACCAACAGCTTGAAATAGCAGTAGATAATACTGTTGATTATCAAGGTGTTAAGGAGGAGTGGAGTGAGTTGTATCGCTATGCGTGGGCAGATTTCTATCGCTTTTTAGATGGTTGGAGTCCAGGACATTGGAAGATGCATAACTATAGCAAACGTTTGACGCAGCAAGTAATAAACGAATTGACCCTCCCATGAGTCTGAACAAAAGCGAATTAAAACAACTATGTCAAATAGCTACTTCGGCAGCCATACTAGCGGGTCAATACATCCAGTCACAGTTTCATAGTACCTATGATAAAGAACACAAGGAGACGGGCGATTCGCTTGCGTCTCAATTGGTTACTGCCATTGATCGTCAAGCGCAGGACATTATCATCAGCCAACTACAGAGTTCCATACAAGAATACGATCTAGGGATATTAACCGAGGAAGCAGCTGATGATCATTCCAGAACTGAGAAGGCCTTTTTCTGGTGCATTGACCCCATGGATGGGACTTTACCCTTTACTGAGCGTAAAACAGGTTATGCTGTTTCGATTGCGTTGGTATCGAAGGCGGGAGATCCCGTGATTGGTGTAGTCTATATTCCTGACTTGGCGGCCAGCTATACGTCCATAAAAGGAGAAGGAGTCTTGCTAAACGATAGTCCCTTTGAGCGTCCTGAAGCAGCTGAGGATGAGTTGATGCATGTATTCATGGACAGGAGTCTCGCATCAGAACCCTATTTTGGTTTTCTCATAGGCCAATTAGCCAAAAGGGCAGATATTCAAATTAAGTATCATGCTGATTTTGGCGCAGTACGCAATGCTTTAGGAGTAATGCATTCAGACGTTAGTTGCTATTTCAAATTTCCTAAAAATAGAAACGGAGGGGGGTGCATTTGGGACTATGCAGCAACGCGGTTGTTTTTCGAAGAGCTTGGTCTGTACGTGTCCAACGCATCAGGTGATCGCTTGGCTCTAAATGATCCGATTACACCCTTTATGAATATATCAGGTGTGCTTTACGCTACGCATAGAGAGTTATTTGATTATATCATAGCGTTGGGTCTGCAGATCAACAAGTAGGGACAGTTTCCTTTATCAGAACAGCTTAAAAGCCCCTTTTGGAGCGCTTAAGCTTTGCATTATGTTTTTTTTCGGTAGCAGATCCTGATATAGAATAAAAGGTATTAAGAGACATTGCTATCTTCTTAGCTGCAAAGAGACGGGGTAACTAGATTGAATGTGTGCGCGCAGGGTTACTTTCCTTCGAATTTTTCTTTTCGCTATTTTCTTACAGACTTTCCCTTTAGCTATCTGAGATTTTTTTGATAATTGGGCATCAGCTTTGGATAGTATGGCTAGTGCTGCGATGAAGAGAGTATATTATGTCCTCTACTGAATTATCGCAGTCACCAATTGATAAGCTGAGACTTAAAAAAACCTTTTGTCAGTATTTTATCTTTGTAATCGTTGTTGATTGATGCTGTCTAGATAAATAGATGTTATTAATCGGCAGCAGTTCGTAGCAAATGTCACATGGAATGATTTGACCTTCAGTGAGTATGCGTTAGAATTTAAACCTGCAATGATGATAATTCTGGCTACTAAAACTGAAGGCTTTGCGAAGG
>JBLHTU010000077.1:0-15933 GCA_047627515.1 Cyclobacteriaceae bacterium | reverse complement strand
GTGGATGAAAACCCATTATCCCACACAAAGTGGTTGCCAAAATACTGCTGTTCCAAACTTGTAGGTTGATACAATTGACTTCTATAGGAAGCGTTTATCAGTTGGCTGCTTAGCTTACCCTGAAGTAAATAATCTCCTGTTTGCATGATCTCCGCTAGTGCCTCTACTTGAAAAACATCTCGCCAATTAAACTTGGAAAGTCCACCGAGGTACACCTCATTGACAGGCCCTGTATCTTGTAGATACAACCAATCATGGTTGACACGACGATTTCTGATGTAGAAGCGGTAATAAACGGACTCAATGTCCCCTTTTAGCCCTACTTCATTTTGAATGGCGCTAAAATCCGATGATTGAAAGGTAGAGTCATTGTCAATCAAGAAAGAAGGGTAAAAGTCAGTGTAGGTACTGAATACATTATTTGAAACATCTTGCGCGTCTCTGTACGTTACACGCTGGATATTTACATCAAACCGGTGATAGATCTGAAACTGCTTGAACAAGCCAAAAGCATGATATACATGCACATCCTGCCTGGTCTCTTTAGCGGTAGCACCCGCTAGCAGAATAGCGGCATCTTGGTACTGGAATTTTTCGGAATTAGTGGCGCTATCTGTAAAAAATGCACCGCCAACTTCTTGAACATCGTGCGTTAGCTGATTGACATAGGCGACTAGTTCATACGGCTTTTCAGGGTGCTTGTATTGTGTGAAAAAGTTTAGCTGCGTACTCTCCAGGTTTCTATCACCTTCATTTCTGGTCGCACCTAATTGCTTATCGATGTTCAGTCGATTGATTTCAAATCCGATATTAAGATTTGGGTTAATGTTTTGCGTGTACATCACATCTATCAACGACCTCCCTCTACCTCCTAGCACAACTCCTAAATCGATAAAAGGAGACTTAGAGTCAAAGTACTGACGCTCCTCAGGCTGTCTAACAATCGGATCATAAGCTGAATATCCAGACCGAAGACCCGATAACCTTGGCGCTTGAAAAAACAAAGGAAACATGGCGGTGCCTATATTACCAAGATCTTGATACTCTCGATTTAAGCGATCTGTAAATGCGAATCGCTCAATTCTATATTGACTGGTATCCACGTAGATTGTGTCCAGCTTATTAAAAATCAGGCCAGATTCAGTAAATACTTTGGTAGTAGTTGGCCCGTACACCTGTTTTGTACTATCATCCAGTATTTGACCTTTAGCGGACCAACAGCCTAAGAATATGATAAGTAAGTAGGTACCAAATGCCTTCACGGCCGCAATATTACACATCTCCGTAATCCCTAGAGTAATATTTAATAGAACCGTCAAGGATTTTTAAAAATTCTTCTTCATTTGATAAAAATCTAGTGCTTATCGGTAGATAGTAAATTGGGACTGAACAACTCGAAAGATAAGGCCTCCACTTCGTCGCATCTTTCTCTGTCAACAAAATCACCGCTTTTCCAGCTTCGGCAGCACTATTGATTTCTAGTACATCTGCTAGAGCAAAACGGTAGTGATCTTTAAATCGTATCGATTTATGACAATCAAATCGATTTTCACAGTACTCTTCAAAAGAAGACGGATTGGCAATGGCTGAAACAAGAATGACATCCGCGTTGTCTTGTAGCGGCTGATCCGTATTAATACCCATCGGCTCGCCGTAGTTTATCGAGGAAAAAAAGATACTTGAATGATCCAAGTAGGGTTCCAGTGCAGACCGATAAGACGCTATATCAGAATGAGACATCAGCTCAGGACATTTAGTAACTACCACAACATCAGAGCGTGTAGCCCCTTGTCGACTTTCTCGTAATCTACCAGCAGGTAATAGCAGGTCAGTAAAAAAGGGTCGACTGTAGGTAGTCAACAAAATTGATACCGAAGGCACAACTGTACGATGCTGAAAAGCATCATCTAGCAATATGATATCGGTCTTAGGGTCGTGCGTTAATATCTCCGGGATTGCCATGGCGCGTACTTCTCCTACTGCAACCATAACCTTTTGATGATACCGTAAATAATACATCATAGACTCATCGCCTATGCTTTCTGCCGTAGCATTTTCATTAGCTATTAAAAATCCTTTTGTCTTTCGACCATATCCTCGACTCAGCGTTGCCAAACGCTTATCAACTTTTAGGAAATGGTCAATCAGGTAAGCAACCATGGGTGTCTTTCCAGTCCCTCCCACGGATAAGTTACCTACTGATACTACATTTGCCTCAAACTCAAAGGAGGGTTGATGACCAATATCATAGAGATGATTACGAAATCGTGTGATTAGATTGTATAGTATTGAAAAAGGAAATAACAGAAGCTGCCACCAACGCATCATTTGATCAATTATGAAAATCAAAGATATACTGAATACTTTAGAGGAATGGGCACCTAGTGCCTATCAAGAAAGCTATGACAATTCAGGACTACTAGTAGGTGATGCTGATTTAGAATTGACTTCAGCTTTGATATCATTGGATGTCACAGAGGCAGTTTTAGATGAAGCGATTACGAATGGTTGCAACTTAATCATTGCACATCACCCGCTAATTTTCAACGGAATAAAGCAAATCACCCCTCAGCATTGGGTCAATAGATGCATCATTAAGGCGATCAAGCATGATATATGTTTGTATGCTATTCATACCAATCTTGACAACATATCGACCGGAGTGAATGCCAAAATCGCTGACGTAATTGGTCTTACCCATACGAAAATTCTCAAACCGAAAACTAACAAACTCTCTCGGCTGACCACTTTTGCACCTGAGGCGAATGCTGAAAAGGTATTAGCGGCTTTGTTTGATGCTGGCGCGGGAAAGATTGGAAATTATGATAATTGTAGCTTCCAAAGCTCTGGAACGGGTACTTTCCGTCCTAGCAAGTCGAGCAATCCGCATATAGGGGAAGCGGACAAACTGGAAAAAGTAAATGAACGTCGAATAGAAGTGCTAATTCCAACCCACAGACAGCGCGGTATCCTACAAGCGTTGCAAAACAGCCATCCATATGAAGAAATAGCCTACTACATGGATGCACTTAGCAATGAAAATCAGGAGATTGGAAGTGGCGTGATTGGCAAACTTGAAAAAGAAATGACTAAAGATGCCTTTCTACAGCACTTGAAGGATACGATGAAGCTTTCTGCCATTCGATTTACAGACACAAATCATGCTACCATACAAAAAGTTGCGGTTTGCGGTGGATCAGGGAGTTTCCTTCTCCAAGACGCTGTACTTCAAGGAGCAGACGCATTTGTAACCGCAGATTTTAAATACCACGATTTCTTCGAAAGTGATTCAAAAATTATGGTTGCGGATATAGGCCATTATGAAAGTGAGGCCTTTACAAAGGAGCTTTTATATGATTTTTTGCAAGAAAAATTCACTAATATTGCACTCCGTTTGACAAAGGTCAACACGAACCCTATCAACTACTTATAGATTTACATGGAAAATACTGTAGCGAAAAAGCTCGAAGCACTAGTCAAATTACAAAATCTGGACTCTGAGCTTACCGAAATCTACAAAATAAGGGGTGCATTACCTGACGAAGTAATGGATCTGGAAGATGAGATTGCCGGATACCAAACAAGACTGGATAAGCAAAACGCCGAACTTCAAGATATTGAGCAAAATGTTGACAACAACAAAGTAGCAATCAAAGACGCGGAAAAGCTCATCAAGAAGTACGAAGAGCAGCAGATGAACGTCAGAAACAACAGAGAGTATGACGCCATCTCAAAAGAAACTGAGCTGCAACAGCTTGAAATTCAAATCTTAGAAAAGCGAATCAAAGAAGCTTACGCTAAGGTTGAAGGGAAAAAAGAAGAAATCGATGGAACTACGACGACTATCGACGAACGTACGAAGGATCTTCAGTCGAAAAAAGATGAGCTAGACAACATCATGAAAGAATCTCAAGAAGATGAGAAGAAATTGATGAAATCTAGAGACAACGCCGCTAAGAACGTAGAAGATCGAATTCTTAAATCTTACGACAAAGTGCGTAAGAACATGAGAAATGGACTTGCCGTTGTACCTGTGAAAAGAGGTGCTTGTGGTGGCTGTTTCAATGTCGTCCCTCCGCAAAAGCAAGCAGAAATCAGAGAGCAGAAAAAAATCATCGTGTGTGAGCACTGTGGTAGAATCCTGGCTGATGTTGAGGATGAGATTGTTCTCGAAGAGGTCAAGCCAAAGAGAAGAACAACCAAAAAAGCGGCCGCTGAAAAAAAGTAACCGTTCAGAAAGACTAAAAAAAAGCCGCAATATTGCGGCTTTTTTTTTGATCAGAAATTTCGAGTATGCCCCGATGATCAGATTGAACGCAATACCTCCGGCACTTTGCTTCCAATAATGTAATTAATGCGTATCCTTCGTAGTTCCCAGTTCCGGGTACTTCCCTACTACCGTTCTGAAATAACTCAGAATGATACCCATATCAACCTCTAGGTCTCCTGTGGGATAGAATAGTTCTTTGAACTCCACTTCTCTTTTCTGATAATCAAACCCCACCATCGCAATTGGAATGCCTGCTTTATGAGCAATATGATAAAATCCTGTTTTCCATTTTGGCACGAAAGATCTAGTACCTTCTGGTGCCAATGTGACCACAAATTCATCTCGGTCATTAAATAAGGAAACGACCTGATCGACCATATTGCTATTTTTTGTGCGATCCACAGGATGTCCCCCAACAGATCGCATAAACCTCCCAACAATAGGCATATTGAATAGCGCTTTTTTTCCGAGGAAATCACTGTGTAACCCAACAATGTGCTTCACTGCCATGCCAAGGATAAAATCCCAACTTGATGTATGTGGTGCCACAATCACCAAATATTTCTTTGCAGTAGGAAGTTCACCGATGATCTTCCAACCGGCGAGCCGAAACCAAAACCCAAAGAAAAGCTCTTTGACCTTATTCATTAGCTATTGGGACTGGAACGAAAGGGGCCAGTTCGTGCTGATGAGCGATAGCGTAATCGTATCCGGTTTTATACAGATCATCTGCTTTCTTAAAATCGAATACATTGTACTTTGTCACATCTGGTGCTTCCCAAAACACATCAAATTTATTCTTACTTTGAAGCGTACTTGAACTAATGGACAGCAGAAGTGCTCGCTCCATTAGACTTTTCCATCCTGCAGACTTAAACGCAGGGTTTATTGGGTTGCAGTGAAGTCCAATGATCTTATCCACTTTCTTTTTCAACGGCTTATAAGGAAGGTTATCTAGAATGCCTCCGTCCATATAGGCAATGCCATTGATTTTAACTGGATTAAAAACTACGGGAATGCTACAAGAAGCTAGAATTGGCTGTATCAACTGGCCTTTCTTAAAGTACTTAACCTTGCCTTTAGCAATGTTGGTGGCTGAAACAAATAAAGGCTTCTTAAGCTCTTCAAATCGATCATGCCCTAAGTACTTTTTCAACTCGGTATACACACTATCAAGTTTTAGCAACCCTTGCCAGCTTAGGGCTGGTTTTACTATTCGTAGAATATTAGTCTTCTTAACGATAGCAAGGATCTCTTTTGGCGGGAAGCCTTGGCAGTACAACGCTCCTACCAGAGCGCCGGCACTAGCTCCGGAAACAGCTGAAATATCAATTCGATGATCTTCTATGACTTGCATCATCCCTAGATGAGCAATCGCACGTGCACCACCACCGGCCAAAGCAAGTCCTATTTTCATCCAACTTTTTATTTATACACGCCCATGTCGCTGAACTTATCAATCCTCTGCTCGATACGCTCTTCTGGCTTTAGCTTATTGAGTTCCTTCAATTGCTTTTTGATTTCTTTCTTGAGTATTGAGGCAGCTCCTTTTAGATCTGTATGAGCACCGCCTAGTGGTTCTTTGATTACTCCATCGATGAGTTTGTTTCCGAGCATATCATCGGCCGTTAACTTTAATGCTTCCGCCGCTTGCTCTTTATACTCCCAACTTCTCCACAGTATGGACGAGCAAGATTCCGGTGATATCACGGAATACCAAGTGTTTTCCATCATCATCACTTTATCACCAATCGCAATACCTAGCGCGCCTCCAGAAGCACCTTCGCCTATTATAATACAGATAACAGGCACTTTGAGCATAAACATTTCTTTGAGGTTACGGGCTATGGCCTCCCCTTGTCCTCTTTCTTCGGCTTCAATGCCCGGATATGCACCAGGCGTATCAATCAATGTAACGATGGGCTTATTGAACTTCTCCGCAATTTTCATAAGCCTCAATGCCTTGCGATAACCATCAGGATTAGCCATCCCAAAATTTCGCATTTGTCGCTGCTTTGTATTGCGACCTTTCTGCTGCCCGATGAACATTACTGTCTCGCCGTCTAGATCTGCAAAACCACCAATCATGGCCTTATCATCTTTGAAAGCACGATCACCATGCAACTCAACAAACTCTTTTGATAACTCGTAGATGTAGTCTAATGCGTAGGGTCTGTCTGGGTGCCTAGAGAGTTGTACTCTTTGCCATCTAGTCAGATTCTTATAAATATCCTTCTTAAGCTTTTCAATTTTATTCTCTAGTTTGGCAATCGCCTCAGAGACATCCACATCACTATTCGTCGCTAATTGCTTCATGTCGACGATCTTCTCTTCCAGCTCAGCTATGGGCTGTTCAAACTCCAGGTACATATCTAGGTCTTTAGTAAATAATGTTGCTCAAATTTAACTGAAACATGTGATTATACCTTGCCTCTACCTCAAATGAAAAAACATGTAAATATTTATCATTCACGATTGGATAATATCACTCAAGGATATAGCTTTGCCTCACCTTAAGAAAAGGTAATAATGGTTTGGTAGTTCAGTTGGTTAGAATGCCTGCCTGTCACGCAGGAGGTCGCGAGTTCGAGTCTCGTCCAGACCGCAAAAGACCTCTCAATTCACATTGAGAGGTCTTTTTTTATGCTAGACAAGTTCTATTGAGCAATATATAGACTATGAGCGACTGACATCTGCAGCATACAGTTTCCTCTAGCAACCCACTTTGGGTCGTTACTACCCGAATCCAATAATGAAATTTCATATTCACCACAGTTTTTGAACGACTTCAAAGGCGGTCATATGCATAGGACCTAAAAAACAACTAGTTCAATGGCAGGGGTTGTATGGCTTGCCTATTGCTGTGCGTGATTAACCTATTTTTTGACAACAGGTTATTTGCTCTTACTCAGGTAGCGTCAATGCACGAATTTTACTAAATCAAATAAGAACCAAAGCCATGAAAAATGCAAAAAAAACACGAAATTCTTTCATAACAGGTAGAATCCATCGATTTGACTTCTTGAAATTTGATACCCTCATTAATATAATCCTACGATTGTATGGTCATGTGATGGACAGAAAATGGAAAAAAATTCATCATATGAATGCTATGATGAACCATTACAGCAAATTGGCCTAGCCCCTTACGTAAGTAGTGAGTGCACTTAACCTTTCTCATCTCATTAATACCCAAAAATGATCTTGATGAAGAAGCCTATGTATGGATATAAAATCAATTTCTTAGATTGCCTCATTACGAATTCATATCACGCTGACCAGCTAGGAACCAATCACTATTTACGACAAACTACTTCTCCAAGGTAGTCACCATCAAGGCAGACTCTCCGTAATAGTATTGGTCAGCCGTCTTGGCTTCTTCTATTTGCATGGACCTAGTTTTCTTTGAAACTTCCTCTAGACTTCCAGACAAGTAGTCAAGCCCATCTTGCGTGATAATGTCTACCTCTGGAAATGGGACGCTTTGCGCATATAACTTTATAACCTCCAACCCACACGGACAAGCAGTTTCTCACATAAATACCATGAATAGGTTAGCTGACATTTTTGGCATACATCACGAAACAATCGCACCCATTCATCAGTAATAATTCCCTTTCACTCGCTAGCAAGCATATGAGTAAAACAATCATAGGCACAAACTCTTACTTTGCCGTTACTCAACCATTCACTACCATGAATAAACCGTCTGCTCTGATTGCTGGCGCTACCGGCCTTGTTGGTCAGCACCTTTTATCGCAACTGCTTGCCGATGACTATTTTGGCGAAATCATCATTATCTGCCGAAATGAGTTACTCATCACAGACCCGCGTGTAACCGTACTGACGCTCAAAGATTTTGATCAATTGGAAGACTACCACTATCTGTTCAATGTAGATCAAGTATTTTGCTGTTTAGGTTCTAATATGCGGGATTCGCTGTCAAAAGAAGCTTTCCGGAAAGTAAACTTGGATTATCCGCTAAAAATGGCCGAGCTGTCAGTCGGCAAAGCACGATTCAAGACCTTTCATGTCATCACATCAGTCGGTGCCAACAAATCTGCGATGCTTTATTACAATACGGTCAAGTGGCAGCTGGAATATGCTTTGAAGCACAAAGACATCCCAAATCTTAAAATTTATCAGCCTTCGCTCCTCTTAGGAAAAAAAGCCAACTCTTCCAGTGATGAGTTGCTAACTATGATGGCCTCAGCACTCAATTTTTTAGTTATCAAGAAACAACAAGTAGGCCCATCGTCTATTCATGGATCTGTTGTAGCTCGAGCTATGTATGTAGTAGCAAAAATGAAAGAGGCTGGTGAGTCTATTTACAAACCGAAGGAGATGCTGCAGCTATCAGGACAGATAGTACAGGTAGCCTAACTGCTTAGAGGCTCCATTTCGCAGTATGCCTTCTTGACAACTGTCAGGTCGTAACACCTTTACATTTCATGTTGTAGTAGAAACACCGTTAATTGCGTAGTAAGTAACCTTACCATATATTAGTTTTTGGTTTACCTGTTCAAATGCGCCGATTTCTCACTTTGCATCTTTTAGCTACGCCTTCTACAGCCAAGCTCAGGTAATAGACCTTACGGAAAAGGAGCTGCAATTCATCGAAGATCATCCTGTCATAACCGTCGGCGGCGAGCCTGACTGGGAACCCATGATTGTAATGGATGGCGAGCAGGTCACGGGATTTGATCGGGATATGCTAGACCTTATCAGTGAGCAGACTGGCCTGCAATTTATCATCAGGCCTGCCAACTGGACGTCAGTACTAGAGATGGGTATCAATCGCGAGATAGACGGACTTCTGTATAGTTCGGCACTTCCCCATAGACTGAAACACTTCCTTTTCACAGTGCCTTATGCGACTTTTCAGGCAGGCTTTTACGGCAAACTATCGGATGACTATGCTTATTCTCTAGAAAAATTTTGGGGTAGTACCATCGCAGTGCAGAAAGCCGATCATTTTTCCCTAGGTACTATTGATAGTCTTCATGTATTCGAGACGGTTCTATTCAAAGACAGGATAGACATTGTCAAAGCTGTGCTAAGTGGAGAAGTCGATTACTTTTTTGGGGCCATGGACATGGATTACTATCTCAATAGCCATGGGATCACAGGTCTGAAATTAATCTATAGCCCCGCTGAATTGCAATATGATGCTGTGTATTCGATCCGCAAGGATATGCCCGAGCTAGTCAGCATTATGAACAAGTCTCTGAGCAGCATCCCTCAACCGTCCAGGAATCAGCTGCTGCAAAAATGGAATTTCAATGCGCAGCAAGTTGTCCTACTCTATCGCGACTTAATAACAAGTGTCATGCTGATCATTTGTGGCATTGTAATCATCGTCGGTATTTGGCTGTTGACGCTTTTCAAACAAATCAAGGAATAAAGAGCCTTCCAGGAGCAGCTAACGGTAGAGAAAGCACAACTACGATCGCAAATCGAAAACTCCACCTCATTGATATACTCTTTGGACCCCACGTTCAAAGTAATTGTCAGGAATTTCAATTTTCACCAGAACATAGATGACAAACGACTAAATGACAGTGTGGAAATCAATGTGAACAGGATGTATCAAGAAAGTCTGAACAACTGCCTGAAATAAGCCAAAGCCTCCGAAGTATCCATCCAGCTCGTCATCTCTGACGGATTATTTTCTCTGATGATCGAAGATGACGGAGTAGGTTACAATACAGCTCATCAAGCGATAGGTTTAGGTATCCAAAGCGATGTCTTCTGGGTGAGAGATCCCTTGCAGCTTGTAGATTACATCGAGTCAACGGGAATCTTCAGAGGCAAGATTTAACAGCTACTAAAAAATGCTTCATCATTGATGGGAAATTTGGCATTGACAGCATTGAGTTTATCAAGCAAAAAATTGGCAGAATTGAAGCGCTAGTTTATATGCCGCTTTATGTGCGCTCTAAAGGACTGTCTCCTTTGGAACACGAGATATTTACTTTTAAAGTCATTAACCTCGTTCATGAAAGCAACATCGAACAGATCAACCTGAACTAAGACCTCAAACCAGACAGAAAAGTAGCTCAGCTTGAGTTACTTTTTTTATTTGTACTGATTAATCGTATCGTCATATAACTGTTCTATTTGAGATCGAAGGTGATCTGGACTCAATACTTCAACGCCTGACTTGTAACTAAAAATGAGGTTTTCCAGCTCATGATTGATAATCACCTCGATGGAAATGATACTACTACCATCTTCAAACGTTTCAACCAGCTTCTGCGAACCATGCAAGGGCTTTGTCCTTACATAGTTGGACATCAGAGGTGAAAACTTCAGCTTCACTTTCTCAATTTCCTTCTCTTCCTCTCCCCGACTTACTCCGATCATATCTTCAAAATAATCAGCTAAATCAAATCGTTCATTTGGGATGTATATTTCACGTGGATTAATCTCCAGCATCCTGATCCTGTCTATACTAAGTAGCATCAACCGATCTCTGGCAGGTAGATAGCAGAGTAGGTACCAGCGATTATCATACTCCTTGAGATAATATGGATGTACTATATGAATCTTGATGGCAGCATCTGTAAACTTCTGGTAGGTAATATTAAGCACCTGTTGCTGCAGGATCGACTTAAAAATCGGCCCTATATACTCACGTCCAATAAGATAATCATTTGCCGCAAAAGCGATGACTTTCTTATCGCGAACTTCCTGATAGGTTCCGAGCTCCAGCTTAGACAACAATTCATCAACCCACTCAAGGCCAGGTATGCCGGAAAAACGGCTCATGATCAAGACCGCATCCCTGATGTGATCCACTTCCTCTTGATTCAATGGCTGATTGGCAAAACTGTAAGTGGGACTGCTATATTGGAAGTAGGCTCTATTTCCCTCTCGGTAGCTTTCGATCGGTGCACCAAACTCATTTTGCATGTCTTTGATATCTTGATAGAACGTGACTTTACCGATGGTTTCTAGTCCTCGATACACCAGTTCATCATTGATAACCTCCATCAATTCCGTTTTGCCATACTTCCGTGCAGTATTTCGAAGACATCTATCTATTACCTGATATCGAATCAGTGGTTTTTTACTAGTGGGCATGCACGAAGATAAGTAATACAAACTAGTTCACTAAGACTGAACAACTTAAACCTAGTATTGTACCAGAGTTTGTAGAGCTGATAAACCACCCATTTCATTAGCCATTCATCAGACCAAAGAGCGTCCTTTACATCAAGTAAGAGACGCTCTTTTTAGTTTAAAGGAAAGTAAAAATACGTGTTCAGTATCACTGAACTACCATACAGTAACCTTGCTTTATAAATAAAAAAATTATGCTCAACAGGAACACAAAAAAACCAACACTTAAGACTTGGCTTAGAATCAAGAATGAGATTGATCACCCGTTAATCTCTGGCCTTTTTCAGCACCGAAGAGTACGTGAACTGCAAATTCGAGAAGCACTGAATACTCCGGAGCGATATCTCTATTGATCTTCGTCAACCGAGATAAGGTATTAAGTTGTTATTTTAGTGAAGACAACTAGATGCCTACATGTTCGAAACGCTCCAAGAGATAGATAATGTCAGACTCAATTTCAATGCAGAAGGAAAGCAACTCCTTAACCTGACAATTGCATTCATCATGTTTGGTGTTGCCCTAGAGTTGCGCTTGGACGACTTTTCGAAGCTATGGAAAAATCCAAAACCTGCATTGGTCGGAATCATCTCTCAGTTCCTATTCATGCCAGCGATGACATTTGGTTTAACCTTCCTACTGAGGGACTACATCACTCCTACAGTTGGCCTAGGTATGGTATTAGTTGCTGCATGTCCAGGTGGCAATGTATCAAACTTTATCAGCTCACTTGCAAAAGGGAATGTGGCGCTATCTGTAAGTCTGACTGCATTTTCCAGCATTGCTAGCCTACTGCTTACACCTTTCAATTTCGCCTTCTGGGGCAACTTATTTCTTAAATTCTCCCAGAGCTCAATCAGTATCAGCGCTCTACCGACCTTGAACATAGAAATATGGAGTGTCATGGAAACGATCATCATGATCATTGGTATCCCTTTGATCGCTGGCACTTTGTTTAGCAAATACTTACCCAAACTGACCCAAAAAATATTACTCACTATTAAACGACTATCAGTAGTTACCTTCTTGGCCATAGTGGTGATGATTTTTGCTAGCAATTATGAGCATTTTGTTCGCTACATACAATACATCTTCCTCATTGTTCTAGTGCACAATGCCCTATCATTCGCAATGGGGTACTACTTCGGAAAAGCAGCAGGACTCAATCTTCAAGACAGAAAAACGATCTCAGTAGAAACAGGTATTCAAAACTCCGGTCTTGCCCTTGCCCTGCTATTTAACCCGAGTATCTTCCCGGAATCACTGAACGTAGGAGGAATGGCATTTATCGCGGCTTGGTGGGGTATCTGGCATATTATTGCCGGGATGAGTATTGCTGGGTTATGGACGGGTTTCAGACTGAAAACAGTTAAAATAATCGATTAAACATCACAAATTTGTATAGCTTTTGACAGAGATTCAATTGGGTCTTCAGCAGTAGGGACAAATTCTTGTGCGACAAATCCTTTAAATCCAGTCGCTACCACAGCTTTCATAATCGTTCGGTAGTTCAATTCTTGCGTTTCATCTATCTCATTTCTACCAGGCACACCTCCCGTATGGTAATGACCAAAAAATTGATTGTAATCTTGAATGGTGCGAATGATATCCCCTTCCATGATTTGCATGTGATAGATATCGTAAAGCAATTTAAAATTATCACTTCCAAGTCTATTACAAAGTTCAACCCCCCATTCGGTTCGATCACATTGGTAGTCTTCGTGATCTACCTTGCTATTTAATAGCTCCATATGTAAGACTATGTTCTTCTTCTGAGCTTTATCAACCAGCTGACGCAACCCAGCTTCACAGTTTACTAAACCTTCCTCATCAGACAAACCCTTTCGATTGCCCGAAAAACAGATAAGATTAGTTACCCGTTTGGAAGCGGCCACATCTATCAGGTCACTATACGTCTGCTGAAGCGTAGCATGTAATGTCGGATCATTGAATCCAGCCGTCAGACTAAAGTCTTCCGGATTGACCATTGAACAAACCAACCCAGCCTTCTGCACTACATCGATTTCAGAGGGCTTAAGTAAGTCTATACCCGTTAAACCCAACTTCTTACCAGCATCACACAAGGTCTCGAGCGGAATCTCCCCATAGCACCATCGACTAGCACTGTGATTGATATTACCGGCCATAGCGCCCGTTTGCCTACTTGTTTCGGTACTCCCCAAAGAAGCGCCCTGCGAAGCAAACCCAGCACCTAAAGCACCCGTTGCCATTATCTTGATTGCTTCTTTTCTTTTCATGCCTAATAAGGTTAATCACTGTCATCCAAACATAGGAATAAACTAACTGTAACTGAGCGTAACTCTATTCAAAATCAGAAAACATCACTTATCAATGATAATCTTGACTATTCCCTATTTATTGTTTTGGCAGAAATATTCCCGTTTACTACGAATATTCCCAAATTCAACCTTTTCCCAGGGCTTAACACATTGGATCCCACTAAATTAGAAATGTATAAAAATTTAACTCTCTATGACAACCAGCAACACAACACATACGCAATTCTCATTTAGAGGCCTCGTCATCATTGCTTTCGAAGGTCTTTGGAAATTTTTAGAGAAAAGAGCAAACAGGTTTCACCAAGCTAGTTGGTAAAAAAATTCACAATTTACTTAAAGGTCAACCCTGCGGATTGACCTTTTTTTATGAGCATTTTTTCCTGGGCATAAAAAAACCCAGCTGATTAGCTGGGTTCACCCTACTTAAGTCTGTGTGAGTTTATTTATTAACTGTATCTACAATGGCTTTGAAGGCCTCTGGGTTATTCATTGCCAAATCGGCTAGAACCTTTCGGTTAATCTCGATATTACCTTCTTTGAGCATACCGATGAACTTTGAATAACTGATACCATGAGCTCTAGTACCAGCGTTGATACGCTGTATCCAGAGTGCTCTAAACTCTCTTTTCTTTGCTTTTCTATCTCGGTAAGCATACTGCCAACCTTTTTCGACTGCATTTTTCGCTACAGTCCAAACGTTCTTTCTTCTACCAAAGTAACCTTTGGCGTGTTTCATCATTTTTTTACGCCGAGCTTTGGAAGCTACATGATTTACTGATCTCATTTCTTAATTGTTTTTGATACTTGGCGTCTCTATTGAGTTCTTAAAGCCAAGTCTCGGGTTAAACTTGTGTTTGATAACCTAATATCTAAGATTAGATATTGAGCATATGCTTTACGTTTTTTGTATCTGGCTTAGACACGAGAGTGATATGCGTAAGACCTCTTTTTTGTTTGGTCTCTTTCTTGGTCAAAATATGACTTTTGAAAGCATGCTTACGCTTAATTTTCCCTGATCCAGTCAGCTTAAAACGTTTCTTTGCACTTGAGTTCGTTTTAATTTTAGGCATTTCCTATATTATTTTTTGACTTGTTTGGGTGCTAACATTAATATCATCCGCTTACCTTCCAATTTCGGAAGCTGCTCTACTTTAGCATCTTCTTCCAAGGCTTGGGCAAACTTCAGCAAGAGGATCTCTCCTCTTTCCTTAAAGACAATTGTACGTCCTACAAAGTGAACATACGATTTGACTTTGAAACCATCTACCAAGAACTTCTTAGCGTGGTTCAGTTTAAAATTAAAATCATGCTCATCAGTGTTAGGTCCGAATCTAATCTCCTTAACTACTGTTTTATGCGCCTTTGACTTAATCTCTTTTTGCTTCTTCTTTTGTTCGTATTTGAATTTAGAATAGTCAATAATCTTACAAACGGGCGGATCAGCCTTTGGAGAAATTTCTACCAAGTCTAAACTCTGCTCCCTAGCCATTGCGATGGCTTTGTCAATTTGGTATACATCCACCTCGACGTTATCACCTACTAGCCTGACTTGCTTAGCGGTAATTTTATTATTTACCTTGTACGGTTCTTCAACTCTTCCTCGGTAAGGTCTTCTAGTTTGTTTAATAATTCAAATTGTTTTGGTTAAACCATCTCAAAAACGAAGCGCAAATATCGTATGAAATTATTTCAATGTGAAATCATTGTTTCAATTTAATAGTTCATGCACTTTTTGCTTGAAAAGAGCTATAAACGCAGTTTTTGTCATTGTCCCAATGTCTCCCACGCCGTGTTCTCTAATAGATACTTCTCCAGCAGCCACTTCCTTCTCTCCTACAATCAACATGTAAGGAATTTTTCTCACCTCAGCGTCGCGGATTTTCTTACCTATTTTTTCGTCTCTTTCATCTAGTACGCCTCTGATATCTTCCTCTTGTAATTCAAGAAATAGATCTTTGGCGTAGCTATGATACTTTTCAGAAATCGGCAAAATAGCAATTTGATCTGGCGAAAGCCAAATCGGAAAATTACCTGCGGTGTTTTCAATCAAAATCGCGATAAACCGTTCCATCGATCCAAAAGGAGCTCTATGTATCATGACAGGGCGGTGCTTTTTATTATCCGAACCTGTGTACTCCAACTCAAATCTCTGGGGCAAGTTATAATCTACCTGAATAGTCCCTAGTTGCCATTTACGGCCTAGCGCATCTTTGACCATGAAATCAAGCTTTGGCCCATAAA
>JBLHTU010000076.1:0-15966 GCA_047627515.1 Cyclobacteriaceae bacterium | reverse complement strand
GTTATTAATCGGCAGCAGTTCGTAGCAAATGTCACATGGAATGATTTGACCTTCAGTGAGTATGCGTTAGAATTTAAACCTGCAATGATGATAATTCTGGCTACTAAAACTGAAGGCTTTGCGAAGGACTTGCCAAGGAAGGGTAGTAACTGAAGGAATCTCCTGAAAGGAGGCTACAGCTATATATTAGTGATGATCGATGTAATGATCAGACTGTTTCGTCTTCTTAAACCTCCTCCGAGCTTTTACATCTGTACATCGAAGTCAGAGGGTAAGGGCCCTGGTATCTGATCCTTTGGAGTGTCAATCATTTCTAGTATGTCGATTTCAATGCCCCTTGCAATCGTGGATATGGGTACGTCGTTGGCGGATCCTTCAAAAGGATTTTCTCCCACCGTACCAATCCTTTGCATGGTATTGAATACCCATGAAACCAAAGCCGAAAAAGGCACACCAAGCCAAACGAAATATTGTCCTATGATAGGAAATTCCTCTGTGAGCACACCACCTAGGCGGTGAAATTCAGGAAC
Source organism: Cyclobacteriaceae bacterium (assembly GCA_047627515.1). GTDB lineage: Bacteria > Bacteroidota > Bacteroidia > Cytophagales > Cyclobacteriaceae > JAYPLE01. Next base: position 15,436 of record JBLHTU010000076.1, on the reverse strand, counting down.
TATTCCAAAAGGCAATAGTAGAATGAAAAGATTGACAAAAGTGTAGCCCAACGTTGCAAACTGCCTAGGGTAAGGGAAATTCTTGATCCGTTCTGATTTCCCTTGATGTCCGATCAACTCAGAGATTTTAGCATTCATCTCTAGGTAACTGAACTCCCAGATAAGGCCTCTTTCTTTCAACTGTCTGAGCTCTTCGGCTTGTGCAGTCATTACCCCCGCGGCTTTATTGGTTTTTGTGAGTACTACTCGATGTTCATCTTCTGAGAGATGCTTCTTCAAGTCATCTTCTAACGAAATTTCAAGCTCTGGAATGTGTAGCGCATCCAGCATTTCCTGATTTCTCTTATTAAGACGATAGGCTTCCCATGGTTTCACAGCGCGCATGGCATGCCTGAGTGCTGTCATCCATGCAATATGTCTATGAACTAACCTTCTTTTCGTTTCGACGAGCTCATGGTCTGAAGCAGGGTCGTCCGCATGCTCATTGTTGATCATTTCTTTAATCATCAGCGTCAGCATGCGTGAATCATTGACAATGGCGCCCCAGATCATTCGGGCTTCCCACAGTCTTCCATAGACGGCGTTGCTCTGAAATCCAATAAGAAAAGCAACGGCTGTTCCGATCAACGCCATCGCAGTCCAGGGAATCTGCAGAAAGTGAAACCCAAGAGTATCATAGAATACAGTAAGTATGATGGCTATCAGGACAAAAAACCGTAATTCTCTTCGCGTCCATCGTAGCATTGCCATGCCGCTATATTTCTTTTTCGTATACATATTTCTTTTGCTTATCCTCTATTAAATCCTAAAGTACGGAAATGATACATATTAGACACAACCTAGTTCATCTATCTCATTTGTAAGGGAGGACTGACTAATGAGTACTCATAAGGTTAGGGCAATACGATAGAAAGGATTCATCAAGAAGGTGTATTACGCCAGAAGATTGACAGACGAAATATTCACTGAGGTCATTCATCAGTTTGCTACAGCTGAATCCGCTTAATTTTTAAGGAACAGAAATTTATACGTAGTTCGTTTTACGCTCTTCATCGTATTCTAATGAAACTTTATCTACAAAGTAGTTTTTAGAATCACGGCTGGATCAGGTTCTAAAGGGTTTTTGATATCTGACAAAAATCAATCTCTTTCATGCATAAAGTCATTGAATATCTGTAAGTAATCATTGAAATTATAAGTGATTCGTTGAACCATTAAAGAAAAGATATTATGACTAAAGGAAAAATATGGGCTGTAGCTGTGGACTTAACAAAAATGGATTTAACAGTATTTGAATATACGCGTTTTATGCATTCAATACTGCGCCCTGCAAAAATCCATTTTGTCCATGTCGTCAAAGAAATAAAGCATTCACCATTTATTCCCAACGAGTACAAGGAAGGTTTTCAAAGACAGCTTGTCGTGGAGAAGAGTCTTCAGCTTGAGATTAGAGTGAAGGAATACTTTAAAGATTCAGAAGTAGATTTTGAGTGTCACACTTTACTAGGCGCTCCCATGGATGAAATTTTAAATTTTGTAGATAATAGGTCTATCAGGCTCGTGATCGCAGGCAAGAAGAAGGAATCAGGAGGAGCAGGCATTGTCTCAGAGAGATTGGCAAGCAATGTTGGTTGCAATTTCATGATTGTACCCGAAGGCTTCAAACCTAAAATGAGTAGAATTCTTGTGACAACAGATTTTTCAGAGCATTCTTCTTTAGCCCTGCAGAAAGCGATTGAAATAACAAGTTTGAATCCTAGCATTGAATTATCAGTACACCATAGCTATAAAGTACCTATGGGGTACTCAAAGTCCGGTAAGACATTTGAAGAATTTGCGGAGATAATGAAATCCCATGCAGACACCAAAATGAATCAATGGCTGAAACCAAATGAGGCTGAAGTCATTCTGACCCTTCGTAATGATGAGCCACTCTTAAATCAGACCATGGAGATTGTCAAGATGAACGATATAGATTTGATCATTATGGGTTCAAAAGGACAAACCGTCGCATCAGTCGCATTACTTGGAAGTCACACCTTGAAATTATTGAAAGGAAATGATCTTACGCCAGTGCTCATTGTAAAGATGTTAGGAGAGAATCAGAACTTACTAGATGCTATCAAGAGAATCTAGGCGTAACTTCTAGTCATGCGTCATTCTCTTCCATCAAAACAAAAGACTTTTTCAGAATAGATATGGGGCGGAAGATGCACTTTTTCAAAAAAGTATAGAACATGTGCTGTTATTAGATGTGCAAAAATGCCACCAATAGATTGAACACTCGGGCAAAGTCCTATCATGGGGAAAGAAAAGATGTTTGTTTTTCCTTCGGTAGATCTGATACCTTTCATCAGTTACCGTCTTGAATTCTAGCAAGAGCATATTCTTTTGGCACCTGCCAAAGGATGAATATTGTTCGCTCTTTCGTAGCTTGTTACTAGCCTTCTATAGAGCTTATTCATACAGCGGTTAAGAATAAAGGGGCTGTATCTGATTCGAGGCAAAATGGTTATTTTAGAACCTATGAGATGATGGAAAAGTCAGGACATGATCCTTATCGTACAGCGATGGTCGCTTTAGACCTTTCGCAGATGGACGACGACCTCATCCGATATGCTGCTATCATTGCCGAAATACTGCAACTAGAGTGTGTTTTATTCATTCATGTAGCCAGAAGCTTAGCACTTCCAAAGGACCTACTGGAAGAATACCCTGATCTATTAGAGCCGCTGGGTAAAAGTATCGAGACGAGCCTCAACTCAAAAATTAAAGTCTACTTCGGTGATTCAGAAATGGATGTCCAATGTATCGTCAAAGAGGGGCAACCCATAGATGAAATCCTAAAACTGAGTACAATCAAAAATGTGGATTTAATTATCATGGGTCGTAAAAATAATCTTGAAGGTTCTGGGATTGTCTCCAGTAAAATTGCTGGAAAAAGCCCTTGTTCATTATTGTTCGTGACGCCTGAATATAATTTGACTATTAGCAAGTTGCTGGTACCCATTGATTTTTCGCATCATTCAGCTATGGCCGTGGAGTTGGCCTTAGAGATCTCTGAAGTTGACCACAGTACGATAGAAACAATTCATTTTTATGGTGTGCCTCTAGGCTATAACAAAACAGGTAAGTCCTACAATGAATTTGCAGGTATCATGAAAAAAATAGCCAAAAATGATTTCGGAGCTTTTTTGAAAAAGCACAGTCTCTCACCAGGTTTATCGTGTGAATACGTACTTTCTGAGTATGGAAAATATCCGGAGCGTACCTATGACTATGCCGAGAAAAACGACGTAGATCTGATCGTAATTGGTTCTAGGGGGCGTACAGATATTTCCTCTCTTGTGATGGGTTCTGTTGCTGAAAAGTTAGTCTATTTGGATGGTGAGATACCGGTGTTGATCGTTAAAGAAAAAGGTGAAAATATGGGTTTTTTGGAGGCATTGATGAATATATAACCAAGTATGCGATACAGACATTTCTCGCTAATTGAATTTCGCCTTTACGGTAAGACCCCCTTGTTCCTTCGTGAACCATTCTTATTTTCATGTAAGCACTATCTTTGCTGCCTGATACTTAAGCGATGCAAAAAGAGAATAACCCTAGGGGGTTGAGACAGGTCAATACCACACGTTATGTGACGCCACTACGTGAAGGAGGTTCTATGCCTGCCCTTGTGGAGACGGACGATGGTTTCTTGTATGTACTCAAGTTTCGAAGTGCTGGTCAAGGAACGAAGGCATTGATTGCAGAGCTTGTCGGAGGGGAGATCGCAAGAGCACTAGGATTCAAAGTGCCAGAGTTGGTCTTTATACACCTTAGCGATGGTTTCGGTAGGATGGAAGGCGATGAAGAAATACAGGATTTACTCAAAGGGAGCGTAGGACTTAACCTAGGGCTACATTATTTATCTGGGTCCATTACGTTTGATCCTTTGGCTACAAATATTGATCCGCTGCTTGGATCACAAATCGTCTGGTTGGATGCACTGCTTATGAATATGGACCGTACGGTGCGCAATACCAATTTACTCTGGTGGAACCGTGAACTTTGGCTGATCGATCATGGTGCAGCCCTTTACTGGCAGCACAGCTGGAACAAAACGGAAGGTACCCAAGCCTTCCCTTTGATCAAAAACCATGTGCTCATCAGCAAGGCTTCTGCACTTCAGGAAGTGGACGCTGTTTTTAGTCAACTGATTACTCCGAAAGTCATTGCCGATATCGTAGCAACTATTCCCACAAGTTGGTTAGATGATCCTGCTTTTGAAAATCCTGAGGACCAGCGTAAAGTGTATCAGCAGTTTTTAGATGCCCGCGCGAGTCAATCTCCATTATTTGTAAAAGAAGCCGATGATGCAAGGATATCACTTATTTGAGTATGCGACCATCCGGCTGGTGCCCAAAATTGAGCGCGGGGAGTTTGTGAACATCGGTTCTATATTATACTGTTCGGAACAGCGTTTCCTGCAATCTGTTTTTCATTGGGACGACCGTCGAATACTGACTTTGTTTCCCGAAGTAGATTTAGAGGTAGTGAAGCAATACAGCCATTCTTTTGAATTGATTTGCGAAGGGACAAAAGTGGGAGATAGTATCCCCGCCCGGGACCATCCAGTCGGGGACCATCCAGTCGGGGACCACCCAGGCATTATAGCATTTGAAATGGCAGAGCGGTTTCGCTGGTTGACGGCCACACGAAGTACGATCATCCAGTCTTCACCTGTTCATACGGGCTATACCCAGGATGCACTTGCGACCCTCCACAAAATGCATCAAGATTTGGTGAAAATGATATAAGACAAGTCGTATGAAGCAAGACCAGCTGATAAGCACTCAGAAGCGTGCTGCACAACAAAAGGGCCTACAGGAACAAATTGTGCAGCTGAAGCTCGAGTTGAATGATCTGAGCCATAAGTTAGAGACTTTCGAGGTTTTATTGAGGTCGAGACTTACCCACGAATTAATAGAGACGCAAGAACTATCCGTGCTATACAAAGCGCAGAAGAAAGAGAAAAAATCTAAAAGATTAGCGCAAAAGAAAAAGGGGAAAAGCTACATAGAACCAGTAGGGTTAAAGACGCAAAAACAAAAAGTATCGAGAGCCAGTCTCAATGAAGATGATATCGCAGAGAAAAAACGATTGTACAGAGAGGCCATGCTCCACGTCCATCCTGATAAATACTCTATGAATGACGATAAAATGGATCTTGCCACAGAGTTGACGACACGATTAGTTGAGATCTACAAGCATGAAGACCTTGATACTTTAAAGGCCTACCATGCCCATCTATTCAGCAATGCTGAACTCACAAAGATCGCGAACGTGTCATTCTCTAAAATTGAATTGATTGCGAGTCCTGATGCCTACTTGATCAAGGAAAAGGAGCAACTTGAAAAAGACCTAAAAGACCTAAAAAGCAGGCATACTTATCATATTTTAACTAATTATAAAGATCCCTTAACCTTTCTAGATGAACTGAAAGTGTATTATCACGACCGAATAAGTAAGTTGAGAAAACGGACTAGGATAAAAACGGAACCAGGATAAGCATTACCAGTTGAATACCTTCGAATTAATCCCTTGTAGGATAAATACTCGAAAAACGATAGAAAGCATCGTATATTAACCGTCGAAAAATATTGTGACCGGCTACCAGTCTACAACCAACCAGTAACTATAGTATATATGACCAAATCAAATAATGTAGGAATAACGGCCTTAATTGTGGCACTAGGTGGTCTTCTGATGGGTTTCGATGCCTCTGTGATTTCAGGTGTGATTAAGTTTATTGAACCTGAATTTGGATTGACAAAATTGCAGTTAGGCTGGTCTGTCAGTTCTCTCACGCTTACGGCAACCCTAGCCATGATGCTCGCTGGTCCTTTGAGTGATCGATATGGACGAAGATTAATCTTGATGTATGCTGCGATTCTGTATGCTATATCTGCTTTGGCTTCTGCTTTTGCGCCTACTTTCTGGTTTCTAGTTGTTGCCCGAATGATTGGAGGATTTGGCGTTGGAGCATCCCTGATATTGGCTCCGATGTACATCGCTGAAATAGCGCCAGCAAGTGTGAGAGGGAGAATGGTATCCTTCAATCAACTCAACATTGTAATAGGTATCTCTCTTGCTTTTTTTACCAATTATTTGATTTTGCAGTACGGTGCTTCAGATGCCGCATGGGCCAAGTCACTGGGATTGGATCAACACCAATGGCGATGGATGCTAGGACTAGAAACTATACCTGCTATTTGCTATTTTGCAGGGCTGTTTATTGTCCCAAAAAGTCCACGATGGTTGATCATGAAGGGGCAAATAGACCAGGCCAAAGAAATTATGCGCCGCTTTGGGAGCGATGAAGCCGTCGAACAAGATGTAGCAGCGATACAAAAAAGCATCGATTCGGAAAGCTCCAAAAAGCGTCAATCCCTTGCGGAGTTATTTAACCCGTCGCTTCGATTAGTACTGACGATTGGAATAGTGGTTGCCGTGTTGCAGCAGATTACCGGGATTAACTCTGTATTCTTTTATGCACCAATGATCTTCGAGCAATCAGGGATAGGTACTGATGCCGCATTTATACAAGCGATTTTGGTTGGTCTGGTCAATCTAGGTTTTACAGTGATAGCTATCCTATTCATTGATAGGCTAGGTCGGAAACCACTACTGATTGGCGGTGTGGCAGGTATTGTAGTTTGTATGTTTACTCTGGCGTACGGATTCAACTCGGCTACTTACACGTTGAACGATACTACTGTTCTTACATCAATCGACAGTGAGGACCAGGAAAAACTAAGTGGCTTGATAGGCGTTACCTACGACGACGACACCAGCTATAAGCAGGCGTTAAGTGTAGCGCTAGGTGCAGAAAATGCTAAGATCCACGAATCAACCTTAATCAATTCAGCCATTACCATGAACCCCACTTTGATTCTAGCTGGTATTTTAGGCTTTGTTGCCTCCTTTGCAATCTCTATTGGACCCGTTATGTGGGTGCTCTTTAGTGAACTTTTTCCGAACTGGATTCGAGGGTTAGCCATTTCATTTGTTGGATTAATCAATTCTGCTGTTAGCTTCATTGTGCAGTTGGTCTTTCCATGGGAATTGGAAGTTCTTGGTAGCGCTACCACCTTTCTCATTTATGGCGTGTTTGCACTTCTTGGTCTTTTGTTCATTATCAAAATAGTGCCCGAGACAAAAGGGAAGTCGCTAGAAGAGCTTGAACAGATGTTGGTGAAGAAGTAGGCATCTATATTAATGTGAAGTTTGACATGTTTTATTAGGGCTTATTTGAATTATATAACTCTCTTCCAAAGTTCTGTAAATCCTTCTTCTTGTATTTTCGTATATTTGAGCAATTGAAAAAAGTAATTTCCATATCACTTCTAATAGTCCTGTTGCTTGGCAACGTTGGATTTACCTATGGTACGCACATCTGTGATGGTCATGCTGTGATAAGCGAAGTGATGCTAGGTGAGAAGCCTCTTGATTGTGGAATGGCTATGATGGAGATGCGAGAAGCATCAAGTAACGATCTTCATATTTCAAAACCCCCTTGTTGCGAAAATCAGTATGTCACTATGGAAGTTGATGAGATTTTCAAAAAGGATGTCTCTCAGCAACTTGCTCCAATCTTTGTTGCAACTACGGTTGCTCTTGTACTTTACATTGTTAGACTAGATTTCAATGAATATCAGCCAATCCCAGCTGATAGCTCACCTCCCTTCCTGAAGCAAGACTTTCAGGCAATACATCAAGTATTTCTTATTTGATTTAATGATTTGATCATGTTCCGGACGCTGAATAGTGTTCCGGCATTCATGCTTATTCAAATCATTCAAATCATAAGATGCTAAATAGAACCATAAAATATTTTCTAGAAAACAAGCTGGTCACAATGCTGATCTTAACAGGCTTTGTCCTTTGGGGTATAGTTACCGCTCCGTTTGGCTGGCAGATCGGAGCACTTCCATCAGATCCTGTTCCTGTCGATGCTATTCCAGATATTGGGGAAAATCAGCAAATAGTTTTTACGCAATGGCAGGGTCGGTCTCCACAAGATGTGGAAGATCAGGTTTCCTACCCATTGACTACCTACTTGCTAGGAATTCCAGGTGTAAAATCCATTCGAAGCTCGTCCATGTTTGGCTTTTCAAGCATTTATATCATCTTCAATGAAGACACGGAGTTTTACTGGTCTCGATCGAGAATTTTAGAAAAGCTCAATTCTATTCCTTCAGGACTCCTGCCCGATCAGGTACAACCGACATTAGGTCCAGATGCTACAGCACTGGGTCAAGTGTATTGGTACACTATTGAAGGTCGTGACAAAGAAGGTAATCCAACAGGTGGGTGGGACCTGCATGAGATTCGGAGCGTTCAGGATTTCTATGTAAAGTATGGCTTGAATGGAACCGAAGGAGTCTCTGAAGTGGCCTCTATAGGAGGGTTCGTGCAAGAGTACCAAATTGATGTCAATCCTGATGCGCTGAAAGCATTCAATATTCCACTTCACAAGGTGATGCAGGCAGTGCAAAAATCCAATAAAGATGTTGGTGCAAAAACGATAGAAATCAATCAAGCGGAGTACTTAGTCAGGGGACTGGGATATATTAAGAATATTGAAGACATTGAAAAGGCCGTAGTGGCTGTACAGAACAATGTTCCGATTCAAATTAAGGACATAGCAGTTGTCGCCCTTGGCCCATCCACAAGAAGAGGCATCCTAGACAAAGAGGGAGCTGAGGTTGTAGGAGGTGTTGTCGTTGCTAGATACGGTTCCAATCCTCTTCAAGTGATCAATAATGTGAAGAGGAAAATTGAAGAAATTTCACCAGGGTTACCGAAAAAGACACTGGCAAATGGGACGGAGACTCAGTTGACCATTGTACCGTTTTATGATAGATCCATATTAATTAATGAGACACTTGGCACATTAGAAGAAGCCCTGTCTTTAGAAATACTCATTACCCTTCTGGTGGTCATCGTTATGGTTTTTAACCTGAGAGCCTCCTTACTCATCTCAAGTCTATTGCCAATATCTGTTTTGATGGTGTTCATCTCCATGCGCTACTTTGGTGTAGATGCCAACATCGTCGCGCTATCAGGCATAGCCATCGCGATAGGGACGATGGTTGATTTGGGCATTATATTATCCGAGAATGTGATCAAGCACATTGATGAAGCACCACCCGAACAAAAGTTAATCGACACGATTTACAAGGGTGCATCAGAGGTGAGTTCAGCGATACTCACTGCCGTATCTACCACAATTGTCAGCTTTATTCCTGTTTTCACAATGGAAGCAGCAGAAGGCAAACTTTTCAGACCACTCGCCTTTACTAAGACATTTGCTTTGCTGTCAGCACTATTTGTTTCTCTGCTGATTCTTCCAGCACTGGCTCATTGGTTTTTTGGTTTCCGAATCAAAAGCCAACGAATGGCTATGATTGTAAATTCAGGATTGATTCTTATCGGGTTGATTATTGCTATTTTTCAAGATACCCTCTCGGGGATATTGCTACTGATATTTGGAGCGAACTGGTTTGTGCAAGCCTATAGCCCATGGAAAAATTGGTTCACGAAGAACATTACGATCATCGTATCTGTTTTGGCGGTGACATGGCTTCTTGCCAAATTCTGGTTGCCACTAGGTGCTCAACAGAGTTTGTTAATCAACTTCATCTTTGTAGGACTAATTGTTGGGTTGATTCTTGGGGGATTCAGTGCGCTAGAGAAATTTTATCGTCCCATTCTAAAATGGTGTCTAGCGTACAAGAAGACATTCCTAAGTATTCCAGTATTCCTAATTCTTTTGGGTGCTAATACATGGATCGGTTTTAATGCCATTTTTGGATTTATCCCAAAAGCCTTTGATACCATTGATTGGAATCTAAGAACCACCAAAGTGTGGTCCACTATGTCACATGCGTTTCCTGGCGTAGGCAAGGAATTTATGCCTTCTCTCGATGAAGGCAGCTTTTTGCTGATGCCCACTTCAATGCCTCATTCGGGAGTTGCCTACAATCAAAAAGTGCTAGCTCAACTGGATATGCTTCTTGCCAATATTCCTGAAGTAGATCAAGCAGTAGGCAAACTAGGAAGAGTAGAATCGGCGCTTGATCCAGCACCAATTTCCATGTTTGAAAATGTAATCAATTACAAACCAGAATATGCAGTAAACGACAGCGGTCATAAGATCAGGTTTCAAACAGATGATGAAAATCGGTTTGTGCTTAACAGTGGAGAGCGGATTAATAATGAAGACGCAGTACTTAACGGAGTATCCATTTCACAGTTACTACCTGATAATAATGGTCAGTATTTCAGGAACTGGAGACAAGAGATAGTGTCTCCTGATGATATATGGAACGAAATTGTTAGAGTCACTAAGATCCCGGGCGTTACATCAGCTCCTAAACTTCAGCCAATTGAAACAAGATTAGTCATGCTTCAGACGGGTATGCGAGCACCCATGGGTATTAAGGTATATGGTCCTGACCTGGCTACTATCCAAGATTTTGGCTACCAATTGGAGAGTGTGTTGAAGGCCGTTCCATCGGTCAAGAAGGAAGCAGTTTTTGCTGATCGTATTGTGGGCAAACCATACATACATCTCAATATTAATAGAGATGAGATCGCACGATATGGATTAAGTGTAGAGGATGTACAACAAACGGTTGAAACGGCTATTGGTGGCATGAAGGTTACTTCAACCGTAGAGGGTCGCGCGCGATATCCTGTGAGAGTGCGCTATCCCAGAGAACTTAGGGATGACCCCGAGTCTTTAAAGAAGATTCTCATTGCAACCCCCACTGGCGCACAAGTGCCAATAGGTCAATTGATAGAGCTTACTTATAAAAGGGGCCCACAAGCCATAAAGAGTGAGGATACATTTTTAGTCGGATATGTGCTGTTTGACAAGAAAGATGGATATGCGGAAGTAGATGTAGTGAATGAGGCACAAGGTGCCATCAAAGATCAAATCGAATCAGGTGCGTTAGTTGTTCCCGCTGGAGTGAGTTATAAGTTTTCTGGTAGCTACGAAAATCAGGTTCGGGCCGAAAAGAGGTTATCGATCATTGTGCCACTGGTTTTGGCCGTCGTATTCCTGATCCTTTACTTCCAATTTAAGTCGGTCAGTACTTCACTGATGGTCTTTTCAGGAATCGCCATGGCTTTCAGTGGTGGGTTTATCATGATTTGGCTCTACAGTCAGGGATGGTTCGCAGATTTTTCTATTTTCGGAACCAATCTTAGAGATCTCTTTCAGATGCAAACGATCAACCTCAGTGTGGCTGTATGGGTTGGATTCATTGCTTTGTTTGGCATAGCTACAGATGATGGAGTACTGATCGCGACTTATTTGGATCAGAGTTTCGTGAGAAACAAACCTGCTACGCTAAATGAGGTGCGAAATGCGGTAGTCGAAGCAGGGGCACGCAGAATCAAGCCGGCACTGATGACTGTATCTACTACCATGATCGCATTACTACCTGTACTCACATCGACAGGACGCGGATCGGATATCATGATTCCAATGGCTATTCCATCCTTTGGTGGTATGGCCTTTGCGCTGGTCAGTATTTTCATTGTTCCTGTACTCTATTCATTTCGTGAAGAGTGGAAACTTAAAAAGACTCAATCATGAGAACACGATTCATCATCCTATTTTCATTGGCCCTTTCACTAACGAGTGTTGCACAAACGTTGGATGATTACCAACAGCTGGCAATGGAGCATAATCCATTGCTGATGGCCAAGTACAAAGAGTTTGAAGCGGCGCTGACTCGCGTCCAACAAGTGAATCAATTACCAGATCCATCCCTTTCATTTGGCTATTTTATTTCACCCGTGGAAACAAGAGTAGGGCCTCAACGCGCTCGATTCTCTTTGACTCAAATGTTCCCTTGGTTTGGCACCCTAAAAGCGCAAGGTGATGTAGCAAGCCTGTTCGCCGAAGCTACTTTTCAGCAATTTGTAGACGATCAAAATCGCATTCGATTTGAGGTGGCAAAAGCCTACTATCCACTGAGGGAATTAAATGACTTGAAGGAGATCCAACAATCCAATTTGGTATTATTGAATACTTGGAAAAGGCTAGCTACAGGCCAATATGAAAATGGAAAAACCAGTCTCGCTGAGGTACTAAAAATCGATTTGCTGATAAAAGAGATAGAGACGGAGGTCAGCCTTCTCGAAGGTCAGAAATTACCTCTGCGGGTCGCATTCAATCGTATACTTAATCGAAGTGACAGTTCTACTGTTGCATTCCAGAGGGATACAGCGAAAACTGAGCTCTCAATTTCACAAGCATTTGACTGGAATAAGCATCCACTGATTTTGGCACTGAACATGCGAATCGAAGCAAAGCAGTCTCAATCTATCGTTATTCAGAAACAAGGGATGCCTACTATCGGAGCAGGTCTTGATTACGTGGTAGTAGGTGAACGTACAGACGTGAATGTTCCAGACAATGGGAAAAATGCGCTGATGCCAATGGTTACATTCACGCTTCCCATCTTCCGAAAGAAATACACATCAGCATTAAAGGAAAATGAACTTCAGATTGAAGGCATTATGCAGTCACAGATAGCTATTGAGAACGATCTGGTTTCCCAATTCGAAAACTTAAAATACAATGTGAGCAGAGAAAACGAATTGCTTGCTTTTTATCAGATTCAAATGGGAGAAACCGAACAAATTCAAAGCTTGATGTTGTCCGCCTTTAGTAATTCAGGTAAGGACTTAGACGAACTTCTACGTATCCAAATGCAGCTTTTGAACTATCAGACTAAGAAAATAAAATCGCAAACACGATTGAAAATACTTGCAGAAAACCTTGACTATTTACTAGCAGGAATCAGCAACTAAACGATACTGAAATGAAAAATTTACTTCAAAATAAATATGTGTTGATTGGCCTGACGTTGGTCATCGGTGCAGTGATTGGCTGGGTGATTAAGCCGAGTTCAAATGAAACACACTCCGAAAGTGCGCATGATCTCACTATGAACGAACAAGGCGTTTTCACCTGTTCAATGCATCCACAAATTCGTCAAAACGAACCTGGATCATGTCCCATATGTGGTATGGATTTGATCCGACTGGAAACAGATACGGATATGTCTGATCCTATGGCAGTAAGCATGTCCCCAACAGCCATGCAGTTAGCTGATGTTATGACTCAGGTAGTTCGTTTGGGTAAGGTTTCTAAAACCCTGCGACTTAATGGGAAGGTGATGGAAAATGAGCAGCAGGTTTATACACAATCTTCTCATATCCCAGGAAGAGTGGAAAGCCTAAATGTAGACTTTACAGGTGAATATGTCCAAAAGGGACAAATCATCGCAACCCTTTATTCTCCTGAATTGGTCACAGCACAGCAAGAGCTATTCGAAGCACAAAAAATTCAAATAGCGCAGCCTGAATTGTTTGATGCAGCTAGAAAAAAACTACTCAATTGGAAGTTGACGAGTGCTCAGATTGACCAGATTCTCGAAAATGGTCAACCTATAGAAACTTTACCAATTCGAGCTGAAAAATCAGGTTACGTAAAAGAAAAGAAAGTTAATCTTGGCGACTATATAAAACAAGGCATGACGATTTATGTCTTGACTGATTTATCAAAAGTTTGGGTGATGTTTGACGCTTACGAGTCAGACATGCAATGGATCAAAAAAGGTGCATTCATTGACTTCACCGTTTCATCCTTTCCAGGAGAAGACTTCTCCGGTAAAATCTCTTATATCGACCCAGTGATTAACCCTAAAACTAGGGTTTCAATGGTGCGGGTAGAAATGAACAATCCTAAAAATCAATTGAAGCCAGAAATGTTCGCTTCAGGGGTATTGCAATCTAGTTCATCTTCCGAGGAAAAGATTGTTATTCCTAAGTCTGCTGTGATGTGGACAGGTAATCGGTCTGTCGTCTATGTCAAACAACCATCAGATCAAGGTATGCATTTTAAGATAAGAGAAGTGACCTTGGGTGCAGCTTTGGGAGATGCCTATGTGATAGTCGCAGGCCTAGAAGCAGGGGAAGAAATAACTGTAAATGGAACGTTTAGCATAGATGCAGCAGCTCAGTTAGCAGGTAAACCAAGCATGATGTCTCCTGATGGAGGTGTACCAATGACCGGTCACAATCATGGGGGTGGTCAAACGAATGGAGGGTCTAACGAAAAGCCATTGATGAATCATCCAGAGGTGAATATTTCAGAGGGGACGTACGATGTCAGCGACGCATTCAGAGATCAAATCAAAACAGTTTTTGACAACTACTTGCCAGTAAAAGATGCAATGGTTTCGTCAGATGCAAAGCTTGTCAATGAAAAGGCTGCATTACTGCAAAAAGCAATCAGTGATGTAAACATGGAATTGGTCCAAGGTGATGCACATCTCACTTGGATGAAAGACCTCGCTGTGCTCACGAGTACTGCAGAAATGCTCACGAAAGAAACCGATATTGAAAAGGCAAGAATGCTGTTATCTCCCCTAAGTGATCAGCTTTTTCATTCTCTTAGTAAGTATAAAGTTGAAACGAAAGGCTTTCGTCAGTTCTGTCCCATGGCTTTTGACAATTCAGGCGGTTTTTGGCTGAGTAATTCCGAGGAAATACTCAATCCCTATTTTGGTGATGCGATGCTCACCTGTGGCAACGTAGAAGAACAACTTAATTAAATCAATACATAAATTTTTAAACCACAATACAATGAAAAAGATTTTTATCATACTAGGATTAACAGCACTCATCATATCATGTACTGCTCCGCAAGCGGAACAGACCACTAGCGATGTACCGGAAGAGGTAACAACTGTTGAAAAGGAAGAGACGCAAACGAGCGCTATGACTGATTACATGAGCTTAAAAGATGCTTTTGTAAAGTCTGATGCTTCAGCAGCAAAAGCTTCTGCTTCTGCGTTAAGTAAGTCTCTAGCTGCAGAGAATATGGATGCTAAAGTGATTGAAGCAGCCAATTTAATTGCCGGAACCGATGATTTAAAAAGACAAAGAGCGGCATTCAAGATAATTACGGATGGCTTGATCGTGGCATTAAAGGCTGATGGAGAAACATCAGGTGTATTTGTTCAGTTTTGCCCGATGGCATTTGACAATACAGGCGCTAACTGGCTCAGTATGTCAGAAGAGATTAGAAATCCATATTACGGAGATATGATGCTCAAGTGTGGAAGAGTAGAAGAGGAGATCTAAAAGTGATATGCTCCATATCAAAAATATGGTTTGCGATCGCTGTAAGAAAGTGACCTATACCTAGCAGTCTCAGCTCTGTTTCAATCATAGGAAATAGTTTAAGATTAAGATAAATTGATACCCATGAAAAACACAATACTAACATTAGTAGCAGCCATTTTTTTATACGCTTGTAGCAATACCAGCAGTAAAGAAAATAAAGATGCTGAGAGCACCG
>JBLHTU010000075.1:0-16292 GCA_047627515.1 Cyclobacteriaceae bacterium | reverse complement strand
TATTGACTTTTTGTCCCGGCATAGCTGTAGCAAAATCATACGATAGACCCGCTACTTCAATAGGCCCTTCCAATCCATAGAGCATCAGGTCAATTAGTAATTGTGGATCTCCACTGACATACTCAGAATTGAGGAGGGGAGGAGCCAGGTACTTTAGACCCCTGCCATCCGGTCCATGGCAAGTGCCACAATTGTTTCTGTACAAGTACAGACCGGTGGTCATATTATCTGTGTAAATGACCTCTAGATTAGCTGCGGCACTTGTGGTTTTCTGGACATGCTCAATAAATAGCAGTGTACTGTCATAGCCATTGGTTGCCTTTCGGAAAAAGTCAAGATCACCTGCAAAGGACATCGCTAGAGGTTCTAAAATCCACTTGGACTGGTTGTATCGGTCAAGAAGCTGCGTGAGATATGCTAAGGCTGAATTATTGAAGTTTTTGGCGAGTAATCGGACTGTATAGAAATCGATTGTCGAATCCTGTAAAGCAAAAAGCTGATCTAACCCTTGATTACTTAATAGGATTCCATGGTCACCGACTAGTTTTAGTACATGTGAAGAAAGTCTTGGGTACGCAAGGAAATTATTCAGGTTGAGGTCTTTCTTGCTTAGCGTTTGTAGTCCTTCCAGGCAATACAGTGCATGTATTCGTGCTATTTCGTTATTTGATTCATTGAGTAGAACGACAAGGCCTGCAGACAGATCGGCATTACCCGAGTTGATGATTAATTGCTGTGCCCGATCCCGGATCCAGCTGTTGGAACTGCTGAGTGAATCGACCCAACTACTTGAATTGAGCTTCGTCAAATCAACAGGCACGTAGTTTGAGATGTCAGCAGCGATACGAAGGATACGGCCCATACCTACAAGACTGTCTAACCCCCGACTGATGTACTGATCGCGCAAATAGCTGGTCATGTAGGTGCTATGCTGTATGATCCCACGATGCATATCGATGACGTACATAGCCCCATCTGGTCCGTTTTTTAGATTGACCGGACGAAAGCCTTGATCGGATGAAATTAGGAATTCCTTGTTTTGCCACGCCTGTCTGCCAGTGACTTGAAATTCTCCATATTTCAAAAGGTTTCTCTTGATCAAATTTGCTTCGGGTCCGCAGACAAACAGATTGCCTTGATAGCTCGTAGGTAGACTCTCTCCCTGAAAATAAAGCGGGCCGCATGCACTTGTAAAACGCTTCAGGATATTTTGCTCATCGAGTACATTTGGTAGGTAGCCTCTATTGACAGCGGTTGCTTGTAGTGGGTAGACGCTTTGGTCTTGCACCAAGGTCATGTAGACACCAGAACTAAGTTCATAGCCAGGTTTATATAGCGTATTTGGCAGTATCCAATCACCGTAGGCTTGATTCGAGTTGTCGTTGTAGATCAATCGGCCAATTTCGTCTTTAGTGATGCCCCACTGCCCACGAAAGGCAGTGGATTCGATCTGCCACTCTCCATTAAGCAGGCGGTATCTCTTCGATGATTTGGCGTTATAAATCCAGTTGTCAATGTTGACGAGTAAGCCGTTTGGCTGATGCTCAACATTGCCGCCCACAGCGTATTCCGGATCAACAAGCATCCGCTTGCCAGGCGTCAGGTCTTCCTTAATAGGTACAAAGTACAACGAAGGAGGTTCAGCATAAAGTAGTCCCCCTGCGTAATGCGTAAATGCTCTCGCAAGAATAAGGCTATCGAGAAAAACACGTGCGTGGTCTCCTGCCCCATCTTGATCCAAGTCTTCTATTATCAAGACACGGCCGATAGGAGAATTTTCACCTACCCCTTCGATCGTACGCATGTAACCTTTCATCTCTAGGACCCAAAGTCTGCCCTGATTATCAAAGCTGATATCTATCGGCGCTTCTATTAATGGCTCAGCGACAACCGCAGATAACTGTAGTGAATCGGCGATTTGATAAGAGGAGAGATCTACGGTTGTTTCCTCAAATGCGGGCTCGCAGGCCCAAAGAAAAAGGAAGCAAAAGGATAAGCGAAATAATTTCAGCAGCATGATGAGCTTTAGTACTGGATGATGAGCGTCTGTAAAACAGATACAAAATAGAAATTAATCAAGTAGTGACCAGATGAAATACTCGAAAATTATCAATAAACTGAGCAAATGGGCATCAATGAAGAGATTACTTGGATCGAATAGATTGACTGAGATTTTTTACTGGTCACAGTGATCAGGGGCAATGATGGCTTATTCGTTGTCTTGCTGTTTGTCCTGCTTCTTCATCGTTTCAAATATAATCTTTGTGTAACCTGACCTTTTTTCGATTGCTTAATTAATTATCTGTAGTTAGTAGGAGTACTCGCAGTCGAAACATAAGGATGGTTTTCGATCGATAATCAAGAACCATTCCTACCCTGAATTTACAGGGGTACAATTTCATATTTTAAGAGAGCTCTTGCCACCATTTGCTTGTAGGCATGGCTGAGACCGTGAACTGCTGACCTATTTTTGGTGAGGCAAGTTCAAGGTTTTTAGCTGCTGCTTCTTTGCTAAAACGATTGATAGGCTCAGCCCAATGATGCTGAGCTAATGCAAATCCAGCCCAATGAACAGCCATTACTTTTGTCACGTTAGTGTCGATAGCCGCTTTCACACTTTCTTCAGGATACATATGTATTTGATGCCAGTTTTCATTGTACTGCCCACATTCCATAAAGGCAAAGTCAAATGGGCCTAGCCGATTGCCAATTTCTTTAAAATGTTCACCATACCCACTATCGCCGCTAAACCAGATATTTTGTGTGGTGCTTTTGATGACCCAACCACCCCATAGTGACTTAGCTCGATCCGTTAATCCTCGTCCCGAGAAATGTCGGGTTGGCGTAAACGTAATTTGTAAATCATCAAAGATTTCTGAATCCCACCAATCAAAAGAGGTGATATCTTCTTCTGGAATCGCCCAGCTAACCAGATGTCTTTTGACACCGATAGCTGCAAAATACTTCTTGGTTTTGCCCTTGAGTTGTTTGATACTTTCTAGATCAAGGTGGTCGTAATGATCGTGCGTCAGAAGCATCAAATCAATTTCAGGTAGCTGGTCAATGACTGCCTGAGCGTCTTTAGAAAACCGCTTGCTAGCGAACGGGGCGATCGGTGCTGCATCTGGTCCCAGCATTGGATCTATAAGGATTGTCTTATTGTTGATACGCATTAAAACTACGGAATGACCATACCAGATGATTTTGGCTTCCTCTGAAGGCGTCAAGAACTCTTCTTTGATGAAGGGTTGGATGGGTAGGTTTTCCTTTGGCATTCGCCCCTCTGTGTCGAAGATCTGCTTGTACATCAGTTTTGGTAAGCTCTGAAAATTGATATCCATGGACGTTTCTTCCAGATTCTCAAATTTTCCTTTTTTCCAGTTTGGGGATTGCTCGTAGATTGCTTTAAGCTCTTTGGTTACTTTTCCACCGAATTGTTTCATCTATTGATTGTGTTTAACGCCTTATATTTCGTTGATCTAAAGGTAGTGGTTGCCCTTTGCTACCGAGCATAATGTCTTTTTGCAAAGGGCAACAAGACTTTTTCTTTGTTATTTGGGTTGTAGAATTTTTTCATCAACAAGTACTTGGAAAGAATCCTCCATCGTTTCCTGAAGCGGTCGGAAGTTAATACCCAGTTCTTTTTTGATTTTAGAGTTGTCCGCATTCCAAGGAATATCGACGTTGTTTTTGATGAATCTTCTGGTGAAGAGCTTATTAGCCATCGGTCCGACAATCATCAATAACCATTTGGGTAGTGCCCTCTTTGGTATTGGAAACTGCTTCCCAAATTTTGAGGTAAGCGTCAGCGCCATTTTCAGAAAATCTGTATTGTGCCCAGAAGTGATATATCTACCACTCGCCTCAGGTCTGTATCCTGCTTGAAAATGGGCCTCTGCGACTTCTCGAACATCGACTACACCTACACCCATTTTGGGAACTCCTGCTTTCATTGTGCCGTCACCAAGCTGCTTTAGAATATTAAAGCTTTCAGAGGTTGTAGCTGTTACATTAAGCATCGGTCCCATGACAAAACTTGGATTGATCGTGATCAGATCCCATCGAGCTTGTTGCTTCTGCATGTCCCATGCTTTCTGCTCTGCTAAAGTTTTAGAGTAAGAGTAAGGTTGGTAGTCTAGTGAGGAGGAGGTGTTCCAAACATCTTCCGTCAAGATACCATTAGGTGCGTTTACAGTATCGATTGCATCTCCATAAATGGCCGCGCAGCTGCTGGTTACTACGACTCGCTTAACAGAGGAAACCTTATTGGCTGTTTCCAATATGTTTTGTGTGCCTTTTACAGCCGGGTCAATGAGATCCTTTTGAGGATCTTTTACATCTGTAATAAAAGGCGACGCCGTGTGAAAGACTAACTCGCATCCATCCATAGCTTCGGTATACGAGCCTTCTTCTAGTAGATCAGATTTAAAGAATTTGATTGAACCAGTCGATTTTTCGGCCATTTTGGTCAAAAAACCTAGTTTTTCTTGCTTGTCAGGATTACGTACTGCTGCATGTACGTCGATCCCCTCATCTAATAATCTTTTTACGAGCCAACTGGCTACATAGCCTGTTGCTCCGGTCACTAACACTGGTTTTGTCTTATCAATATTGGTCATGTTTTGTCTTTGTTGTAGTGAGTAATCACTTATTGTGTTGTTATAAAATTTAGAGACTGTATTTACTTAATATGCTTTGCCTAATGAGCTCATGCTGGGCACTGTGCTTCAATAGGATAGTAACTGCTAATCCATCAATAATAGCCATCAAGACTTCTGATTCTGTGTTAGGATCTTCAGATCCAAGCTTCGTGAAAGCTTGAATGAGCAATTTCTTCACAGGGGCGGACATTTCATCATCATAGACATCAGCTTGCCATTTCAGCGCATAAAGGAGCTTCCAAAAGGGGCGCTCATCTACTGGAATATTAAAAGGCATATTTATCATTTGACGGATAACAGCATTTGGATCCGTGATCAAGGCTAGCCGTTGATGCATCTCCTTGATTTTTTCGGAGCCTCTTAGTAGTATCGCTGCTAGCAACCCTTCCTTATTTTCAAAATGCCTAAATATAAGTCCTTCTGATACACCAGCCTCCTTTGCTACTTTGCTTGTGGAGGTGGCGGAGAATCCTTGCTCGGCAAAAAGCAGTAAGGCGGCATCCAATATTTTGGCTTGTTTATCTGTCATTGATGTGAGTAATCACTCACAAATATACGAGAGCTTTTGAGTAGGGTTGCCTATTACTGAGTATTTCTTGAAAAACTTTGTGGTCTACAGGTGTATATCTGCTGTCAACTGTAGTGTCGGATGACGTTCGAACCTCGTTGGGTTGTTTTTGGCATGCTGATGCAAGTATGCCACTTGAATAGAGAGCAGGTCTGAGAATTTGTGCCCAAGACCCACATAGATCCAGTTTCGATCATAGTCAGCAGCGACCAGTTTATTATCTGTTTTGACCCAGATTTCATCGAAGACATTGACGAACCAACGGTCATTGATAGGGCGGGTTAATGTCAAACGGTATCGGAACCTGTGTGAGAGTTCATAACCATCCACTTGATATTCTGTTGTTCCCGGATCCAGGACTAGATCTCCCTGCCAACGTTGCTCTGCACGGTAGCGATGTTGGACGGTGGTTTGTCCCACTGTATGCTTTAAGTTGATCTGTTCCCAGATGTTATGCTCTGGCTTGATTTCAGGTAGGGGAAACTCACCATAGGGATTTGTTCGGATATAGGTATAGCCGAAACTGTAGGTGACCACGTCGTTGGCTTTGTAGTCGATAAAGGGTCTGAGCAGAAATTGTTGTTTATCGTTGAGGTAGTCGTTGTATCTGAAGTGAAGCTCATTACCCAGACTTAATTGTTCATTGATTTTGTAATGGGTTAATAGCAAAAACCACACATCATTTTCACCATGGATGTCTTGGCTAATCGCGTCAGGCACCGATAGCAAGCAAATGATTAGCATACTGCCCAAAAGTCTCAATTTCATGGAACGAAAGTATAATTTTTAATGGAACTAGCAAATTATTTATATCACCTGCCTTAGATTTATTCTGATCTATGTGAGATGACTGGATTACTAACTGCTGCCCTGAGTGTTTGATAGTTTATGGTCAATAGTGCAATCAATAAGCCACCGATACAGCTCAATCCAAATAACCCATATGGAATTGAAATTCGGTAGGCGTAATCTGCTAGCCACCAATCTGCTAGCCACCAATCGATTACATAGATCGCCACAGGATCGCAAAGACCGAAGCGGCTATCACGAGTAGTGTGAAACCTTTAGAAAGTATAAGCCATCGCATCGCTGGACTGGCTCCAAGTATCTTCCGAATACCGATTTCTTTGGTTCTTTGCTTTACAACATAAGAGGGACAGGTTGATTAAAGGGTCACCATTTGATCATATCGCGTACTACGCCAATAATCGTGAAATTGTCGCGGTAATTGAAATTTCCTCTTGAGGAGATTTTTGTTCCGATCGGATCTGTCAGTCCCATTTTTTGAATGGCAAGTTCGCTGACGATGATGTTACCAGATTCATCCCCTTGGTCTCTTGTAAAATCTCTACGAGCAATCAACTCCCAATGAGTGGTGGCTCCATACTCGGGCGTGATATAGATGGTGTTGAAGACGCAACAGGAGAAGTCTTCGATCGACCGATTGTGCAGACATTCCTTTCCACCCCAAACTACTCAATGCTAGGTACCTTGATCGATTACTTCGCATGTACACGAGTAGAGGTTATTAATTTGTCTCTCAGGTGCAGGCACTTGCAGATCCTGCTTATCAGACACCGATCAACCGTCACGTGGGGGATCTCATGGGTTCAGCTTTGAGGAGTGAGTCAAGGACTCAAAGACGATTTCTTCACAGGCGAAGCAGTGACGCCTGACTTTGTGTATGAGTTGGGTCGTTAGTTTTTTGGAGGTATTATTAACTGTTGCTCACCTCAGAGTCATTCGAAGAGAGTTCTGAGTCTATACAATCACTTCGTGAATTACTGCTGGAGCTGCTTATGCGAGCCATCGCAGTTTGGCATCCTTTGAGAGAGACCACATGTGCAGTCATTGAACCCTTTTCCAGTGATAATTTTATCTCGATACTAGGCGATTCGAGAAACACGAGTTTTTGACTGTTTCGCGGTAGAAAAATAGAGTACGTAGCCTCGTTGTTGACCAGGCGTCAATCCTTCAAAGGCAGATTTTAGTTGCTCATCTCTTGCAAGGATATTACTTAGTTATTCGGGTAGCGCCAATTCATCTTTTGCAGAAAAGCTTACCTGTAACCCTGCTTGTTCTACGGT
This sequence comes from Cyclobacteriaceae bacterium, assembly GCA_047627515.1. Taxonomy (GTDB): domain Bacteria; phylum Bacteroidota; class Bacteroidia; order Cytophagales; family Cyclobacteriaceae; genus JAYPLE01. Next base: position 8,976 of record JBLHTU010000075.1, on the reverse strand, counting down.
GATGGTTTCTTGAAGATATTTCTTCAGGATATCTATCTGATCGATAATTGACTTTTGATCATAGAACTTGATCAATCTCACTGACTGTGAGTTTTCACGAGGCGCAGTGAGCACTCCATGGGCATCCTTGAGCAGTACGCCTTTCAGAAAGCTCAGAACATATTGATCATTGAATTCCCCAATCAATGCCACATTTGTTGGGCCGAAAGTGTAGCATGGGTTTCGCCATTTATAGGTTTCATTTAGTCCGCTATCTATCAGAATATTCCGAAGCAAAGCAAATTCAGTTGACCATGCTGTCCACCGTCCGAAATAGGCGTCTACTTGCTGGCTGGGGTCCATGCTGGATATCAATTATTCCATCTTCCAGAAGATGATGCCTCCTGCCTGCTTACCCATATCAACAGAAGTGACCTTCGTGGCCTTTTTGATGTCAATCACATCTACGGTACCTGGTTCTCCGCCGATGCCTTCCACCGATACAAAGGCGTATTTGCTATCAGAAGAGATGGTTACACCATGGGATACTTTTCTTGTGTTCTTGATCCTGCCGATCTCAGTTCCTTTCTTGAGATCCCAAACGCCTGTCTCTGCGCTGCCTTTGTAGGTAGCGACCATGTAGCGACCATCAGGTGAAACATCTACATTGTATGGCGCCTTGCCTGTCCCAAAACGATTGGTTATGCTCCAAGACTTGGTATCAATCTCCAGGATCTCATCGCTTCCATTACCTGCTACATAGACTTTGCCATTCGTGGGGTGGGGGATTGCCCAAGTTGGTTTGACGGCACTGTGAAACATAGGCTTAGACATAGCTGCGGAGCTCATTTGACTATGCCCCGTAGCAGCATGATCCATTCCGCCCTGATTCATCGAACCGTGGTCCATCTTACTATGATCCATACTATCCATGTCGTCTCCTTCTTTGCCATCTAAGGCAAGTGTGCGCGTGACTTTGAGTTTGCTGGTAGAAATTTCAAACAGCTCGCCGGACATCATACCCACAGAGTAGTGAAATTTCCCATCTGCGGAGATTCTAGATCCATGGGGCATGACGCCTGTTTCGATCCGATCAATTTCGATCATCTCTTCTGGGTCGACTACAGATACTGTGCTGGGTACCATATCTCCGTGCAAATTGAAATTTACACAGTACAGAAGCCCAGTTGTTTTTGAGACCTGCAAAGAGGCAGGGAAAAGACCCAGCTTCACCGTATCAATGACCTCGTTGGTAGCCGTCGAGTACTTGTAGAGGGTTCCGTACGGATTACCGTGTGCTAGCGACAAGTACCAATACTTACCATCGGGGCTGACATTAATTCCATGAGGACCCTCTATTTCCGCCGGCCATGTACCGACGGTGATTGTTTTCTCGATCGTTGCCTCTTTGCCATCAAACTTGATTAGGGCTACTTCGTCTTCAGACTCAGCAGTGGCATACACGTAATAATTGTTTTGAGCAATCAGCTGTACGTTTCCAAGTAAGCACCATGTCAGGGCACATGCGCTGACGACTGCTTTGATTCTGTTTTGAGTACTTTTCATGCGTTTAAAGACCGCTTATTTAGATTCTATTTTTGCATTTTCTGGCACAATAGGTTTCAGTTTTGCTGACCACAGACCACTGTTCCAATCTGAGTAGAAGATATGTCCTTTGTAAGGTTGAGCTCCCCACGTAAAGGGTGCGTTTTTTACGTATCCGTTTGGATCTTCTGGTACGATCCAAGCAATCTCACGGCCTTGTCTGTTAAGATCACCTAGCAGCTCACCACTTAGATCTACGACACGTACACCTGCGTTATAAAAGGCTGCATATAAGATGTCATCCTCGATCCAGTAATTATGTGATCCTGCGAACGGTACTTTGAACCAAGCCACTTCCTTGGGGTTGTTGAGGTCAGTAAAGTCAATTACGTGCAAGAAGCCTGCAGCTCTCATTGGTTTCTTACCATCTGGGTCCAGTCCGTACGGAAATTCTTCATCACCTAAAATCACGTAGAATTTACCTGTTTTTTCGTCTTTGTACGGGAAGGCAGCATGGTTGGATCCACTTGGATAGGCATAGCTCGCAAACTGCACCGGATTGGCAGGAGACCCACCAGCGATTCCGTTTCCGACATCAACTAATTGGACACCATCAGACCAGTTAGATGAATAGGCGATGCCATCATGTACCCACACATCATGTATCGAATGGCCAGGCGTTTCTAATTCAAACTCACCAACAATCTTGGGATTGGCGGGATCTTCGATATTGATCGAATAGTACTTACGACCTGCACTGAGCGCATACACGTGTTTTTTATAGATAAAGACATTATGTACGCCTCCAGTTAGATTTTCAGAGAACTCTGTGATGACATTCGCATCTCTTGGGTTGCTGACATCGATGATGACCAAGCCATTTTTACGGTTCGAAGCTCCTTCGCGCGAGATCACGCAGATGGTGCCGTCTTCAGAGACTTTGACATCATTGACTGTTCTGGCGTCTACTTGAACGGAATCTACGAGTTCAATGGCAGCTGGATCTGTCACATCCCAAAAGTATGCTTTACCATCTGCACCCCAGGTGCCAGTCACTGCGTAATCTTTTCCATCGATTCCTTCCCATACCCAGAGGTCAGATGTGTGCTTGTCGTTTACACTGCCATTACCAATCAGGTCTATTTTTCGAGAAACATTTCGACTGTTAGCGCTGATCGTGATTGAAGCGGCTGCACCACCACATGTTGCGTTTAGTACATATAGGCCAGCTTCGTCCGCCACAAACTTTCCTTCTTTTGTCATTAGACCACTTGGAGCCGATGATACGTCATATGCCTCACCAGTGTATGAGTATACGATAGGTGCATCGGCAATGATATTCCCTGACTTATCCATTGCATTGGCCGTCAAGGTAAAGACATCACCTGTTCTACCTTCGGTGAGGTCTGAACTGAATTCGATACGCTGAATGGGATTTTCGATGACATTAACGGTAAATGTTTGTTTCACACCGTCAGCAGTAGCCGTAATAGTGACTTTTCCTTTTTGCTTACTGATCAGTTTGTAAAAGGGAGCAACTGCTAGTTTACTTTCATCGGAAGAAGAAAGCATCACTTGCACTTCTGGTCGTTCAAAACCGGCATCGTCGGTTACTGTTAAGACCAGAGGAAGCGTGATACCTGCATAGACCTGGTCTGGAATGGCTCCAAAAGCGATGGCTTTGATAGGAGCAGGTTTGATATTTACGGTGATGGATGTTCTCAGCTGGGGTTCACCTGGGCTGATGACAATGATATTATACTCACCATGCTTGATGGCGGTTGCTAAACCAGTACTATCTACCACGGACAATTCGCGTCTGCTGCGAGAGTAGAAGATGTATTCCCGATCGGATACTTTGTTACCAGAGGCATCCACGACAGCTGCTTCCAGTTGTACGGTTTCTCCGATTTGTAGATCAATCTTTTCCTGATTGACTTTGATTGATAGATCTTGGGCGTGTAGTCCTACAGCTAGTCCAAGGAGGGTCGCAACAATGAGCAATGACTTCTTCATAGAATTTATTTTATAGTCTAAGATTGAAGTTAATGCATCCTACTGTACTGACCATCAACTATCGGATAAGTGGTTGCTGTCAGTTGCGAACATAGCCTTCTGTTTCGTTTATTTGACCTGTCGATGACCAGTAATACATGCGTTAGTTGATGACTCGGCCCAGTCCTAGACTGAGTGACGACTAACAAGTTCTACTACAGAGAGATTGTTTCGCTTTTGTGGGGTAGGGGAGATGCACTCGAGATGGTAGGTGTGGTTTGTGTGCCCGACCATTCTTCCACTAAAATCTCCATGGCCATCAAAACCACCAATAATCTATAGACCAAGTCCTTTTACATGCATTTTGGGTATTTCTTCGAGGTGGTCTGTAGCCCTGCCTATCTTAATACAGCATGTTTTGGTATCATAATAGCTGTCTTTTTTTGATCATTCAGTCGTCCGAAATGCGACTTTAATCTAGTGCTATTCTGCTAGCTTAAAATAAGGGTTGTAAATCAGACCAATCACATTGCCGTAAGGGTCGCGTACGGTGGCGGTCATCATTTCACCACCGGTATTGAAGGGCTTCTCATTCTCTGTGGCTCCAAGCGTTAACAGTCTGTCATAGGCTTTTTGGATATTTTCAACCCCCCAATAGGATACCACACTTTCTATTTTCTCTCCTGTTGGACTGTCTTCGGGCTGTAGCCCTAGTTCATAGCCTCCAATATTGAATCCCACGTAATAGGGTTCGTTGAAGTAGGCCTCGGTTTCAAATGCTGTCGCGTACCAATCTCAGGCTGCATCGATATCGCTGACTTTGTAGATGGTGGTTCTTAGTCCTAGCATGGATGATGTCTTCATTACTAATGGGGTTTCGATGCATCTGCTGCCGGGTGGAAAAAATCAAATGAACTGTTCCAGTCAAAGATAGGAAGGTAATAAGAGCCGTTTATAGGATTTCCTTCGGGAGAATTTTCCTCGTCCACGTTCTGAGGCGTTTCATTTTACTTACTTCCAGGTCAGGGTTAAATTCTGCAGTTGTTTCCCATGAGTTTTCGGGAAGGAATTCTTCTTCCATCCCTTGCAAGACACCTGCCGAAATCTGTTCTGAGTTGACAACCACGATACACTCTGTATTCAAGTTGGCACTTCGTGGGTCGAGGTTGAATGTACCAATGACCGTCAACTTCTGATCAACGACCATTGATTTTGCATGGAGGCCAAAAATCGGCTGATGGTCCAAGGTAAGCTGGAGCTCTCCCGTCATGATTCTGACTCGCTCGGCCGCATCAGGGCGAAATTCAAATACTCGAGCGCCGGTTTCAAGTACTTTTTGACGATCTGTCTGATAACTGCTAAAGGCCTCTAGGTTGTCAGTTGAGGCAAGACTATTGGTAAGGATCCGGACTTTGACACCACGAGCTACTGCTTCTCTAAAAAGCCCTCTACTTAGCTCTGTGGTGATCAGGTAGGGCGTCTGAATATCGATAGAGGTCTCAGCACCTTTGATCAGTTCGATGAGCGCCGTCGTGGATATACCGCCACCACCCAAGCCACTTGTCCCATCATTTTTACCTGGCTGGTCTGAGATGAATGCCACATCCTCTAGCCATACTAGATCACCTGAATACATGATGGAAGCAAAAGCTGTAGGTAGGTTGGCGATTCTAGTTCTGACTTGCGGCCAGAAATTCTCAGGATTACACGCGTATTCATGCAGTCTGTCAAACCGGTCTTCCGTGTATACTTTATCAGGATCTGACTTGACGATGCTCGTCACATCGTGGCTTAGGTCGCTGTTCCAAAAGGACTCAAAAGAGCGATTGACTAGTTTAGATGCGGTGCCCAGTAGTAGAATATCTCGATCTCTAAAATTGTACTCATGGTCGTAATCAAAATATTCATCAGCGATGTTGCGGCCGCCGGTAATGACGACCCTTTCATCTACAATGAAGGTTTTGTTGTGCATGCGCTGATTGGCAGACCTAAAGTCGGTGGTAAGTTTCTTGATCTTCCCAAAGATATTTTTACCTAGGTTGATACCCGGATTGTATATTTTGACGGTGATGTTTTCATGAGAGGTAAAGGTCAGTATATCTTCAATATCAGCATCGACCATGATATCATCTACGATGACCCTTATTTTTACACCACGGTCCGCCGCCCTGATCAGATAGTCGCAAGCGATCAACCCGATATTATCCATTGAGAAAATGAAATACTGAATATCGATTGTCTGCTCGGCGTATTCCGTGAGCCAAGCCCTAGCTACCATCGAGCCACTCCCGTCCTCGAGTACATAGACACCGGTCAGTGAGTCCATTTTGCCAGCTATGCTAGCGAGTTCTTGAGTAAGAGTGAGCGAGTCATTTCTATGGATACTTGCGCAAAAATCGGTTGCCTCTTGTGGCGTGCTCTCTGTACTGCAGCTGGTAAATACGAGTAGGCTCAAGAAGAGGGTAAAGCTGGATGGTAGGATTGACGGGCACGCGTTTTTCATAAGCAGTAAAATGACCATACAAGCAGAAAGCAAATATTGGGTCTTTTGGGTTCGCTAAGTTGAGGTGTCAATTTAATGGATATCTGTTTGATATGGTTGACACTATTATAACAGGAAGACTGATTTCTTTATTGGGAAGGCTAGTGCGGCCTCGACCGTATGATGGTGCTTACCACCGAAGAATAGTTAGTATCTGATCTTCAGTTCTTCCGCCATTCTTGTTTCGCTGGTCGATAGCCATTGACAAACTGAACGATTGTATTGAACAAAAAGGGCTTAGAAACTTCCCGAAGCAGTTTCTAAGCCTTTTAATTATTACTGATCTGAATGAAGTGTCATACACAACAAATGAGTCCTGTGGAGATGACAACCTCAGTGCGCTAGTACTATTTCTTCGGTTGTTAATCTCCTTCAGTCAAGGTAAAACTGCCATCTCCATTAAAATCAGTTAAGCTAATTTCGACAGTCCACGTACCTGATACCCCTTCAGAAGTTACGCCTGAAAATGTATCTGGTTCTTCACTACCATTCAAGGTCCTATCCAGCACAATATTGCCTTCAGCATCTGTAACAATCATCTGAAATAGTCCAGTTGCGGAAGCTGTGATATCTGCATTGTAGTCAGCAGTGCTCAGGCTATTTTGCCAATTAAACGTTTCAATTGCAGTGCCTCCATCTCCTGTAAAATCGCCTCCTATATTGCCAGCGTCTCCTTCAGTCAAAGTGACACTTGCGACGAATAGATCTTCTTCAGTCTCGCAGCTAGAGAATAGAATGCCCAGTGAGAGAAATACTAAAATAAGTGGTTTAGAGTTAAAATAGTTGATTTTCATACTTGTGTTGGGTTTTAAATTGTTACCTGATTGTTAATAAACATTTTTCAAAAAAAAGCATAGAGGTTATAGACAATGGCCGCCAGATATCAGGCAGCTGAAATTTCTAATAATGCCTAACAAAGAGGTGTTATTGTATTATTGCATATAGCGTCTTTAAAACCCTTTAGACGAAAATGTCTCTATGAATTCAGTAACAGAATTAGTTCTTGGATGTTTAGGTTGCTGTTATTTATGATGGATCTCCTGCTGCGCATGCCGTGCGTTTGCCGGTCAATTGGTCTCGTCTATTCAGTCACGAAGACAGGTGATTTACAGGTTCTGGGAGACCATGCAAAGGATTAATGCGCTACTGAACTTGATGCCTAGCAGAGACTAAAAGCGAACCGAATACTTATGTCTTTTGCGCAAACCAGGGCAGGTAAATCAACACGAATTGAATACCAATGCGGACCAGTGCGACAGTTTTAGTGCCAATGGCAGGTGTTTCTTTCAAAGCATCCCAGATGTGGATCGGTAAGAAAGCAATCATCAGTAGGAAGATCCCGAGTAGGGCTTTTTGTTTGAATTTTGGGATAAATACGCCTATACCCAATATAAGCTCTACGACTCCAGCTAGTGTATTCACTAGATCTTTGGGTAGAAAATCAGGAATCATCGGGAAGTACATTTCAGCGTTCATGAAGTGCCCTACGCCAGACAGAATTAGAAATAAGCCTAATACGATTGCGATGATTTTCTTTGCCAGTTTCATGTGTACCTGTTTTTGAATTTCAATGATGTGAGAGAAGAGTTACGCTAAATATAAGATGACTTGAGAAATGTTGGTACTGTCTTCTCTACTCAATTAGCTCATGATCATCTAGTACCATCCTAAAATGAATAGATCCTTGAAGAGGGACTTATATTCACCGCACCATTCTTTTTTTATGAAGTACCTTGATCGGTAAAACAACTAGAAAATTATGAAAAATGTAATTATTTCGATGCTTTTACTATGCGCAACAGTGACTGCTTTTGCGCAGAAGAAAGTAGCAAGTGTCAACTTCTCAATGGATAAGCGGATTGATGCAGGCAATTTGGGGGGAGGTGCTGCGCTGCTACAAGGCGTGATGCAACTAGCGGATGATCCGAACTTCGATGTGAAGCCTGTTTTTGATAGTTTCTACAAAGAGTTCCATGAGAACTTTGCAACAGAGTTTCCTTTTGACCTGCTGGATGAAGAGGTTGTCTTAGGGGACGCAGCCTATCAGGCATATTCACCATCTTATGCTGGAACGAGTAAACTGGACTCTCTTGGACTGACCGGAAGATATGTGATTGTGAAAGAGGGTTATAAAGGTTTGCAGCGACCAGTTCTTGGTATTGGGAAACAGGACCAAGAAGCGATGACTGAGATTTTTAAGGATCGATCAGATGCTATTTTGATGACGTTCGTAGGCTTTGAGTTTGTGGAACAGACCATTATGAAGATAGGTGTTATAAAAGTCCGTGCCTTTTTCAATATGGTCGCTTATGATAATGATGGAAAGAAAATATTCAGCATCATTGAATATGGTACTTCGAAAAACAGCGTTCCGTCAGTACTGGGTGTTCCAGTGTTGAAATTGGAGAAAATAATGCCCATGTGTCAAAGTGCGTCTGACAAACTGATGGCTGATTTGCAAAAGGACCTAGGCAAGATTGTTAAAAAGACAGCGAAGAAAATGTAGTAAATAAGGACCTGATTAATCCGTTGTGATTTTTCAACCCAAAGCTGAAAGAGCATTCAGATTTAACTGGATTCTTTTTCAGCTTTTTTGATTTTGAAGTAATTGACAAAACTAGAAATAGCTAGTGCCATCCAGCCTAATCTTATGACCCAAATATCCACCGAAAACCCAAACAGTACTTGAGGTTCTGATTCTGATAACTGGCCAACAAATACAGCGGCAGTTAAAAAACCAGCGACTAGGTATAGATGCTTTTTGTTCATGTAGTAAGGGTGTTGTTATTTAATCCGCTAATGAAAGACAAATGAAGTGCAAAATGGGCAGATGATCACCATGAAAGAAAGATCGTCTTGCTAGTTGGAGGTTTGTCTTTTTCATTTGCTAGATAAGGCACAATTTCACAATAGAG
>JBLHTU010000074.1:0-16439 GCA_047627515.1 Cyclobacteriaceae bacterium | reverse complement strand
GTCACTAAGTCCGTAGTCAGCTTTGTCTCTCGTCGTTCTGGTTTCTTCTAGAAAATCATATTTGACTTTAGTTTGTGAGCCGATCCTAGCTCCAATAAATGCACCCGCACTTACGAAAAAACCTTCCCCTTCGACTGTTTTAAAAGGGTAGTATCTGATTTCGACCGGTAGTTCCACATAGGTGAACATCAGTAAATTCTTGCGTAACCCTAGTCCCTGGATCGTATCCAAATTATAGTTATACTGATCATCCTGAGTAAAATTGACATTATCCTGCATACCAAGTCGATCCATACCGATTCCTATGGCCGGGTTGAAGATAAATCGATCGGTCATTTTGATGGGATACATATAATGCAGACCTAACGTCCTAGAGGAAAAAACTTTCGTTTCAAAAAAATCAGGATTATTGCTAAGCATAGTCCAACCCACGTCAATAGAAATATCTCCTGGTAAATCAGGCTGAACTGGGCGATCCTGCCCATGGGCTACAACTGAACACATGACAAAAAGGATGAGTCCACTGACTCGTTTCATATTAAGTATCATATACTATGACGTATTCTCTGTTTAACAATTGCCTCGGCAAAATATCAAGGTCACCGTGAGGCCAGCAAAGATAGAAGCATTTTTATATCCTTTGCTTCTACTTGCATGAATCCGACGTTAAAAAACACGAATTGCCAATATTTTGTATTTCTAAGAACATGAACACGCAAGAATTATTATTCAATTGATTAGTTTTGTGCTCCTTTTAGGAATGGACCCGTAGCATAACTGAATAGTGCACTAGATTACGGCTCTGGAGGTTGCAGGTTTGAATCCTGCCGGGTTCACAACAAAAAGCTCATAGATTAATTTCTATGGGCTTTTTTATAGTCATGGTACACAAGTGAGGCATTCAGTCCCATGAGAGCCGGATATAACCCAACATAAAAAGTGGCTTCAGGGAATGTCCAATGTCGTTTTGCCAATCTTATAGTTAAAGCACGTTCTCCTCTAGCTATTAACAGAAATACACATAATGGTTTTAGGTATCTGCTTTTGAGCAGTATACTTGTAAGACGATTTTGTGTGTTTTTATATTACCATAAACAACCAATAGTAGATCCATGAAAAAAGTGATTTTTGGCATCCTGATTTTCCTGTATTGCTCTATTTGCTTTGGTCAATCTACTGTTAGTGAACGTAAATTGAGCATCAATTCTTCCTTCTATAGACCTCACTACATGCAAAAAAAGGAATTCAGATCAGTGCATAAATACGCCCAAACGACTTTTGCTGAATTGACTAAACGAAACAATTTTATTGAATATGGAGTGTTCATTGGCTATACGTTATCTCCATGGGCTCATAAAGCACATATAGGTTTGATTACCAAATTCTATCCCATCAGCTTCTACACGAAAAAAGATAGTACAATTCCTAGATTAAATCCGTATTTGAGAGCCGAAGGGCATCTGACGGGAAGCACCTACAATTTATTCCGAAGCGAAATTGGTAGATATAAATTCATCACGTTGGGAGCCGGTTTATCCTATAGAATTAATAGGAAGTTATCCATGCAATACGAGGCTATGTTAAACAACCCCAGGTTTAAAATCAGAACACATAACAGGCATAGACTTGGCGTAGCATTTGCTCTTAGGTAGAAATAAATATAGGGAGGCCTCTCTAGGGAATGATTGTCATGATCATATTTGCTATCTTTCGTTTGCATTGCCAGCATATTGACTTTCTCAGGTCCCTAAAATAGACAGGATACTTGATCGGCGCATTTGCTACTGATTTATTTTGACAAGTAGGTAACTACAATATAACGTGGGGCACTGATGCGCAGGCTAAAAAGGCTACTATTTCGTATCCGTTTTTCTACTATGCTTTCTACCAATCGATCGGCTATTGAAAGTTAGAAATACCCAGGATTTGTTAATAATTAGAAAGTAGCGATTATACTCACTTTAATTGTATCATGGATGCAATCAAGACTTACCGTTCGAGAAAACAACTTTCCTTCTTTACCTAAATTGCAGTGAAGATGTGATTCATTCGGCTCGCAAGTAGTCCTCTTCAGTGATTACATGTCGAAAAAAGAAAGGGTTGCTAGTTCCAGTTAATTCTTCATCTCTTAGCCATAATGGATTTCGATTATCCGGCATTAGGCCATAGTCATGCGAAAAAGACAGCTTTTTTTCGTCAGCAAAAACAAACCAGACCGAATCAATACCAGTTAGCGAACCGTTTCTAGGTCTTCCTTGAAAGTAATCCTCAACTACAAGGCTGTCCATAGATTCGATTAGTACTGATGAGTAAGGTTCCTTGGTCGAGAAGCCTTGACCCACCCATGTTATGACTGTCAAATCAAGGGAAGTCTCGTTCACGGTGATCTCTGTGTTTTGTAACAGTGGTTCTTCAGTACAGCTTACCAATGACATCAATAGCGCTACAAGAAGAACTCCTACATACCTAATTATTAATATCTTCATTGAATATCAGTCTTGATTTATAAACTTAAATAAATCTGCATTATCGTCCTATACTATGCAACTCAATATTATTACGTTAAGCACAATTCAGTGAGTTGACTAGTACTGACAGACTCTTCCTCGATGAATCAATTGGAAGTCAAACTTCAACCTTAAGTATTCCCCCTTACTACGATGTTGACAATTAGCCCTTTTTAGAATCGATAACCAATCCCCAATCGAATTTCCGGATCAGTAGGATGATGCCAGAAACTTTCACCCTCCTCAAATCGCTTCTGAATATTATAACGCCTAAAATTGAAGTCTACTAATAAACCTTTGCTTCCAGAAAATAGGTAACCAGTATTAAGTGCAACATTGTTATGTGTGAAATATAATACATGATACATTGGTCCAATATAGAATCGATGCTTTTGGCCATACGATATATTACCTCCAAACGTATAATGCCATAACTCAGGTATGTCAGAAATTATCACTCCTGCCTCAAGGAAGGCTCCCAACTTGCTCTCTTGATTATCAAGAAGAAATAGATATACATTCGAGGCAGCGCTATAAGCCCAGCGTGTACCATACTCTACATTAAACGCAATTAGAGATCTTCGTTCTTCGCTACTATCCTCCTCTTGAGCTTCTACCGCAAGAACGCAGCTGCAAAAGAGGGGGATTAGAATTATTTTTTTCAAATATTCCATTAGTTTGAAGGTCTATTAGTTGCCGTTTGTTCCACCTCTGATTCCTACATACACTTCCCTCGGGGGAAAAGCCTGTTTCATCCATTTCTAAGATATCAAATTGACAGCCAATAATTGGATTTGATAAATTCAATGCTACAATACTTACTTACTCATCTTATTCTAAATCTACTCATTACTAACTTTCGAGGAACACGAGAGAGGCTTTTTCTATTTTAGAAATTCTCTAGAGTAGAAAAAGGAAGGCTGAAAGATCCGCCAAGAACACTTTGGCGGTTATCAATTTCTAAAACGGCTCTAAAAGTTCCAGAAACGGTAAAATCTGCAAGGTAGTACACGCCACCTTTAACCGGAAGTACTCCTTTGAGTTCTATTGCCGCTACAGTTATTGTGGATCGATCAGAAAAAGAGGTAACCAAATCATCTGATAGAACAGGATAATTATTTCCACATCTGTCCAATAGGATGAATGACGCTCTTAACAATGTAGGATCTGATGCTAAAAATGCCTCTTCAGTTAATAGCTCTCGTTGGTCATTCAAGCTCAAAAACAAGGTTCTTGCAAGATGAGGGGTGGAAAAAGAGAGCTCAAAAAAATCATTCTTGAAAACCTCTATGCTTCTTTGATTGTCTTCAATGGTAACAGTGACGATGCTTTTGTCAATTTGATTCTTTTGAAAGTAGTAAACATTCTCTTGAAAACTAAATTTGACAAAATAGTCATCGCTTGAGGTTGATGGTTCAGACGCTATCTCATTGATTGATCGGACAAAATCACAAGGGTCTCGAATTTCAACTTCATCTGAATTACAAGAGATCGTAAACAGCACCGATGAAATCAATAATATCACTGGCCAATGAGAAATTGCTCTTTTATGAAGGGTCATATTTGCGATCTTTCGTTTCCAAATAACGTGATGAAAGAGATTAAATATACAAAAATGGAATTATTGCAAATTGATTTACCGTAAAAAAAGAAAAATCAAAACTTGTAATCACATCTCCGTTCTTATTCTCTAATACTTTACATACCAGTCAAACTTAGTCTCCAATATTCTTTGTTTTTCACTCCTTAAAAAGGATAAGTAAGCCTGACTTACAGGTGACAGTTTCTTTCCTTTTAGCCAAATCAAACGCCACTCAGTTTTGATCGGCAATCCCTCCACTTCCAGAATATGCAACTGACCATTGAGTAACTCATTCTGAATCCCAATTAATGGCATTATTGAGTTACCAAGTCCAGCAATAACCGCCTGCTTAACGCCTTCATTGGAGGTCATCTCCATTCCTTTTCTGTGCGCTCCTTGATGCTTCTCAAAGTACTTCTCCATCGCAATGCGAGTGGCTGAACCCTCCTCTCGATAAATCAATGGTTTATTTTCATCACTGTGGCTCTGATTACTCAGTAGGTACAATTTATTTTCTATCAAAAGCTCCTCCTCAATCTGAATATTATCCGGTACCACGGAAACCAAGGCAAAATCTATCTCATTTTTTTTGAGGCTCTCAATGACTCTACTTTTATTGGTGACATCTAGTACGAGGTCAATCCCAGTATGACGCTCAAGGAAACCTGATAAAAAAAAAGGAAGTACATACTTCCCTGTAGAAGCAGCCGATATTTTAAGTTTCCCTGTCAAGAGACCTTGGTAGGCTTGTGTTTTATAATTGATACTTTCTAACTCCTGCACAACACGTTCGGCAATCACTCCTATCTCTTTGCCAAAGTCAGTAACATACAATTGCCTACCGATGATCTCTGTAAGGGGGATATCAAACTGGTCCTGCAGGTTCTTTAGCTGAATTGAGACTGCAGGCTGGGTCATAAACAGCTCCTCTGACGCTTTGGTGACGCTTCGTTTCTGAATAACCTTAAGAAATATTCTAAGTTGATGAATCGTATAATTCATAATATATTTTTATGCTTTACATAATATATATAAATATTTATTAATGGTTTGCTTTCCCCAAATTTGCATCACATTATAATGATGCGAACCTCAAATATGAAAGGCAGTCAAGCCATCTGCCATCATCAAATGACCTCTCCAGAAGATCTCTTTTTTCGCAGCCAATATTCAAAATACCGTCAAACTATCTGTTAAAACTATCATAGCATGAATCAAAATCTGCTTACACTAATAGCCCTTCTATCACCTGCTCTATTTGCTGCGACTGCTGTAGTCTCCTGGTTCCAGTCGGGTATCCACCCAAAACTGGTGAAAAGGTTGGCAGTGGGTTCCACGCTTATCAGTATTTCTATCTCTGCTATTACTGGATTCTTAGTGGCAAAATATGATTTTCTCGAAACAACCTTCTTCGGGTATTATGAATTGGGACTAAGCCTTAGACTTGATTCAGTCAGTATTTTGATGTTCAGTATGATCTCACTATTGAGCTATATTATTGTCAGGTATAGTCTCAATTACCTAGATGGAGATGGACGCCAAGGCACATTCATTGGCCGACTAGCGGCAGCTATAGCCTCTGTGCAACTCCTCGTTCTTTCAGGCAATTTGGGTATCCTTTTTATCTCATGGGTGCTGACAAGTATTTCTCTTCATAGATTATTGATCTTTTATAGAAACAGGCCTGGGGCTATTATTGCTTCCCGCAAAAAATTCATCCTTGCCCGTTTGGGTGACGGGTGCCTATTAGCTGCTATTTTCTTACTCTACTTCCAGTTTGGCACTGGAAACTTAGAATTAATTTTCCAAGCCATCAGGACAGCTGTTGATACAGGAATCTCAATTGGGGGTGTGGAAACGATCGCCATTTTATTGGCTTCCGCTGCTTTACTAAAATCTGCCCAATTCCCTACACATGGCTGGTTATTGGAAGTGATGGAAACACCAACACCTGTATCAGCCCTATTGCACGCTGGCCTTCTAAATGCTGGGCCTTTTCTAATTATCAGAATGGCCTATGTGATGGAAGCCAGCACCGCTGCACCATTACTACTTATGATCATTGGAGGTTTTACTGCCTTGTTTGCCTCGGTAGTGTATCTCACCCAGACTTCAATTAAAACAGCATTGAGCTATTCCAGTATTGCTCATATGGGATTTAGCTTAATGGTCTGTGGTTTAGGGGTCTATCCTGCAGCCATGCTTCACCTAGTTGCTCACTCTTTCTACAAGGCGCACGCGTTTCTATCCTCAGGAAGTGTGATTGATCTCATCCGATCCGCTAAAATCAAAAAGGGTAAAAGGATTGGTAGCCCGTTAAGAATCGCCTTGGGAATTGTACTCGGATTTGCCTTATACATCGGAACTGCGATCGCTTGGGGTATAGACCCGGCCAATGAACTCTCCCTACTTGCTATTGGAGGTGTGATCGCTATGGGACTTTCCAGATTATTTACATCTGCTATTGATGCCGAAGTCGATACAAAGGTGATGCTCCTTGCTTTCCTACTATCATTAATGGTCACAATCCTGTTTTTTGTACTTGAGTCGGGAGCACATTCCCTACTAGCTTCCCAACTTCCAGAGCTAGTGGCGCCCACTTTTACAGAAACAATTTTGATCACATTCATACTTCTTGCTTTCGGAGTCACCGTCTTCTTTCAAATTGCTGCACCTACACTTTCTATCTCTCCTTTCTATCAACGTCTAGCCATTCATTTGAGAAACGGCCTCTACGTCAATACCGTTTTTGATAGAACTGTTCGTGCTTTGTACTCTCACGATAGCAGTCATTAAACAAAAATAAATGATCGATATGATCAAATGTCACGTCCATACAAGTCATAACATCTCAGCTAAAAGTCACAGATCTAATGAACAGTACTAACTCAGGAAACAACCATTTTAACACTTTGAGTGCTAAGCATGAAGCATTGCTTACCACGATGAGACAGACCTGTAAAAAAATTGCACCATTGTGGTCTTTGGATAATTTTGTGGCGGTCAATCCGTACTTAGGACACACAGGGAAGAAGTTTGAAGATGTAGCTCAAGAATTGGCGCTTGCGGGCGGTATTCATACAACACTTCCTTACGAATTTTATATTCAAAAATATCAAGAAGGCATAATCAGTCCTGCAGATCTAGCTAGCGCACTAAATAAGCAGAATAGCAAAATAGACGCTGCTGAATTCATCAAAACAATCCAGAGCAGAAATTCAAAGATTGAAAAACCGCTTACAGTTCCTTCCGTTGCTAACATTGCGACGCTAGTAACCAAGAAAGACTGGAACCGCTTTGTCACCTCTAGGATATCAAGCTGGGCTGCCTCCTACTTCGATGCTGGCCAGGCAGTTTGGTCCGCTAGTGATCAAAGCAAAGGCATATATGCCGCTTGGAAAGCAGAAGCTGAGATCGACCTAACGCCTGGACTCACCGGTCTAAAGGGATTCAGAAGAATCATAAAAACGCACCCAGACAACCCTATTGAGGCCACTCAGGTAGCATTAGAAAAATTGGGAATTCCCCTTGAAAAAGTGCCCACATACTTACATCGGATCTTGATTAATGTGGGAGGTTGGTCTGCCTATGCGGCTCGATTAGACTGGGAAAACGAACTATACGGTGGGCATGATGGCAAGCTTATAGAGTTTCTAGCAGTGTTATGTTCTTGGGAAGCATGCCTTTTGGAAAGCATCAATAATGACGCAGTAAATACCAAGTGGCATGAAGCAAAAGAATTCTTCAATGATGAAGCTCAGTTTTCAATCAATAAAGAGTTAGCCAACAAGCTAATTCTGCAAGAGGCATTTGACATAGCGGCACAGCGCTCCCTGCTTCGTAAATTCAAAAAACAAGAACCGATTAAAAATAAGGAAATCAAAAGTGTCCAAGCGCAAGCAGTATTTTGTATCGATGTTAGGTCTGAAGTCTATCGCAGAAACCTTGAGACCATCAACAATGATATAGAAACCCTTGGCTTTGCAGGATTCTTTGCATTCCCTATAAAGTATGTTCCTCTTGGTCAAGAAGTTGGTGAGGCACAATGTCCTGTCCTCTTGAAAACCGGCCCCACCATATTGGAGGAGGTCGATGCTAGTGGATCTACTCTTGCGGTCCATGATCGTCGAATACAAAATAACCAAGTACAGCAGTTATGGAAATCCTTCAAATCAGGGGCTGTTACTTGCTTCAGCTTCGTTAGCCCAATAGGACTATCTTATTTACCGAAGCTTTTTACAGATTCTTTCGGTATGACAAGGCCTGTTCCAGACCCCAACAAAAACGGTCTATCAAGTGATGATTTGAAGAAATTAACGGTCAGTCTGTCTAGCAATACTTTCAAAAATGAAAAAACAGGTATCGAGCTGGAAGAACAGATCCAAATGGCTAGTAATGCCTTAACGGCCATGTCCTTAGGAGATAACCTCGCTCCGATGGTCTTAATAGTAGGACATGGATCTACGATGGTGAACAACCCCCATGCCACAGGATATGACTGTGGCGCATGTGGTGGACACAGCGGAGAAGCCAATGCCCGTGTAGCTGCCGCTGTGCTAAATAATCCAGCTGTCAGACAAGGCCTTCAAAAAGAGAATATTTTCATTCCAGAGAAAACCGTTTTCTTGGCTTGTCTACATGACACTACAACTGACGAGGTAACCATTTTTAATGAACAGGACTTACTAGAAAATAGCGTCGAAGAATTAACAGAGCTAAAAAATTCACTAGCACTCGCCGGTGTAAAAACACGACAAGAGCGTGCTCTGCGCATGCCAAATGATCACGGATCAAATGTGAGTAAGTCAATGATCACAAGAAGCAAAGATTGGTCTCAAACTCGACCAGAATGGGGTCTAGCAGGATGCTCTGCTTTTGTTGTAGCGCCAAGAAACAGAACAAAAGGAATTGACTTACAAGGACAATCCTTTTTACACTCCTATGAATGGGAAAAGGATCAAGAGTTTTCTGTTTTAGAACTGATCATGACCGCGCCTATGGTCGTAACCAGCTGGATCAATTTGCAGTATTATGGCTCGACTGTCGATAATAAAAATCTAGGTTCGGGGAATAAGACCCTCCATAATGTAACGGCCGGTATCGGCGTGATTGAGGGCTTTTCTGGTGATCTAAGGGTTGGTCTGCCCCATCAGGCAATCCATGATGGAAAAAATTATCAACATGATCCCTTAAGACTAAGTGTCATAATCGAAGCTCCAATTGAGGCAATGAATGCCATTCTTAAAAAAAACACAGCCGTTCAAGACCTTTGTGACAATGGTTGGCTCTATCTCTTTGCCATGAACGATGGAGGCGAAATATCACATCGCTACTCAGGCAGTAGATCATGGGAAGAAATAGAACCACTAGTCGCCTAATACTGTCTTTATGGCTTTAATCTACAGCCGCTTATTACTCTACGCACACCTGAATACTTCTCTAGCAATTAATCAATGCCAAAGCATCATAGCATAAAGTCAAATCCTGTGGTGAAATAATGAAATGTATGATCACCCTTCTTCGTTCTATGACTATTCCAAGTGGTTTAGTTGATTCTATTTAAATTGACGTCCGCAATCGCTTTTTTTGCAAAACAATCATTCGCATCAATCTATTTCTAACTGCAAAGGTCATTATCTATGAAAAAAAGAGATTTCGTTAAAAAGGTTTCAGCGGCGGCATTACTGACTTCTATAGGCGTGTCACTCGAAAGTTGCTCCCCTGGAAGCATCCCAGAACCAGACGGGACTATTTCTACAGATCCAATTATCATAGATATAGCTCAGTCGCCATTTTTAGATCTTCAAAATGATCAAGGTTGGGCACTTGACGCTGAAAATAGTTTGTTGCTCGTCAACCTTGGCGGAGTCATTACTGCGTTGACCAGTGTCTGTACACATGCTGGTTGTAACAC
Source organism: Cyclobacteriaceae bacterium (assembly GCA_047627515.1). Taxonomy (GTDB): domain Bacteria; phylum Bacteroidota; class Bacteroidia; order Cytophagales; family Cyclobacteriaceae; genus JAYPLE01. The sequence goes on along the minus strand of JBLHTU010000074.1, from coordinate 6,436 downwards.
CCAGTGGCAATATGGCAACCAGATATTTATCTGCATGTGTCACAATAGCCGATTTGATACCAGAGGAAATGTGACTGCAGGACCAGCTACAGCGCCTCTCCTGAAATTTGGAGTCACTCAGTCAGGCACAATACTGACCATCATCAAATAACTTAGTCAGGGAAACCTGAACCGTCGATTCCAGGAATAATTCTCAGGGCATTCTTGTAATACAATTTTTTCAGCACTTCGTCAGAGAGTCCTAGTCCATACATCCGCCAGAAGGCGTGATACTTTTTGTAGTAAGGAAAATATTCATCCTCGGTCTCTAGGACACGGAAATAAGTGTAAAACTCTTCTTGATTGTACGCGTCTTTAGCAAATACTACTCGATCCTGATACTTTTCAAAAAAGGCTTTTGCCCGACGAGGCTGCCGTCCAAATTCTGCAATGACAGCACCAATGCCAAAATTAACATTTGGATACAGTTCCAAATGCGCTTCAGCAGCGTCCAAATCATTGGCCATCCATCCCATATGAGCATTAATAAAAGTCGTATTTCGATGCTTCTGAAAAACGTGATGTTGCTCGGCAATGATCTGCTCAAAAGGAGCTGGATTATCCGCTTCCCTCTTTCTTCCGGGTCGTAGCTTGAGCTCTAACCACCTTTCATTTGTAGAATCATGAGGCATCCAGAAGGGAGCAGGGTCAGCGCTATGAATTAATACCGGAATGCCCAATTCACCACATTTTGCCCAAACAGGGTCCAACCTTGGATCATCTACTGCGATTCGATCACCGTTAATATCTACATTATTCAAACCCAGACTTTTGTAGATCTTAAGGCCAACTGCTCCGTTTTTCACATCTACTTCGAGCTGACGAACCGCCTCCTCAGACCATCCAGTCTCACCTACTTTCTTAAACGAAACATTCGTAAACATTACAATGCGACCTTCCGCTTCGCCTTTGGTTCTTCTAACCATCCCAGCCAAATATTCCTGAGAGCCAATATCACCCGCAGCTCTGTCAAACCCACGACCCGACAGATTGACCATAACAGCCATATTCAATGAATCCATTTCCTCGACTAGGCGACCAATACGCCCCTTGGTCAGATTCCATTGGTGACTATGTACATCAATAAAGGGAAATTTTGAGGCAATGGGCAAGTGCCTTGACACCTCCAGGGTAGAAGTTGGATCATAGTTCTCAAACTCCATCTTATTGGCATCTGGCTCTTGTGCCAGCAGACTAGTAATAATACCAATGAGGCAAAAGAAAAGAACCGTTGATCTAAGACTGATTTGCATGCTTTACTTTTTTGATTAGCACTAAAAGTAGAACTACCACAAGCCAAACCCAAGGAAACGCATGAAACATAAAATCTAACCAATCCATCAGTTCCATACCTTTCGCCCCTCCGAGGATCCATCGAAACTTTCCAAGCAGATGCGGTTCAGGTAAAAAGGGAGCCAATCCCAGTGTCATCGATAAAATAAAAGGTCCAAAAAGCTTCTTCACAATATTTTTATTCAAATAAAATGTAATAAAACATGACCCTGCGTTACTAATGTTACAATGATATAGTTACTGGACAAGAGTGTACGATCGCTGACCGTTATCGAACACTAAAACACATTATTATTATCTTAAATGTGACATAAGGCTATAAAACACAACTTGGCACAACTTTTGTACAACGAACACTAAGCTTGAAGCAGTCAAACAACATATCGTTCAATATCAGCAAAACACTTCTCATTGTCTTAGGGGTTATTGTGGCTATTCTGTTAATGATCGGTAATGGTCAAGACTCTTTCGCTGCATTACCCACATTTATAGAAGGGGTTTCCCCTATGGCAAGTACGGGTGTCAGTGAATCCACTTCAAACGACCTTTCAAAAGCAAAAGACATAGCTGTCGCTGCAAAAAGCATCTATTCCAGTATAAGCGAGCTTATTTCCACTCTTTAAGTATACCCATCATGACCAAAAGACTACTTAGATCCGACGATAGATTTCTTGGGGGTATTTGCGCAGGCATTGCTGAATACTTTGACTTAGATACTAGTCTTGTCAGAATATTATATGTGCTAATTTCAATATTCAGTGCTGGTTTTCCCGGATTACTAGTCTATCTCATCTTATGGGTAGTGGTTCCCTCAAAATAGCTTTCTGCTAGAAGCTTATTTAGTTCGCCGACATAGCTTTTAGCCACCTAGCTGGCAATTCGCCTTTCATTGCAGTTTCATAATCTGTATAACTGCAGGGAATCATTCGGTTTCTCAGAAAAATAGAGTCACTATTTTCATCTGGCACCTCCAACCACCATTTTTCTGACATTTTGCTCTTATAAAATCTCACAGTCTCTGGCCTATTTTCAAAGGCTACCTCGTAGGTTGTGTAATCATTTGACATAAAATTCTTATCGCCCTTGCGGTGATAATAGCCCTCAATAAAATACCATACCATGGCTGCTACTACCTGAGCCGTCTTTGCATCTGCATGATCCGTCGCCGCATTATACCCATAGATTCCCAGTGAGGTAAGCTTATCATTGTGACCAGCATACCAACAAATCTGAGCTGCTTCTTCTCCAGTCAGGCCAAAGACGTTTGGCTCAAAGGTACCTGGACAATAAATCGACTGAATGGCTGATAGGTCAAAACTCATCAAGTCCGCATCCCTGATATAAGGCTCATATTCGGCCACCTTCCCTTTGATATCTCCCAATCGCACCACTTCGAAATACAGCTCCTCTAGTACTCCCAATTGAGATGAATCTACCAAATAGCTCTGAAAACCTAAGTGGATGTAATTGAATAGATAGTTAGGATCATGCTTGATGATCTGAGCAATATGCCCTTTAACATCCGACCTTTCATCCAAATCAAAATAACCATCAACATTGAGTAATGTGACTAGCTTATCGGCTGCCTCATATGCACGATACTGCCCTATGTCCATGTCATGACTTCCTCCGATAATAATTGGAAGGATATTGCGTGATAGTAGGTGCTCACACACTTCCATCAACCGCAATCTTGTATCAGCAGGACTTGGACCATTTCTCAAGTTTCCAAGATCAAGGATACGGTTTGTCCCCGTGTTTTTTGCTAAACCATACAATGCCTTTCTGAATTCTACCAATGAAGATTCAGTCGCACCCTCAGACCTCACATCCAAAACACCTAACAATACAATATCTACACCATCCAGTTCATACATCTTAGTATGATTAATGAATATTGACTCTTGAAAAGACGATGAGGATGCGTCAGAGGCAACACACTCACTTGCTACAGGATCCAAAAACAGCTTGATGTCCATTGGGTATTTTTTAGGGCATAAAAAAAGGGGAATCAAATTCCCCTTGTAAGTTATTGCATTTGGAATCTATCCTCCAAAATCATCAAAGCGTATGTTTTCATCAGGGATACCAAAATCTTCTCCCATCTTCTGCACAGCTTGATTCATCAGTGGCGGTCCACAAAAATATAGCTCGATGTCCTCAGGTGAGTCGTGCTTATTCAAGTATTCATCGATAACCGCCTGGTGCACAAATCCTAAGAAACCATCACCAGCTGTATCATCCGCATCTTTCTTAATGGTCCAATTATCTTCTTCTTGTGGCTCAGAAAGAACAACATAGAACTTAAAATTGGGAAAGGTCTTCTCCAATTGGTAGAAATGGTCTAAATAGAAAAGCTCTCTTTTTGAACGACCTCCATACCAATAAGATACTTTTCTTCCTGTCTTCAATGTGCGGAATAGATGATATAAATGCGACCTCATCGGCGCCATCCCTGCTCCACCACCTACATACAACATTTCAGCATCTGTAGGATTGATGAAGAATTCTCCATAAGGTCCTGATATCGTCACCTTATCTCCTTTTTTGAGACTAAAGATGTAGGAAGAGGCTATACCTGGGTTGACATTCATCCAGCCATTCGCCGAACGATCCCAAGGTGGAGTTGCCACTCTAACGTTTAGCATGACCTGACGACCTTCTGCAGGATATGAAGCCATTGAGTAGGCTCGCTCAATCGTCTCATCATTTTTCATCTTAAGATCCCACAACTTAAACTTATCCCACTCAGTCTGGAACATGGTAGGATCATTGTGTTCTTCAGGGTGCGCAGTGATATCCATGTCTTTAAAGTCAACCTTACACTTAGGCACTTCAATCTGGATATAACCTCCCGCTTGGTAATCCATTTCTTCAGGAATCTCAACAACAAATTCCTTGATAAAACTAGACACGTTATAATTTCTAACAACTGTCGCTTCCCATTTCTTGATTCCGAAAATCTCTTCTGGAATCGTAATGTGCATATCGTTCTTCACCTTGACCTGGCAAGACAGTCTGACATTATCTTTTTTCTCTGCTCTGCTCAGATGACCTTCCTCAGTCGGCAGTACGTCTCCACCACCTTCGTTGATTTCGCATTTACACATAGCGCAAGTTCCTCCACCACCGCATGCAGATGGTAAGAACAATTTTTGAGCGCTTAATGTAGACAGCAACGTACTACCGGCAGTAGTTACAATAGGGTTGTCATTATCGCCATTTACATAAATCTTAACTGGCCCTGACTGGACAAGCTTTGATTGGGCAACTAACAAAACAAATACAAGCAGTAGGATTACTGCGGTAAAGGCCACGATGGACGTTAATACAATGGAAGTCATGAGCTCAAATTCTTGATTTCAAAATCAGTAACAAATATAGTAGATCAGCTGTGTAACACCTGTCAGGAATTCTCTTAATTTTCTATAAAGTCAACAGCGCTTGTAAATATTATGTTATGGATTAACAGGCTATTTTTCGATCAACTTAAGCAAAGAGGTCAATTTGGCCTTCAACTGTCTTCGATCAACGATAAAATCGAGGAATCCATGATCTAAAACAAACTCTGCACTTTGGAAGCCTTTCGGTAAGTCCTTTCCAATAGTTTCACGAATGACTCTTGGTCCGGCAAAGCCAATCAAGGCCCTTGGTTCACCAATATTGAAATCCCCCAACATGGCGAAGGAAGCAGTGACGCCTCCAGTAGTCGGATCCGTCAGCAAAGAGATATACGGTAACTTAGCCTGATCCAACAAATTTAGCCTACCAGAAATTTTAGCCAGCTGCATGAGGGAAATTCCAGCTTCCATCATTCGAGCCCCCCCTGATTTAGAGATCATCAAAAACGGAGCCTTATTTTTTCTAGCAAAATCTATGGCACGAGCAATTTTTTCACCCACTACAGATCCCATCGATCCACCGATAAAACTAAAATCCATACAGCCGATCACTATAGGGAGGCCGTTGATCTTACCATGAGCAGTTCGAGCAGCATCTTTAAGACCCGTTTTTTCCTGCGTAGCAACTATCCTATCTGGATATTTTTTTGTGTCAACAAACTGAAGTGGATCAGCAGACTCTAAGTCTTGATCAAGTTCCACGAACTTATTATCATCGAACAGAATCTCAAAATACTCCTCTGATCCAATCCTGACATGATAATCATCATCAGGGCATACAAAAGAGTTGTTTTTCAATTCCCTCATGTGGATAATATTTCCACTGGGGGTCTTGTACCACAAACCATCAGGTGCTTCTTTCTTTTCTTTAGTCGGGGTTTGAATCCCCTTATCTTGTCGTTTAAACCAAGCCATATATCTTCTTTGGGGGCGTAAAACTAATCAGAAAAATCACTAATCAAGTATTTGACTTCATGCAACTAATTGGTGAAATAAACCCTAATTGATTAATTTTCGTCCAAACGATTCATTCAAATAAATATGTCAATACTTGCGCTTATCACAGGTGCTTCCAGCGGAATCGGTAAAGCGTTAGCTTTCGAACACGCAAAAACTGGAGGCGATCTCATTATATCTGGTAGAAGTACCACGAAGCTTCAACAAATAAAAGAAGAACTGGAGGTTCGTTTCACAATCTCAGTCACTGTACTACCGAAAGACTTATCTATCCAAGGAGCAGCTGAAGAGCTCTATGATGATATTCATGAAAAAGGCTTGAAAGTAGACTACCTGATCAATAATGCTGGCTTTGGAGATTATGGACTTTTTCATGAAAGTGAATGGGAAAAGCAAGAGGAGATGATAAACCTTAATATCATAGCCTTAACGCACCTCACGCGGCTTTTTCTACCAGAGATGGTGAAGAGACAACAGGGTAAAATCATGCAAGTTGCTTCAACAGCAGCCTTTCAACCTGGTCCCCTTATGGCTGTCTACTATGCAACCAAGCACTATGTGCTCGCTTTTTCAGAAGCGATTGCCAATGAAGTTGCCAAGAATGGCGTTACCGTGACCACTTTATGTCCAGGGGCTACGCTAAGCGGCTTCTCTGAGGCCGCCGCTATGGAAGATTCTCGACTCTTCAAAAACAAACAACTTCCCTCTTCTGAACAGGTAGCAAAATACGGCTACCGTGCAATGCT
>JBLHTU010000073.1:0-16455 GCA_047627515.1 Cyclobacteriaceae bacterium | reverse complement strand
GCTAAGGCCTTTAGTTCATTCATATCCTTTTTTGTCATCGGAAGCCGTCGAGGGCGTGTATGGGCTATTCATAGCAGAGACGTAGCAAAGGCAATGCAATTGTCAGCGCATGTAAGTGAGAAAGGTGAACATACATTACTGCCTAAGCATATCCGGAAGGTTATTTCTGCATGATCGCAGTCCTTCAGCGAGTGAGTAGCGCTTCGGTTTCTATCGAAGGCATTCAAAATGGCGCCATTGAAGCGGGTCTCATGATCTTGCTAGGTGTCGGGCAGGGGGACACAGAAGATGACATTAAGTGGCTGGTTAGTAAGATCATTAATCTGCGAATTTTCGAAGATCAAGAGGACAAAATGAATTTGAGCTGCCAAGACATTTCAGGAGATTATCTTGTAGTAAGCCAGTTCACACTTCATGCTAGTACCAAAAAAGGAAACAGGCCTTCATTTATTCAAGCCGCAAGTCCAGATTCAGCACTTAGTTTGTACCAGTCTTTTCTGTCTCGAATAGCGTCAGAAAGTGGTAAAAAGATTGAATCGGGGGAGTTTGGAGCAGATATGAAAGTTTCTCTGGTCAATGATGGACCGGTCACAATTCTGATTGACACAAAAAACAAGCATTAACCTATTTTCATTTTTTATTCATAGCTGTCTATTTGATGATTGATGTGTTATTTTTGCATCCTTTTCAGCTATGGAGTACCTCAGAAACTTTTGTATTATTGCGCACATTGATCACGGTAAGAGTACGCTTGCGGATCGATTATTAGAGTTTACACAGACCGTCTCGAAACGGGACATGCAAGCTCAGCTTCTTGATAATATGGATTTGGAGCGTGAAAGAGGCATTACGATCAAGAGTCATGCCATCCAAATGGATTACATTCAAGATGGTCAGCCGTACGTTTTCAACTTGATCGATACCCCTGGCCACGTAGATTTTTCCTATGAAGTTTCCAGATCAATTGCTGCCTGCGAAGGAGCGTTGTTGATTGTGGATGCCTCTCAAGGCATAGAAGCACAGACCATTTCAAATTTATATCTAGCACTAGAGCATGGTCTGGAAGTAATTCCTGTTTTAAATAAGATTGATTTACCCGGCGCCATGCCGGACGAGGTCTCTGATCAGATCATTGATTTGATCGGGTGTAAAAAAGAAGATATTATACACGCCAGTGCAAAAGAAGGCATAGGCATAAGCGATATATTAAGGGCAATTGTCGCTAGAGTGCCAGCTCCGAAGGGTGTCGTAGATGAGCCTTTGCAGGCGATGATTTTTGATTCTGTCTTCAATTCTTATCGTGGGATTGAGGTATACTTTAGGGTTTTTAATGGAAGCATTAAGAAGGGAGACAAAGTCAAATTTGTCAGTACCGGTAAGACATATGACGCCGATGAAATCGGTGTACTCAGGCTAGAGCATGATCCCAAGAAGGAGATCCAAGCTGGAAACGTTGGATACCTGATTTCAGGTATTAAGGTGGCCAAAGAAGTAAAAGTAGGTGATACAATCACCCATGTAGACAATCCTACTCAGCGGCCGATTAAAGGTTTCGAAGATGTCAAGCCCATGGTATTTGCAGGGATTTATCCTGTTGAAACGAGTGAGTTTGAGGAGCTACGCGCTTCGATGGAAAAACTGCAATTGAATGATGCTTCGCTTGTTTGGGAGCCGGAAACATCCGCAGCCCTAGGGTTTGGGTTTAGGTGTGGATTTCTAGGGATGCTTCATATGGAAATCATTCAAGAGCGCTTGGAGAGAGAGTTTAACATGACCGTAATTACTACGGTCCCGTCGGTTAGATTTCATGCGATCAAAACGGATGGTTCCGTTATACAGGTAAGTGCCCCTTCAGAGATGCCGGAGCCAAACACAATTTCGCATGTTGAAGAGCCATATATAAGGGCTCAAATCATTACGAAATCAGAATTTATTGGTGCTGTGATTGCACTATGCATGGATAAGCGAGGTGAAATTAAAAATCAGGTATATCTAACATCTGATCGCGTCGAGCTTTCTTTTGAACTTCCCTTAGCAGAAATCGTCTTTGACTTTTTCGACAAGCTGAAGACGATTTCACGAGGGTACGCATCACTTGATTACGAATTGATAGGGTACCGCCAGAGCGTGATGGTCAAGTTAGACATTCAGCTCAACGGGGATAAAGTAGATGCATTGTCAGCAGTTGTACATAGGGATAAAGCCTATGATTGGGGTAAGCGTTTGTGTGAGAAATTACGTGAATTGATTCCAAGGCAGATGTTTGAAATAGCTATACAAGCGTCCATAGGAACAAAAATCATTGCAAGAGAGAGTGTAAGGGCCATGAGGAAGAATGTGCTTGCAAAGTGCTACGGTGGGGATATTTCAAGAAAGCGAAAACTACTGGACAAGCAGAAAAAAGGAAAAAAGAGAATGCGTCAAGTAGGAAATGTTGAGATCCCTCAGGAAGCATTTATGGCTGTATTAAAATTAGATAGTTAGGAGTAATGGCTGAAATATTAGATGGTCGAAAGGTTGCCTCGGAAATCAAGACTGAGATCGCAGAGCGTGTCGCTTCCATCAAAGCAGATGGGCAAAGAGTGCCTCATGTTGCCATCATACTCATAGGAGATGATGGAGCAAGTCACACGTATGTCAAAGGAAAAATCACAGCTTGTAAAAAGGTAGGTTTCGACTACACATTGATGCAGTTCGCAGAAAGCATTTCAGAAGAGAAGCTGATTAAACACGTCGAAACTTTGAATACGGACGATGATATTGATGGCTTTATCGTACAATTACCACTTCCGGCACACATTTCGGTAGATCATGTCACTGAGCGTATTTTACCTGTCAAAGATGTTGATGGATTCACCAATCAGAATTTCGGGTCCATTGTATCTCATAACCCACTACTACTGCCTGCCACACCTTACGGGGTGATGGAATTACTCAGTAGGTATAAGGTAGAGACGAAAGGAAAGCACTGCGTCGTGGTCGGCGCGAGTAGATTAGTAGGGGCACCATTAAGCATGTTGCTCCTAAAACAAGGACTTGCCACAGTTACTGTTTGCCATAAGTACACAGAAGATTTAAACTCACACACTTTGAAAGCAGATATTCTGATTTCAGCGGTCGGTCAGCCGGGCTTGATCAATGCGCAGATGGTGAAAGAAGGGGCAGTAGTAATAGATGTAGGTACTACGCGAGTCGAAGATGAAAGTAAAGCCAGCGGATTTCGAATCGCGGGAGATGTTCTTTTTGATGAGGTCGCGCCTAAGGCTAGCTATATAACACCGGTTCCTGGTGGAGTGGGGCCGATGACAATCGCATCACTATTGGTTAATACGCTCAAAGCCTATGAAAACAGACACCTTGACTGATCCACTACAAGAAGTAGTCACAACGATCCCCGTCATGGAGCAGTTCCTGACACTACAAGGAGAAGGGTTCCATACTGGAAAAGCAGCGTATTTCATCAGAACTGGAGGTTGTGATGTAGGCTGTCACTGGTGCGATGTCAAAGAATCATGGGAGGCCAGCCATCATAGTAGTGTACGCTACTCATCCCTTTTGGCCTCTTCAGTAGATTGTAATGCAGAGATCATTGTGATCACCGGAGGAGAACCTTTGATGTATGATTTAGAGGTATTGTGTGAACTACTGCGCACGAGTGGTAAATCCTTGCATGTTGAAACATCAGGTGTTTACCCACTGACAGGCTCATGGGACTGGATATGCTTCTCTCCCAAGAAATTCAAATCAGCTCAGACGGAGTATTATCATAAAGCCCACGAATTGAAAGTGGTCATTTATAATGCTTCCGATCTAGCTTGGGCAGAAGAGCACGCTGAGAAGATGAATGCTGATGCAAAGCTTTATTTGCAGCCAGAATGGTCTAAGAAAGACCAGATCATGCCTTTGATCGTTGAGTACGTAAAGAAAAATCCAAAATGGCGGATATCTTTACAGACCCACAAGTATCTGAATATACCTTGATTGGAAGCTTAGTTCGAAAATTAATCATCTTCTGCTTTTGCACCGCTATGCTGAGTGCGTCGGTTTGCTACGGTCAGATATCTACTAACCGTAAAGCACTTAAGCTTTATGAAAAAGCTGAGGAATCTATTAAGCATAGAGATTTCTGGACTGCTAATCAACTGTACACCAAAGCCATTGAGAAAGATCCCGCTTTCGCTAAAGCAGTCCTACGTCTAGCCCAGTCACATGAGGTCCTTCGGAACATGGATACGTCCTTTATGTATTATCAGGCGTATTTGCGGCTGCTACCAATGGATTCATTTTCTGAGCCACTAGCATTAAAGATGGTTCGGCTTTTTCAAGAAAATGGCTTTTATCACAAAGCAGATAGTCTCCTGCAAAGTAGGCCATTTACTGATACAAATGCCTTTCAAGCCATTCAAGAGGAGCTTTCATATGCGATAGATGGTATGCAGCAAGCAAGGATGGTAACCTATGAAGAGTTGCCCTCTCAGGTTAATTCATTGTACACTCAATACTTTCCTACGATCACTATTGATGAATCTACGCTAATATTTACTGCACGACAGGGCCCTGATCAGCTGCAGGATGAGGATTTGATGGTTTCTTATTTTGATGGAAATGAATGGAGTGAAGCAGAAAGCCTGAGTGATCAGATCAAAAGTCAGGATAACGAAGGTGCGGCTACGATCTCAGCCGATGGTCGTACGCTGATCTATACGTCTTGTGAGAGCTCAATATCAATGGGTAGTTGTGACTTATTTATAGCTTTTAAGAACGGAGATAGTTGGTCAAGCCCAAGAAACTTGGGACCCACTGTTAATTCCCGCTACTGGGATTCACAGCCAAGTTTAAGTGCCGATGGGACCAGATTATTTTTTTCCTCTAATAGACCAGGAGGAATGGGAGGACGTGATGTTTGGGTAAGTGAGTATAAACTGAATCAATGGTTTCCACCTCAGAACTTAGGACCGACTATTAATAGTAAGAAAGACGAAGTCACACCTTTTATTCATGCCAATAATCAAGATCTCTTTTTCGGGTCCAATGGCAGAGTTGGTTTTGGAGGTTTTGATTTATACCAGATAAGTTTACCAGATACTACTCGATCAGAAGTGATGAACTTAGGCTACGGTATCAACGATCATTTAGATCAGGTTTCTATGGTCGTTTCGGGAGATGGTAAAAGAGGGTTTTTTGCACAAGAGAGCAAATCAGCATTTGGGCAAGTGGTTAGTAAACTAGTACGTGCCAGTTTTGATAGTCAACCGTTAGTCAACCGAAGGGCTGTATATGTAACAGGTACTGTAACAGATGAGCAATCAGGATTTCCAATTACCGCCTCAATTATCTTATCGGATTTACTCAAGAATGAGGATACATATCGGACTACTTCTGACAGCCAATCAGGCAAGTATTTCTTTACCCTAAATGAAGAGGGTACTTACGGTGTCTGGGTAGAGGCAGCGGGATATCTGTTTGAGGACTTTAGCTTCTCCACCAATGATGAACTAGCACCGGATACTTTGCATATTCAGCTTAGAAAGATTAGACCGGGTATTAAACTCACCCTTGAAAATATATTCTTTGAGTTTGATAGCTATGCATTATCAGAGAAGTCACTGTCTGAATTAAATAAAATTGCTCATTTCATACAGGAGCTAGCTTTTAACGTGGAGGTCAGCGGGCACACGGATAGCGTAGGGGACTCTGATTATAACCAACGGCTATCTCAAAAGCGGGCTGAAGCGGTGTATCAATATTTATTGAAATTAAATGTTTCTCCTGATCAAATTAGCTTCAAAGGGTACGGCTCTCTTCACCCACTTATTGAAAAAAACACGCAAGATTCTCGAAATCGTCGTATTGATTTTGAAGTGAAAGAGATTTTATTTGAAAAAAATTCAATGAACAAGAAAAAATAAAAAATGTTTAATCAGCCGGATAACTAAGTTTATTCTGAATATATCGCTGTTTAATTAACATTAGTTAACATTATTGGGCGAAAACTTCAAAACGTAAAATATTCCAATAGATAGCCGAGGTATAGAAAGATATTCTTCGATTTTTAATATTAGTGAAATAGTATATTTTAGTGTTTGGATAATATAATGTTCACTTTTTAAAAATCAATTTAATATGAAGAGGATTCTACTTTTAAGTATCTCTTTTCTTTTCGTCTTCGGCACAGCCTGGGCGCAGAGAACGGTATCGGGTAGGGTTACTTCTGAATCGGACAATGGTGGAGTACCAGGTGTTAACGTAATTCTGAAAGGAACTACGACAGGTGCTACTACTGACTTAGACGGTAATTACCGAGTAAGTGTTCCGGAAGAAGGAGGAACCCTGGTTTTTAGCTTTATTGGGTTAGCTACTCAAGAAGTTGAAATTGGAGCAAGGTCTATTGTAGACGTTGCAATGAATGAGGACGTGGAAACACTAAGTGAAGTTGTTGTAACAGCTTTGGGTGTGGAACGTAGCAAAGCGGCACTAGGATATTCGGTGTCAACCCTTAGTTCGGATCAGATAGCAAAGCGTTCTGAGCCGGATGCGATTAGATCATTGACATCTAAAGTACCTGGAGTAAACATCCAAGGTGGTGGTGGTGCTCCTGGTCAATCTACAAGGATCAACATACGTGGTTACGCATCAATGACTGGAAATACTCAGCCTTTGTTCGTAGTCGATGGTGTGCCGTTTGATAACAGCGTAACAGAGACAGATAACTTTAGCCAAAACACTGTTGTTTCTAACAGGGCTTTTGATATTGATCCTAACAACATCGAAAATGTAACTGTACTTAAGGGTGCTGCTGCTGCTGCACTTTATGGTTCAAGAGCATCAAACGGTGTAATCTTAATCACAACTAAGGCCAACAGAAGGTCAAGCAACAAAGGCTTGGAAGTGCGTTTCAGCTCTAGTTATAGTGTTGAGCAAATCGCAGGTCTACCTAACTACCAAGATGTGTACATGCAAGGGTCAAACCAAGTGTACAATGGTGGTTTCATTGGTAACTGGGGACAACCTTTTCCTGCTGAAGTAGATAGAATCAATGCTGAGTATGGAACAAATTATACTCAGTCAGTGGTCGGTTCTTCACTTTCAGAGTACTATCCTGACGGTTGGGCACCACACCCTTTGACAGGTATTGGTAGAAACTTCGGTCAGCAACAATTCTTGCCTGACTTGATGTTGAGAGATGGATGGAGTTTCCAAGGGGATAATTTCGTAAACGGTACGGGTGATATCCTTCCTTGGCCTGATAATCCTGGTGTGAACCTTGCGGTTCCAGTTAGACTGCAGCCACACGATAACGTAGGTGGTTTCTTTCAGGATGGTAGTTTGTTCGAAAATGCTTTGAACATCACGTCTACTTCAGAAAGAGCTTCTGTGAATTTCACGCTATCGAGAACCGAAAATACAGGTGTAGTACCTAATTCTAGTGTTGGTCGTACTGCCATTGGTTTTGGTATCAATACTACACTTCAAAATGGTCTTTATGTCCAAGGAAGTATCAACTACGTGAATACGACGCAAGCTGCGCCTCCTACAGGAGCATCTTACAATTCGGATTATGGTGGGGGTTCTGGTGGATCGATTTTCTCTAGACTTTTTTACTTGCCTAGAAACTTCAACCTAAACGAGTATCCGTATAAAAATCCTGTCAATGGTGACAATATTTTCTATCGTGCACTTGATAACCCTAGATGGTTAACAGAGAACAATAAGTATACAAGTGATGTAAACAGAGTTTATGGTAATGTCACATTTACGTATGATATCACAGACTGGTTAACAGCTACTGCAAAAGGTGGTTTCAACCAGTATACGGATTCTAGAAGAGATTTCAGAGAAAAAGGTGGCGTAGCATTCCCGTTTGGGTTCTCAGCCTCTGACATTCTCCAGAACAGAGAAATCGATGCTAACTTCATATTGACCGCAACTAAGGATATCAATAGTGATATCAATATGCGATTGACTGTGGGGCATAACGTCAACGAAAGAAGATTTGAAAGATATAGCGCAGTAGGTCAAAACCTAGTGGTTAGAGGTATTGGTAGATCTAATAACTCTTTGACTCAAACAACTTTTGAGCAAACTAGATTACAGAGATTCTACGCTTTCTATGCAGATTACTCCGTATCGTTCAGAGATTTCTTTTTCTTGAATCTGATGGGAAGAAATGATATTTCTTCTACACTTCCGGAAGCTAATAGAAGTTATTTCTATCCAAGTGTGAGTACTTCATTCATCTTCACAGATGCATTCAATATCAGCTCTAACATATTAAACTATGGTAAACTGAGAATTGGTTACGCACAAGTGGGTAATGAAGCACTTCCTTACAGACTTCAGACTGTATTTGGAGTACAGCAGGCATTCAATGGTTTGAACAGAGTATCTCTTGGTAACCGATTGAATAACCTGAATCTTCAAAATGAGTTGACTTCTGAAATTGAAATTGGAGTTGATACTCGATTGTTCAATGATAAGATCACTGCAGATATCACTTGGTTCAAGAAAAACTCATTTGATCAAATTGTATCAGCTGATGTAGCTGCTTCAAGTGGTTTCTCTCGTTCAGTGATTAACTCTGGAGAAATTCAGAACTCGGGATGGGAAGTAGGTATAAATGCTACTCCAGTTTCATTGAGTAATGGTTTCGAGTGGAATGTAGGTATTGCATTCACGAAAATTGTTTCTGAGATTATCTTCTCTGGTGAAGGTGGGGACATTATTGTTTCTGGTGCTGGATCGACTGCAGGTGATCCTGTGTCTGTGATTCACAGAACGGGTGAGCAATACGGACAGATATATGGTACGCGTATCGCAAGAGACGATGCAGGTAACATGTTGATTGACCGAGCTTTGGGTACGCCTATTACAGATGATGGATCGCATATCATTGGTAATCCAAACCCGGACTTTGTGTTGGGAGTTACGAATTCACTTCGTTTCAAAGGATTTACTTTGAATGCTTTATTCGATTGGAAACAAGGTGGAGACATGGTTTCTTATACGGCTGCTTCTTTGAAATTGAGAGGCCAGTTAGCTTACTCGGTTGATAGAGAGGCTGTACGAGTTGTGCCTGGCGTCTATGGTGACCGGTCTTCGCTTGATCCTATACTTGGTGAAGATGGTGCCGCTATCCAAAATACGACTGGTATCTCGTCTTTTGACTGGTACTTCTCTAATGGATTTGCTGCCTACGGAGCTACAGAGGTGAATGTGTACGATGCAACTATTGTCAGATTAAGAGAGCTTTCTTTAGGATATGATTTCCCTAAAACGCTTCTTTCTAAGACTCCTTTTGGATCTGCTAACATTTCTTTGTCCGGTAGAAACTTGTGGTATAACGCGCCTAACTTCCCAGAAGATTTGAATTTTGATCCTGAAGTATTAGGTTCAACTTCTGCGAGTAACCTACAAGGTTTTGACCTTGGAGCTACGCCTACAACACGAAGGTTCGGTGTGAATTTATCAGTTACATTCTAATTTTTAAAACTGAAAACTATGTTAAAGAAATTCACTTTAGTTGCCGCTACAATGTTTTTTGCATTTAGCTGTGACTTCTACGATTTAGATATAAATGTGGACCCCAACAACCCGATAGTGACGACGGCAGATTTGCTGTTGCCTTCTATCCAGTATGATTGGGCGGGAGATTACCAGTTTATGCACAATGTGTCAGCTGGTATTATGGGACATACTTCCAACTCAGATGGTTTAGGGTTTACTCAAAACTCATTTGATGGAATTTGGAGAAGTGTGTACCTAAACGAAGTTGCGGATCTTGATGAGTACATCAAGTCTGCTGGTGTTACAGATGCCAATGACGTTTTACTAACACCAGCAGCGTTAGCTGTTGGGCAAGTTCTTAAAGCTCATATCTTCACTACTATGGTTGATCTTTTCGGAGATGTGCCATTTAGCGAAGCTTCTCTAGGGAATGATGATGGTAATGTAAACCCTGCTTTTGATGCGCAAGCTGATATTTACACAGCATGTTTTGAGTTAGTGGATCAGGCGATTGCTAATTTGGACGTTGCCGTATTAGAGCCAGAAGGTGATTTGATCTACCGTGGTGATATCGATAGCTGGAAAGCTGCTGCGTACTCACTTAAGCTGAAGATGCTTATTCAGGTTCGTGGTGCAACTGGCTTTTCTTACGGTTCTGGTGTTGATGCTGAGATTCGTGATTTGATTGATAACAATTCTGGAGAGATGATCAGTAGTAATGCTGACAACTTTGGTTTCCGTTACAATACAAATGTGGATCAAGGTCAGCGTCATCCTTGGATGGGCGCTGTGTATGGTGGTGACAATGCTTTCTCTTACATTTCACATCAATTGATGTATGAGATGTTGATCAATGGAGATCCTCGGATTGCATATTACTTCAACAGACAAACTACAGCGATTCTCGATCAAGAAGATCCTACAGATCAGAATACAACGCCTTGTTCTCAGAACAGTGCATGTATTTATGGTTACATGGTCTTAAATGAGAATGTAATGACTGAGCTTCAAGGAGCGGGTGTAATTACAGATGTAACTTCAAATGGAGATAGAGGATATATTGCTAGTTTCTTCGGAAGAGATAAAGGAGATCCATCAGGAGTTCCTTTGGATGGTGCTTTGAGAACTGCACCAGGTGTCTACCCGATGGGTGGCCAGTTTGACGATGGTGTTAGTAAGATCAACTCATCCGATGGATTGGGTCTAGGAGATGGCTCTACGTTTTTCATTACAGCTCCAATGGTGAGCTTGTACAAAATGGAAGCTTATCTACAAATCTACAATGATGAGGCTGCGGCAAGAACTGAGTTAGCAAACTTCCTTGACCTGTCTTTTGATTTGGTTGAGTCTGCTTCTACTGCGATTGCCGGAACTGATGCGACTGCTATGACTGCTGCTGCTATTTCTGCAGCGACTGCGCATGATCATGTTGTAGATCCTGCTGATTACACTATTGCGGCCCTAGCTCGTTATGATGCAGCTGGTGACAAGATGAATGTAGTATTCAAAGAGGCTTGGTACTCTATGTGGGGTGCTGGATTGGAATTGTATAATTCTCATCGTAGATCTGACTACCCTAGAATGAAAGCTGAGCAAAGTGGTAGTAGGGGTATTGCAGATATCCAATATCCGACTTTCAGAGCTACAGGTGGTACATCTGGACAGAGAGATTTCCCTATCCGATGGACCTATCCGATTTCAGAGTTCAACTTGAACAGTAACCTAACAGACATTCTTGTTTCTGATGGTGCTTCAGGTATATTTTGGGATAGTCAATTATTCAAATACAATTAAATAGTAAGAGCATGAGATTAAAGAAATATAGTTTATTGTTGCTTTTGTCTGTATTTGTAGTTTTTGCTTGTACAGATGAGAGTTTGGTTCCTGAGCCAGTGCCTGAAACGGCCGTGCATGGATTCATACAGAGAAGTACTGATGTTGAGAATTTCTTATATCAGAATACGGGAGATGTGCTTTCGTTTGACTTTCAGTGGATTTCTATCGACAGAAAGAACACTGTAGAAAGGGTTGAGTTTTTCATCTCCTTTACGGAAGAATATACTGACTGGGAAGGTGGTTCTAAAATTGCCAATCATGGTTCAGTACCCTTTCTTACGCTAGATGGTGCTTCGGTACCTGCTAACCGTACAACGACTGCCCTAGGTATCTCGCAAGCGGATGTATACGCTCTTTTTAGCAGCGCAACATTTGCCTACGATACATTAGAGGTTGGTGATGATCCTGTGCAGAATGTATTCGGTAACCCGTTGAAGCCTAACAGAGAAGCAACTACTCAGCCGTTCGTTGATGGTGATTCTTTTTCGCTTAGCTGGATACTTTACACTGCTGATGGTAGAAAGTTTGATACTTGGAATGACAGTATTTGTCTAGAATTTCCTGGTGCAAACTGTAGTTTCAACTGGGCAGTAATCTGTTCACAAGTTATTCCCCCTGTTGCTGGTAATTTTATCATCGATGGACAGGATTCTTATGGTGATGGATGGAATGATGGCGGTGTGAACATGGTAATTGATGGAGTTTCCACTTTTTACACATTCACTACAGGAGCTTCAGATTCTTGGACGATTCCTACTACTGGAGCAGAAAGCGAAATTTATTTCGAGTTCGTTTCTGGTGACTGGGATTCTGAGATTACTTACCAGATCACTTATCCTGATGGGACTGAGATAGCTAGTTGGGGACCTTCTCCTCCTTCGGGAAGAGTCGTAGTCAACCTTTGTAGCTTATAATTATAGAATACTTATTTTTAAGGCCACTCTTTTAGAGTGGCCTTTTTTTATGCTAATACTTTTTTGATGAATCGAACTTCATGCTTGCCAATTGTTATTTTACTAACAGCGATGACTTATTGCCAGTCGCCTAATGGGCAAAATGGAGCTGGTAATCTGTCGTATGCTGTTCTTGCTGAAGAAATCGATACTTTGATTGCTGAGAAGGCAAGCAGTGAGCTAGTATTCGCAGTCGTAGGAGGAGGTAAGAATGCTTTTTTGACTGATAAATCGGGTACAATTCATAAGAGCTGGATATTCGAGAGATCATTGGGAAATGATCTGAAGCTATTGCCCTCAGGGGATGTATTAGCAATGTTCAAGGCAGATAATCCTGAGTTCACTTTTGGGGGTGGTTATTCGGGTTTGACACAGATTATTAGCCCTTCTGGTGAAGTACTCTGGCAATTTGAGTATCGAACTGCAGATCTGCTGAGCCATCATGAAAGTGTATTTTTACCCAATGGGAATTTGTTGATGCTGGCCTGGGAAAGGATTCCTGCCAGCGAAGCTAGAAAGCATGGAACGGTCACTGAAAACGATCTTTTTCCAGAAAAAATCATAGAAGTCGACACTGCAACCTCAGAGATTGTATGGCAATGGCGCAGTTGGGATCATATTGCGCAGGACAAAGATCTTCTTGCGGAGAACTACGGAGATCTTTTCGATCTTCGAAATCGTATTGATATTAATTATAATCTTCGTAAAGACGGGGATATTATGCATGCCAATGGTCTGTTGTATGATGAGGATCGCGATCTGATTTTCATGAGTGTCAATCATTATAGCGAGGTATGGGTCATTGATCATTCGACCAGCTCAAATGAAACAGCGATGAGTCGTGGGGGTAATTATGGTGTAGGTGGCGATTTGGTATATCGTTTTGGGAATCCAGAAACTTTCGAGGGCAAGGGGGAAGTGCTTTTTGATAGAGTTCATAACCCTTCCCTGATTCCTATCGGTCGGAGAGGTGCAGGGCATTTGATGGTATATAACAATGGCCTAAAGGCAAAGGCCTCCCAAGTGATGGAGTTGGAATTACCAGAAATGACTGGAGAGTTTATTAGTTGGCAGGAGCCAAAAGTGGTGTGGAGTTTTGAGGACGCCAACCTTTCATATGGTAGAATATCAGGAGCAGAACGTCTTTCTAATGGCAATACATTGATTTGTGAAGGGGACTATGGGTTTTGGGAAGTGACATATGATAAGGAAGTAGTTTGGAAATATGATGGTAAGGATGGTACCTATTGGCGAGGATATTCCATTGATCGCATGAATCCAGTGATTAATAATTTAGGTATAACACTAGAGTAGAGGACAGATATGCTGATGAATGTATTTTATTTAGCTCACTTATTTTTTTTGGTATCCAGTCAATCTTCTTTTTATGATGATCTTCAAACGATTGAATTGAAAGAGTACTCAGGAGTTGAGGTGAATATTGTACCTAATGATTCGCTCCTGTTTTTGTTTGTTTATTTAAATCCCGATTGCCCCATTTCACAGAAGTATGCAAGTAAGATTCGGCTACTCTCAGAGAAGGATATGGTTAGCCTTATTGGTGTGCAGCCAAACCTAGGTGTGACAAGGGAACAGATAGAGACCTTTAAATCAGAGTTTCAGTTTGATTTTCCCATTATCAACGATGAACGACAGCTACTCACTAGTTATATGGGGGCTACAGTCACTCCGGAAGTTTTCTTAGTGGATAGTCAAGGACAGGTCATTTATCAAGGTGCCATAGATAATTGGTTTGTTGCCCTGGGTAAGTATCGACCAGCAGCTACAGAATTATTTGTCGATGATGTAATCGCTGCATGGGCTATTGGTAGTTCTGTTCAGGTCAGTAAAACAGAAGCAATAGGATGCCTGATTCAAGACTAATTTTGCGAATTATTTCTTTGTATGTTCTTCTGCTAGCGACTAGATCGCTGTTGATGGGGCAAGATTTAGATCAAACTTATTATAGAGATATCCAGCCTATCATTTATCAAAATTGTGTGCAGTGCCATCAGCCGGGTCAATCAGGCCCATTCAGTTTGCTCACATATGAAGACCTAGCAAATAGGTCCAATATGATTCAGTATGTTATAAAAAACCGATACATGCCCCCGTGGTACGCGGATCCAACGTATCAGAATTATCTAAATGAACGTGGCTTGACCGACAAGGAGATTGAGTCGATCGTTGATTGGATCAAATCAGGGAAAGTTGCGGGTATTCCTGTCGATACGTTGGAGATACCTGACGGCTTAATTCCCAACAAGTCACCAGATCTCCGAGTGGAAATGAATAATGTGTATCAGATACCCGCAAAGGGTATAGATGATTTCCGTTTTTTTCATATGCCTACCAATATTGAAGAAGACAAGTATCTACAGGCGATTGAATTTATCCCAGGGAACAGTAGGTATGTCCATCATAGCCGGATTATGGCAGATACAACCAACAATATTGAGGGCATTGACGGTCTGTCAGAAATGGACCCTAGTGTATATGACTTTCAGAAGGTGCCTTTGGCTGACGATTTTCTATATGGTTGGGTGCCCGGTAATTTTCCCTTATTCTTTCCAGATGGAGTCGGGAAGAAGCTATACGCAAATACAGACTTAGTACTAAATATTCATTATGCGCCGTCTTCAAGCATACAGAGTGATCGGTCCGCCATTCAATTATATTTCTCAAAAAAGAAAGTGAAGCGAGAGGTGCAGACGATGATATTAAGGGAAAATGACATTGTCAATCAGCCATTTTTTCTTCCTGCCGATCAAAAGCCTACATTTTTCATACAGTCAGATACGATTGAGTCAGACATTTCTTTGATATCCGTGATGCCTCATATGCATTACCTGGGGAAGTCTTTTGAGTCATATGCTGTTACGCTTGCTAGCGATACGATCCCTTTAATCAGGATTCCTAAGTGGGATTTTAATTGGCAAACTATGTATCAGTTTGAAGGCTATTTGAAGATCCCGGCAGGTAGCGTTATCTATGCTATCGCCGCCTATGACAATACAGTCAATAACCCACTTAATCAATATTTCCCACCTCGCAATGTTACGTATGGATGGCGAACTGTGGACGAGATGATGAATCTTGTCTTCTATTATTTGGACTACAAAAAGGGAGATGAAAAAGTCAAGTTCGAGAAGTAATTCCAACTATCACTCCACTAGTCTTGCGTAGTCTGGCAGCGCTTTTCAGGATGTTTTTCCAAATAGGGATCACTTCTTTTGGTGGACATATGAGCTTGATCGCTATTGTGGAGAAGAAGCTAATTGGCGAAAAAGGTTTTTTGACTCAGGAGGACTTATTAGATGCAATTGCAGTCGCATCTGTGTTACCAGGTCCGTTGGCAGTTAATATCATTGCATTTCTTGGATATAAAATACGCGGATTTGTCGGGGCATTTGTTTCGATTTCCGCAGTACTACTTCCGTCATTTCTTCTGATGATTGCCTTAGCTATCGGGTTCAAGCAGGTTGGTAACCAGCCATGGGTGCATGGTTTTATCAGTGGCGCGATTACAGTAGTAATCGCGGTGATCATTTCCGTCGGAATCAATATCAGCAAGAAGCAGATATCAAGTAACTGGCAGCGCCTATTGCTTGTGGCAAGCTTCTTGGCACTTGTCCTGTTATCAGCCAAGGTTAGCATCATTCTTTTTCTGCTGGTCGGTGCAGTGACAGGCCTGTTCTTTCATAGAAAAGTGAAGCACTTAGACCAATCCATTAATCTGAGAGACTGGCAAATTTGGATGGATGTGTGCATCATTATTTTAGTGATGACGATACTTTACATATTTTCAGAACCAATCAATCGCCAGTTGCTCTTACAGTTCTCAAAAGTAAGTCTCACGTTATTTGGAGGCGGATATGTAATGATTCCTTTATTGTATGACCTTGTCGTTGAGCGTTTAGGTTGGATCTCTTCAGAGGAATTTAATGCAGCTATTACGCTTGGTCAGATCACTCCTGGACCCATTCTCATCTCGGCGACTTTCATCGGATACAAGGTATCTGGTATATATGGAGCTGTCCTAGCTACTATCGGCATCTTTTTACCTTCCGCATCTTTGATGGTGATCGTGAGTTATTTCTTCAGTCAGTTCAAAGAACACTACCTCGTCCGTAGTATTCTAGCAGGAATGTATCCGGTAGTG
>JBLHTU010000072.1:0-16561 GCA_047627515.1 Cyclobacteriaceae bacterium | reverse complement strand
AATAGAAGCAGGTATAGTAGATAAATTATTATAGTAGAAATCAGCGATCAACAAACTAGGTAATTCAAAAAAATCTACGGGCACACTTTCAAAATGAAATTTATAGAATAAATTTTTGAAAGCTGTTCAAGAGCCGATATGCCATTTGGTAGATTTGTAAGCAAATTCTCTTGTAGCCGCAACTCCTTTAGAGCCGGCAATCGATAAAATGATGGGTCGATAGAACTAATATCACATTTATTGAGCTTTAGCACCTCTACTCCTATCAACTTCTCGTATTCAGCAAAACCGATACTTAGTGGGTTTTCTTTAATCTCGATCTCTTTGAGTTTTTTTGCTTTGGCCAATTGCTTCACTGGAAAAGCATTGATCTGGTTGCTGGAAAGGCTCAATGCAGTCAGTTTTTTCAACCTTTTTACTTTAGGAACCCGGCTGAGGTTGTTCTGATCCAATGACAATTTCTCGATACTGGTGCTTTTTGGAAGCTTAATCCTACCATTAGTAACATTATAATCCCAACTAACCCTTTTCAGAAACGCCAACTTGCCGAGGTAGCTTATTGATGCAATTATCATCCAGGATTAAGCGCTCGACTGAAGCCGCCTTTAGTACAAAAGGCGTAAGTGCCAGCAACTTCATATTACTTAAATCGATCAAACGAAAGGTACCAATGGACTGATTTGCCTGATATGAAGCTAGTCTTTTAAAAGCCTATTCATATTTTTGATCATTTTTCACGTTGTGAATGGAGTCAATAAACCGCTCTGGATCCCTATCAAATGCTTCCATTCTAGCAACTTGCTTCTCGTAAAGCCCTTTCCTAGCTACCTCGTCCGCCGTGCTCACAATAGTCTCACTCGTCTGAGCAAATAGAGCTCCAGACAATAAGATAAAACAAACGAATAAATACCCCTTCATAAACTAAAGTCTTAGTTGTAAACTTAGCATGGCTTTCTTACAAAAGCAATGTCACTATTGCCATACTTTTTTGCTATTTTTGCATCTTTCAAAAGTATGATATGAAAGAAAGCGATTCGTCATCAAAGAGTAATTATTCAGCTAGTAATATTCAGGTCCTTGAGGGCCTTGAGGCAGTTCGGAAACGACCAGCCATGTATATCGGGGATGTAGGCTACAAAGGACTTCATCATCTGGTATGGGAGGTAGTGGATAATTCAATTGATGAAGCTCTTGCTGGCTACTGTGACGAGATCAAAGTTGTGCTCAATACTGATAATTCAGTAACTGTTACTGATAATGGACGTGGTATTCCGACGGATTATCATGAAAAAGAAAAAAGATCGGCTCTCGAGGTTGTAATGACTGTACTCCATGCGGGTGGTAAATTTGATAAAGACACGTACAAAGTGTCTGGAGGACTTCACGGCGTTGGGGTTTCGTGTGTCAACGCACTCTCCACAATGCTGCAAGCAACCGTTCATAGAGATGGTAAAATATACCAGCAGCACTATTCTAAGGGGATTCCTCAAGATAAAGTAACCGAGATTGGTGACACTGATATCAATGGTACTATCATTCATTTCAAGCCGGATGATAGTATTTTCACAATTACTGAATACAACTATGATACAGTTGCTTCTCGTCTGAGAGAGCTTTCATTCCTTAATTCTGGTATCAAAATTCATCTTACGGATCGCAGAGAGCAGGACGACGATGGAAAAGATAAGTACGACGAGTTCTTTTCCGAAGGTGGACTTGTTGAGTTTGTCGAATACATAGATGAGCTAAGAGAAAATTTCCTTCCAAAACCAGTATTAATGGAGGGTGACAAAGGAGGAATACCTGTTCAAGTTGCCTTGACCTACAATACTTCCTACAGTGAACATGTCATCTCTTATGTGAATAATATCAATACGATTGAGGGTGGTACGCACGTTGCAGGTTTCAGAAGGGCTTTGACACGTACGCTCAAATCGTATGCTGATAAAAGTGGACTTCTAGAAAAGGTCAAAATAGACATCGCAGGAGATGATTTCCGAGAAGGCCTAACGGCAGTTATATCAGTAAAAGTAGCTGAGCCACAATTCGAAGGTCAGACGAAGACGAAACTAGGAAACTCTGACGTGATGGGCTCAGTAGACACTACTGTGGGCGAAATGCTGGGTGCTTACTTAGAAGAAAATCCAAAGGAAGCAAAATTAATAATCTCAAAAGTGATTCTTGCCGCCCAAGCCAGACATGCTGCTAGAAAAGCACGTGAGATGGTACAGCGGAAAAATGTCCTGAGTGGTACTGGTTTGCCGGGTAAGTTGGCCGATTGCTCTGAGAAAGATCCTGCACAATGTGAAATTTACCTCGTCGAAGGTGATTCTGCTGGTGGGTCTGCTAAGCAAGGCAGAAACAGGAGGTTCCAAGCTATTTTACCCTTGAGAGGTAAAATACTAAACGTAGAGAAAGCGCAAGAGCATAAGATCTATGACAATGAAGAGATCAAAAACATGATCACTGCATTAGGCGTTTCCTTTGGTACTCCAGAAGACGAAAAAGCTTTAAACCTTGAGAAATTAAGGTATCATAAGGTTATCATCATGACGGATGCGGATGTGGATGGTAGTCACATTAGGACCTTAATCCTCACCTTTTTCTTCCGATACATGAAAGACCTTATCGAAAAAGGGTATTTGTATATCGCTTTGCCACCGCTTTATCTGCTCAAGAAAGGTAAAACTGAAAAGTATGCTTGGTCTGAGGAAGATAGACAAAGAACGATACTTGAGATTGCAGATGAAGGCAAAGAAGACTCTGTAAACGTTCAACGTTACAAAGGTCTGGGGGAAATGAACCCTGAACAACTTTGGACTACAACTATGAACCCTGAGGTTAGATCACTAAAACAAGTGACTATTGATTCCGCAGCTGACGCGGACAAATTGTTTACGGTTCTAATGGGCGATGAAGTCGCCCCTCGTAGAGAATTTATTGAGAAAAACGCAAAGTATGCCAAAATAGACGTTTAGTCCGTCGAGTTTTTTCCCAAAGGATATATTACCCCTTGTAAGCACATAATCGCGAGTATGTAAAATCACTCGGTAGTATCGTGATGCCTTTACATTTTTACACAAATACATTTATTATATGAAAACGATTCTCCCAATACTCGCTCTCTGCTTATCATTATCGGTACTTGCGCAGCCTGGCTACTGGCAACAAGCTGTTGATTATCAAATGGATGTCAATTTCGATGTCAAATCACATCAATACACAGGTACACAGAAACTGATTTACACCAACAACTCACCGGATACACTTTCCTCTGTATTTTATCATTTATACTTCAATGCATTTCAGCCAAATAGCATGATGGATATGAGAAGCAGAACAATCGAGGATCCTGACCAACGCGTAATGGACCGGATCAATAAGCTAGAATCTAATGAAATAGGCTACTTACGTGTGAATTCCCTGTCGCAGGATGGAACGTCTCTTTCACACAAAACAGAGAGCACCGTCTTAGAAGTAAGCCTTTCAACTCCCCTACTTCCTGGGCAATCCACCACTTTTGATATGACTTTTGAAGGCCAAGTTCCAAAGCAAATAAGAAGAAGTGGTCGTGACAACAAAGAAGGTATCTCCTATTCTATGGCACAATGGTATCCTAAAATGGCAGAATATGATGAGTCTGGCTGGCATGCGCATCCTTATGTTGCAAGAGAGTTCTACGCTCCATGGGGAAACTACAAAGTGAATATCACGATTGATAAAACGTATGTCTTAGGAGGCACTGGTGTCCTGCAGAACGGCAATGAAGTCGGATACGGGTATCAAGATGAAGGCCTGAAAGAGCCAAAAAGAAAAGGAAAAACTCAAACATGGAAGTTCTTTAGTGAAAACGTTCATGATTTCATGTGGGCAGCAGACCCTGACTACAAGCATGTAATTGCTCAAGTACCAGGAGGACCCAAACTACATTTTCTATATGAGGAAGATAGTGCTACGTCTAATTGGTCAGAGCTCCCAGATTATACAATCAAGGCTTTTCAGTTTTTGAATAAGAACTTTGGCACCTACCCTTATCCTGAATTTTCAGTTGTGCAAGGTGGTGATGGTGGCATGGAGTACGCAATGTCCACTCTTATTACAGGGCATAGAAGTCTTCAAAGTTTAGTGGGAGTGACAGTACACGAAGCCTTGCATAGTTGGTACCAAGGAATTCTAGGTACAAATGAAAGCTATTATGCATGGATGGACGAAGGATATACGTCCTACGCAACCAGTATCACAATGGCTAATCTCTTTGGTAGTGAATCAACTAGACCTACTAGCGGTAGCTACAGAGGTTATTTTGCTTTGGCGAGCAGCGGTAAAGAAGAGCCAATGTCTACACATAGTGATCAGTACGAAACCAATTTTGCCTACGGCAGAGCAGCGTACAGCAAAGGAGCGGTAAGCCTTGCTCAGCTAGGATATGTGATCGGTGAAGAAGCTCGAAACGAAGGACTAATCAGGTATTTCAATGAATGGAAATTCAAACACCCTGATATGAATGATTTTATCCGTGTGATGGAAAAGACCTCCGGACTTGAGCTCAACTGGTACTATGATTACTGGGTGAATACGACTAAAACGATCGACTACGCCATCGATACTGTAACATCTCTAGAGGGCAAAGCAGTAGTTTCTTTGTCTAGAGTCGGAAAAATACCTATGCCGATTGACTTATTGATTACCAAAAAGGACGGCACCAAAGTATTGTATTACGTCCCAATCGGACTGATGAGAGGAGAAAAGAAGGCTGAAGACGATATGACGAGAATGATAGAAAAGGATTGGTATTGGACACATCCAACCTACGAACTCAGCACTGAAATCGATTTATTGGATATATCTACAATAGAAATCGATCCCTCTGAACGAATGGCTGATGTCAACCGAGAGAATAATAGCTGGAAATAGGCAAAGAACCAACCCAGTCCTCATTGAGCTACGTTAGCTTTAATGGAAATTGTTTGAGTTGGTCTCAGAGGATCATTAGAAAAAAGGCTGATCATTTTATACTGTCGGCCTTTTCTATTTGAGGCATCGAAGCTAACCTTCACTTCTGATGATTTCCCACTTTTGATATCCGCGCTGCTACTGAGAAAAGTGACACAATCGCAATTTGAATCTATTTGCCTAATATTTAAAGTGGAGTTTCCTGTGTTAGAAATCGTTATGATTTTCTCAGCAATGGTATTACCTGACATCGAGCCAAAATCGACCGTAGAGTCATCAACTGTTAAACGTGGAGCTTGTATGGCTTCCTGCTCTGTTAGTGGAGCAAAATACTCCTCCATAGTGACATAAAATGGATAGGACTTTACAGGCATTAATTCATCTGTAGTTGCTAGCACTAAATTCAGTGCGTTAAAACCTAGCTTATCCCTTTTTGTGGGATCTACTTCAAATGACACCCTAACTTTCGATTTTGGTAAAACCGTGTCGGATCCAATGATAAAAGTGATGAAATCAGGCATTATATGCTTTTCGGGGACAAAGTAAACCGTATCGTCACTGTCATTGTACAATGCAAAAGACTTCTTGATAGACTTTTCCGTACTCATATTCCCGAAATTAAAAACAGCCTTTTTCGCCCTGAAAGAACCTTTTTCAACTGGAAAATCTTCGATGGGAGTTCTAGGTTTTGGATTAACAGACCCCTTAATATATAAAGCACTTTGAGCACCGTTTGACCAATTAATTTTCAGAGATTTATGAAAACTACCCGGGCGGTTAATTGTGCTGTACTTGGCTTGGATCTCACCCGTCCCGCCTGAAGCTACAGCTGTCCTCGTCCAATTAGGTGTTGTGCAACCGCACGAAGCTTTGACATTTGTAATCGTAACAGGATCTGACGAAGTGTTGGTGAAAATGAATGTGTAAGTCGCCGAACCTTGAGCTTCCTCTAACGCACCGAAATCATGAAGTGTTTCTTCAAAGCTTACAGGTGCTTGACAAAGTAACTGTAAGCTAAGGATAGAACTAAGGCAAAAGTTAAATATACGTAGCATTCATTTTTTCATCAAAGCTAAGCCAACTGACTATTTAATTCAATGCTATGTATTGTCAGATCGAGAATTTAGGTTTGCAAATAAAAAAGCATGTCAAGAATCCTTACAGGTATTCAAAGCTCAGGAAAGCCTCATCTTGGAAATTTACTTGGTGCCATTCTCCCCGCCATCGAATTATCCAAGAACGAAAAGAATGACTCCTTCTTCTTCATTGCTGATTTACATTCTTTGACTACTATCAAAGATGCAGCTGTGAGAAAGGAAAACACACTAGCGGTTGCGGCTGCCTGGATAGCCTGTGGGTTTGATACGTCCACTAATACTTTTTACAGACAATCAAAAGTGCCTGTAGTCTGTGAACTTGCTTGGTACCTCAATTGCTATACGCCTTTCCCTATGCTCGCCAATGCACATAGTTTCAAGGACAAATCGGATCGATTAGCCGACGTAAATGCTGGACTATTTACCTATCCTGTATTGATGACTGCAGATATATTATTGTATGATGCGGATATTGTCCCTGTTGGAAAAGATCAAAGACAGCACCTCGAAATCTCTAGAGATTTGGCTAGCAGCTTCAATCAACAATATGGGGAAACCTTTGTGGTGCCAGAGTCAAGAATCGATGATCAAGTCATGACCATACCAGGAACTGATGGGCAAAAAATGAGTAAATCATATGGTAACATTATTGACATTTTCCAATCAGATAAGGCGCTAAAAAAGCAAGTGATGTCTATCATAACAGATAGTACACCCATGGAAGTTCCGAAAAATCCCGACACTTGTAATGTCTTCAAATTATATGAGCTTCTGGGAGAGAGCGATCAAACAGAGCAGCTACGACAAAAATATTTAGCTGGTAATTTTGGCTATGGTCATGCCAAACAGGAACTACTAGCGCTCTTGATGGAAAAATACAAAGAAGAGAGAAAAACATACGACGAGTTAATGTCGGATCCTGCTGCTCTTGAATCAGTTCTAGAGCAAGGAGAACAAAAAGCTGCTACAGTCGCTGAGAAAGTTATGTCACGCGTAAGGAAAAAAATCGGATTCTAATTAAGTTCAACTACTTCCTCTCATAGAGGTTAAAGTCATATTGTCCTTGAATCGCTACACAAAACTGTTAACTTTAATATCAATTGTCCACTACTTGAATTTAAAACAATGACTCCTGAACAAAAATCAGAAAAATGGTTAGCTAGCGAGCAGCTTGACTCGCAGTCAAAAAATGAAATTCGGACGCTAAAAACTTTGAACGAAACAGAGTTCATTGATAGTTTTTACAAAGACCTTGAGTTCGGCACAGGTGGATTGAGAGGTCTAATGGGTATTGGTTCTAATCGAATCAATAAGTACACGATAGGTATGGCAACCCAAGGCTTGTCCAATTATCTCAAAAAGAATTTTCAAGGAGAGCCAATTAGCGTAGCAATTGCGCACGATAGCAGGAATAATAGTCGGTATTTCGCGGAAACAACAGCACAAGTTTTCAGTGCCAATGGCATTGAAGTATTTCTTTTCGATGAACTCAGACCTACGCCAGAGCTAAGTTTTGCAATCAGAGAGCTCAGATGTAAAAGTGGAGTAGTCATTACTGCTTCACACAACCCAAAAGAATACAATGGCTACAAAGCATACTGGGATGATGGAGCGCAAATGATTGCCCCTCATGATACCAATGTAATCAAGGAAGTGCAGGCAATACAATCGATCGACGATGTTAAGTTTTCTGGCAATGACGCACTTATCAAATCTATCGGCCACGAGATTGATCAAAAATACCTAGCCACAATTGAGTCACTGACTTTATCAAAGGATGCTATAGCAGCTCAGTCGGATCTAAAGATTATTTTCTCATCTATCCACGGCACAGGAATTACGCTAGTTCCTGAAATCCTTAAACGTTTTGGGTTTAAGAACGTCTCCGTGGTCGAGCAACAAGCAAAGCCTGATGGCGATTTCCCAACCGTAGTTTACCCAAATCCAGAAGAAGCAGAAGCGTTGACACTCGCTTTGGCAAAAGCTAATGAGCTCGATGCAGACTTAGTGATGGCCACAGATCCTGATGCAGATCGTGTGGGGATTGCTGCGAAAAACTCAGATAATGAGTTTCAACTTCTCAATGGCAATCAAACAGGTGCTCTATTAGTCTACTACCTACTCCTTAAATGGAAAGAGAATGGAAAGCTAACAGGCAACGAATATGTTGTCAAAACCATTGTTACCACAGAGCTAATTAAAGCTATCGCAGATAAATTCGAAGTGAAGATTTACGATACTTTGACTGGATTTAAATTCATCGCAGCACTTATCAAATCACTTGAAGGGAAGGAAACTTTCATCGGTGGCGGAGAAGAAAGCTATGGCTATTTGATTGGCGACAAGGTCAGAGACAAAGATGCAATTGCTGCATGTGCCCTAATTGCCGAAATGACTGCTTGGGCTAAGAACAATGGGAAAACACTTTTTGATTTATTAAAAGAAATAGCTGTCGAATGTGGCTTATTTCAAGAAGGATTACACTCCGTCACTAAAAAAGGTAAGTCTGGAGCTGAAGAAATTCAGTCTATGATGAAATCCTTTAGGTCTGCGCCGCCGAAATTTTTAGACAATTCAGAAGTAATCACATTGGTTGATTACCAAAATAGCACAAGTAAAAACTTATCCACCGGAGAGGTTACCATTATCAGTTTTCCGGTATCTAATGTACTTCAATTCATAACCGTAGATGGTACAAAAATCTCTATTAGACCTAGCGGTACCGAACCGAAGATAAAATTTTATTATTCGGTGAATAGGATTATTTTGAACATGAATGAGTATTTTGAAGGAGTGAAAGAGATGAGTGCGAAAATTGACAGATTAAAATCTGAAATAGAAACTTTATGAAATTAATCCTTCACAAAGTTCGATAATTTAAAGATGAATAGTTACTTTGCCGCGATTTCAATTCAATAATCACCTAAGATAAATAGACCCGTTACCTAAAAATCATTGATTTGGAGATTCTAATTAACCTAGTACTTGTAATAGTTGGTTTTGTGCTTTTGATTAAAGGCGCAGATTTTTTAGTAAACGGTGCTTCTTCACTTGCTAAGCGATTCAATATTTCAGATATTGCTATCGGTCTTACGGTGGTGGCAATGGGCACTTCAGCACCTGAATTAGTTGTGAACCTTGTAGCTGGGTCTGTTGAGACTTCCGCTGGTAATAATGATGTCGTATTTGGTAACATCATTGGTTCTAATATTTTCAATCTTTTCCTCATACTAGGAATAAGTGCAGTCATTTATCCTTTGACTGTCCAGAAAAATGCTCTCTGGAAAGAGATTCCTTATTCTTTGGTCGCAACATTTGTCTTTTTCATACTAGTAAACGATACGCTCTTTTTTGGTAGAACGTCCAACGAACTTGGTGTCGTTGATGGAATCATCTTATTAGCGATGTTCTTGTTATTCATCGGTTATATCTTCATGAACCTTCAAAGGAATCCAGATGGAGAGCTTGAAGACATTGTCATTTTTGGTAGTCTGAAAACAACCTTAATGATCATTTTTGGTGTAGCGGGTTTAGTGATCGGTGGTAATATTATAGTAGACAACGCTACCCAAATCGCCAAAAGCTTTAACGTCAGTGAGAAAATTATCGGTCTCACAATACTCGCAGCGGGAACTTCCTTACCTGAACTGGCTACCTCAGCTGTTGCCGCGTTCCACAAGAAATCAGATCTCGCCGTCGGAAATATTGTTGGATCCAATATCTTCAATCTACTCCTTGTGCTTGGCACTACAGCTGTAGTACATTCCCCGTTGAATTACAATGTTGATTTGAACGTTGATCTCTACATTGTTATGTTGGGGACATTTATGTTGTTCATATTCATGTTTACGCTAGCGAAATACAAACTAGATAGAGCCGAAGGAATCCTGTATTTGATAGGCTTTGTTGCTTACATGATCTTCATATTCGTTAGACCTTGATCATTCGCAAGATTCGATAGATTACCTTTTCGCTTCACAAAATTTATAGCCGATGTTTCCGTCAGTGAACCCTGAGCGCACGTCCAGTTGGGACCAACTTAGAAAGCATTTTGATGCCATATCAAAGAATAGCTTGCTAGAACTCTTTAAAGAAGAGAAAAATAGATCAACGGAGCTATCTATCGAATCAGATGATTTTTTTGTTGATTTTTCCAAAAATCATATTGACCAAGAAACAGTACGACTGTTCGAATCACTCGCTAATGAGTGCAAACTTACTGATGCGAAAAAGGCATTATTTTCAGGAGAAGCTATCAATCAAACAGAAAAGAGAGCTGTGCTTCACACGGCTTTAAGAAATCTATCCAATAAGCCGATGGAGGTAGATGGTGAGAATGTTATGCCTTTCGTGTTTGCCGAACTGGATAAAATCAAGGAATTCACCAAGAGACTACATACAAACAAGGTAACAGGCTATACTGGCAAGCCCATAGAGAGCATTGTTAACATTGGAATCGGTGGTTCTGACCTAGGGCCTTTTATGGTGATCAATGCACTGAAAAGATACTGGAAGCCTGCCATTAAGCCATTCTTTGTGTCCAATGTGGATGCAAGCCATTTGATAGAGGTATTGGAACAAGTTGATCCTGAAACTACTCTTTTCATCATTGCGTCAAAGACCTTTACTACACAGGAAACCATGACCAATGCCAATTCAGCTAGAGATTGGTTCTTATCTCATGCCAAGGACAAAGGTCATGTGTCTAAGCACTTTGTCGCCGTTTCTACTAATCAAACCAAAGTCGTTGATTTTGGTATTGACCCAAAAAACATGTTTGTTTTTTGGGATTGGGTTGGAGGTAGATACTCACTTTGGTCTTCAATCGGTCTAAGTATAGCTTGTACTGTTGGATATGACCATTTTGAAGACCTACTAAGAGGTGCAGAATCGATGGACCATCATTTTGAAAACTCCCCCTTGCAAGAGAATATTCCGACTATGCTTGCATTTATCGGCATATGGTACAATAATTTCTTTTCTTGCGAATCTCAGGCAATTCTAGCTTACGACCACCTTTTGACTCACTTGAGCCGATACTTGCAACAAGCTGATATGGAAAGCAATGGCAAATACGTCTCTCGTACACAAGAGCAGGTCAATTACCAGACAGGACCAATTATTTGGGGTGAACCCGGTACAAATGGCCAACATGCTTTCTATCAACTCATCCATCAAGGCACCAAATTAATACCGGCAGATTTTATCGCTTTTGCAAAACCATCACATACCTATCAGGACCACCATGATAAGTTAATTGCCAACTTTATTGCCCAAACTGAAGCATTAATGACTGGTAAAAAAGCTGAAGTGGTAAAGGAAGAATTATTAAAAGCAGGAAAATCAGAAGCAGAAATCGAACAGCTTCTACCCCACAAAGTATTTCAGGGAAATAGACCTACCACGTCCATACTTATAGAGTCACTTACACCCAAGTCACTTGGTCGATTGATTGCTATGTATGAACACAAGATATTTGTCCAGGGCGTGATTTGGAATATCTACAGTTTTGATCAATGGGGAGTAGAACTAGGAAAGCAGCTAGCCAGTAGTGTGCTAGCAGAGATCAAATCAGGAACTGTGGGAAATCAACATGACGCTTCTACAAAACAACTGATTTCCAGATACCTCGAAATCAACGAATAGATAGATCATAAAGTATGAGTGTAGTTGCCATTGCCACATTAAGTGATTCAGCCCTACCCTTCCCAGGAATACTAATTCGCTCGTCCAATAACTGATCGGTTTCCTTTCTTATCCCATGAGATTCACTACCCATGATAATGATAGCTGGTGCCTCAATTTGCACCTTCCGGATAGGGGTACCTTCCAATGACATGCCGTACAACCTAGATCCCTTAAGCTCATTAGCAAGCTCAGATAAATCAATGTAAGTTGGTTTGATTCGTGTAAAGGAACCCATAGTTGCCATTACCGTTTTTGAATTATAGTAATCAACCGTATCCAGAGAGCAAAAGACTTGATTATAACCGAACCAATCGAGCGACCTTACGATCGTTCCAAGGTTGCCTGGATCAGTAATCCCATCAAGGTAAATGCAAATCTCTTTATCCAGGATTCTATGATCGGTTACGTGCATCGAAACAACTGCAATACATGATTCGTTGGTCGAAAGATTCGACACCTCTTTTAATTCATTTTTACCAACTATTTCGCGGTTTTCGTGCGTTATCTGACTGGCAAAATCCTCAGTAACAAGGACATGATCTACTTTCATATCCGAGGCCAGCACTTCTTTTACACTTTTTATGCCTTCTACTAAAAACTTACCTGTATTCGCTCTGTATTTCTTTAATTTTAAAGCACGAATGGACTTAAGGGTACTCTTTGATGGCATAACTAAAAAATCAATTTGGATCTTCTCTGGTTCCGCACCCCTACTCTTTGTAGCAATACTTACTCTCTCCAGCTGCATGGGTACTAGATACCTCGAAACTAATCAAAGTCTGGTTATTAAGAAGGCAGAAATAGTAGGTCTCAACGGATCTCTAAAGACTGAAACTGAAAAGCTCATAGCGAATACGCCGAATTCACGTCTTTTCAGCTTTATCCCTATTGCTTATCTAGCCCATGCATACGAATTAGGGCAAAGTACATTCAACGAAGAAAAAGTAGAAGCAAAAAAAGTAAGAGTCGAAAATAAATATGCTAGAAAAATAGACAGCACTGAAAACGAGAAGAGAAAAACCAGACTACTTGATAAAAAGACTCGGCGCGCTGATGAGCTTAAGGTCAAGTTAAATCAGGGTAACTGGTTGATGAGAACTGGAGAAACTCTTTCGGTATTGGATACCTCTAAATGTGCCTTGACACTGATGCGTATCAACACATATCTTTCCACTAATGGATACTTCAACACCTCAAGTGTCTATTCTGTCATTGACGTATCTAAAACTAAAAAGCGTTTGCGATTTGATATCGACCCAAGAGAGCCCTTTATCATCGATTCAATTCATTTAGACATTGATGATGATCAAATTAAGGCCTTAGTCAATCTAAATCAAGATAAGTCACCCATCAAAAAGGCGCAGAGATACGGACAAAATGCACTTGACGATGAACGAAATAGGATATACGACCTACTATCAAATAATGGCTATTTCGACTTTGACAGACAATACACAACATTTGTAATTGATACCATCACCCTGAGTGACAATAAGATCCTATTAACAA
Source organism: Cyclobacteriaceae bacterium (assembly GCA_047627515.1). Taxonomy (GTDB): domain Bacteria; phylum Bacteroidota; class Bacteroidia; order Cytophagales; family Cyclobacteriaceae; genus JAYPLE01. The sequence goes on along the minus strand of JBLHTU010000072.1, from coordinate 3,314 downwards.
AGAAAATAAGCAAACCTGCTGACGGCAACCACAAGCAGTTTACCGTTGATTCTATCATTTTTTATGTCAATGAAAGCACGAAAGCGGGCCTTCAAAGTGAAACATACCTAGGAAATAGTTATCAATTCGGCAAGATATTGTACAGTCCCAAGATCCTGCACAGAAGATTGGCTATCAAAAAGGACAGTATTTACAGCAGAGCACTTACGATTAAAACACAAAAGCAACTTAGCTTCTTGGATGCCTTTAGGTTTGTAAATATTAATTACGATTCAATCAACGATCACTCGTTGATTGCTAATATTTTTACTCGCCCGTTAGATCGCTTTCAAACTACGATGGAGGTAGGTGCCGTTTCCGCATCGCAGCAATTACCCGGCCCGTTCGTTAATCTGGGATTAAAGAAAAGAAATGCTTTTGGGTCACTAGAGACCTTTGATCTTCAAGGTAATTTTTCAGTGCAAGGAATCTCTAATGTCGAGAACGAAACCTCTCAGTATACGCTCTTTCAATATGGAGCATCAGCTACTCTTGTCTTTCCGAGATTTATTTTTCCATTTTTTGAAGAACTAAAGTCGAAAATTGATCCTATCAATCCACAAACCCAGACCAGTCTTTCTTATAATTACGAAGACAGAGCTTCTGAGTATAAAAGGGCCATTGTCGAATTTGGTTTGCTCTATAGGTGGCAAAATGAAAATCAATCCCAATTTACCTTCTCACCTATCACCTTCAGCTATATCGACGTTCGCGATATAAATGATCAATTTCGAGATTTTCTAGATGAACAACTGATCAGTGGAAATGGGGCTTTAGATGCTGCCTTCAGGTCTTCGGTAATTAGTAATACGTCCTTCGAGGCACTGTTCAATTTTGATAACTCTACCAAGACAAACGAAAGTTCCTTTTTAAGACTTTTTATGGAAACAGGCGGAAACCTGATTAACCTACTGGGGGAAGACTTTTTTACTGAAAATCGAATACTAGATACTGAAGATTTTTCTCTGTTCCGATGGGCTAAAGTTCAGGCTGACTACCGTCGAACAATTTCACTGAATCGCAAATCTGACCTTGCATTTAGAGTCAATGCTGGTTACGCTTTCCCTTATGGCCCAGAACCATCCATGCCCTATGAAAAACGATTTTATATAGGAGGTAGTAATAGCATTCGTGCATGGCCAGTCCGCAGATTGGGCCCTGGATCATACGGTTTAGTGGAAAATATCGATACAATGGATCCATCGCTCGATCTAATTAATTTTGATTTGGAACAAGGTGGAGATATGATTTTAGAAGCATCCATAGAGTTCAGAAGAAATCTTATTGGATTTGTGGATTATGCTCTCTTTGTGGATGCAGGTAACATTTGGCTAACTAATTCGAATTTTAACCTCAACGATGAGACAGGAGACAATGGTTTTTTCAAGCTCAGTTCATTTTATCGAGAAATTGCAATCGGTGCTGGCGCAGGCTTAAGACTTGACTTTTCCTTTTTCGTTTTTAGGCTGGATGCTGCAGTGCAAGTACATGACCCTGGACAACTGCCAGGTCAACGATGGGTAATTGACCAAGTACCATTTGGAAAAATTGGAAATCTTACTCCCACGCAAAGAAGTATACTACAAAACAAGACTAACATCACTTTGGGTATTGGACTCCCTTTCTAATATGAGAAACAAAGAACAAATTGCTGAAAGGTTTAAAAGTTTGCAAGACCGCATATGCTCAGGCATCGAGCGCGCAGATGGTCAGGGACTTTTCCAAGAAGATAAATGGGAACGTCCAGGAGGCGGCGGCGGACGATCACGTGTTTTGACCCATGGACAGATTATTGAAAAGGGAGGAGTAAATTTCTCCTCTGTAGAAGGAATTACACCTATTGCTATTCAAAAAGGCTTAAGCCTGCCTGAAGGTCAGTTTTTTGCTACGGGCGTATCAATTGTCCTTCATCCAGCAAACCCTCATGTGCCTATCATACATATGAACGTACGGTATTTCGAACTAGATAATGGTATGTATTGGTTTGGTGGCGGAATAGACCTTACGCCACATTATATAGATCAGGAGGATGCCATATTCTTTCACTGTGCATTGAAGCAGGTTTGTGATCAGGCGCATCCATCCTATTATGACAGATTCAAGAAGTGGGCTGATGACTACTTTTTCTTAAAGCATCGAAATGAAACAAGAGGAATCGGTGGGATATTTTTCGATCGATTATCTGAGAATGAAGAAATGACTTTCGACCAAATATGGAATTTTGTGCAGTCCGTCGGTGATTCGTTTACCGACATCTACACCCAATTAATGAAGAAGAATCATTCAAAACCATATGATAATGCAGCAACATTGTGGCAATCACTTAGACGTGGAAGATATGTTGAGTTTAATCTTGTATGGGACAAAGGCACCAAATTTGGATTGGATACCGATGGAAGAACTGAGTCTATACTCATGAGTATGCCCCCTATTGCCAATTGGCAATACAATTATCAACCTGAAGCAGGGTCAGCTGAACACCAAACACAAACTCTGCTAAAAAAAGGAATAGACTGGGTCAAACAGTGATTGATTTCCTACTAGATATCGATTTATCCCTTTTCAAGTTCCTAAATGGTCTAGGGTCGCCATATCTTGACCAAGTAATGATACTTCTATCAGCCAAGTATATATGGGTACCCATGTACTTGTTGCTAATCTTTGCTTTGTACAAAAAATACGGATACCATTTTTGGATGCCACTGACATATATCCTGATCGTATTTGCTCTAAGCGATCACATTACTTCTGGGATTATGAAGCCATTTTTCGAGCGTCTTCGCCCCTGTAATGATCCCACAATCGTAGACATCTACCTGCCAAAAGGATGTGGCAGGAAATATGGTTTTGCCTCTTCCCATGCAGCTAATACAATGGGATTGGCAATCAGCTACTTAATGCTTTTTGGTAAGAGAAACTGGACAGTAGCCTTACTTACTTGGGCTATTTTGGTCAGCTATTCAAGAGTTTATCTAGGTGTTCATTTCCCTGGCGATGTGCTCGCAGGAATGCTTGTAGGTAGCTCCTTAGCAATACTTGGCTGGTTACTCTTAAAACGTATTGCTCCAGTGCTACTTTCCAAGTAAACGTTTCACATATTTACCCAAGATATCAAATTCCAAATTCACGTTCATGCCTGGTCGTAAGGCATTGAAATTTGTATGCTCATAGGTGTACGGAATAATAGCGACTTTAAACTGATCTATTGATGTCTCAAAGCAAGTGAGACTAACGCCATTGATCGTTACGCTTCCCTTATCAACCAACACCTCCTC
>JBLHTU010000071.1:0-16688 GCA_047627515.1 Cyclobacteriaceae bacterium | reverse complement strand
GTATACAAACAGCCAGATCTTGCCTTATCCTACGCACAGCAAGCGCTTGCATTGGAGTACTCAAAATCCCTAACACCAGAGGAAATAGCAAATATTCACTTGCGTATCGCTTCTGCCTACTGGTCCAAAGGAAACTTGGCGCAAGCTTTAAGTGAACTGCAGCAATGCCTAAAGGAAGCTGAGAGTTTTAATAATCCATTATTGCTTAGTAAAATCTACATGAGAATTGGATCCATTTTCGCAGGTAGTGGGGATAATTTAAATGCTGTCATATACTATCAAAAAGCTATTCCTATTTTTCAAGACCTTGAAGACTCATTCATAAAATTTGGGATCTACAACAACATTGGCAAAGCGCTAATGGACATGAACAAACTTGATTCCGCTGAAGGTTATTTTGATCAGGCTTACACTATCATAGACAAGATTCAGACCAGTTACCTTCCTATTTTATTATTTAATGTTGCCCATTTGCGATACCGCCAAGGCGAAATTGACAGCTCTTTAGAAATCCTTTATGAGTGTGACTCACTAGCGCAGAAATATGGAGATATCAGGGCGCTCATCAGGGTAGCACAACTTCAATCGATCATTCACCTAGAAGCCGGAGAACTGCATAAGAGTTTGCCTCTCATTGAATTTGCAACAGAACATGCGAAGCAAACAAATGTCAAAGAATTAATCACCATTACACAGTCATCATATAGTAGAATACTGGAAAAAGATAATAGAATTGAAGAGGCATTTGCAGCACTAAAACTAGCTGAATTGTACGAGGACAGTATTCAAAACTCTCAAGCTATTAACAAGTTAGAGCTGTTTAGCTTTAATCAGTCAGAAAAAGAAAAACAAGGATTAATCAAGCAGCAAGAGATTTCGCAGTTAAAAGCCAAAAATCAAAAGCTAGTTGCCATTGCTAGCTCTTTTATAGCCATTCTTACCCTTGCCATATCAATTGTCTTTTATCTGAGGCAAAGACTGATTAACCGTAAGAATAGTGATCTAAGAGCTAAAAACCTCCTCATTGAGAATCAGCGAAAAGAGCTTGACAATCTTAACTCATTGAAAAATAAAATCATGGCGATTACTGCGCATGACATCAGAGGACCTTTACAATCACTATATGGCATCATTGACATCCTACATCATAAGCTTTTGGACCCAAAAGAACTCGAAAGTCAACTCCCTCTTATCAGTCAGCAATTGGCAAAGGTTAATCTTCTGCTAAATAACGTTTTCGAATGGTCACGCGCCGGAATCGTCGATGACAAAGTACATAAAGAGACCGTCGTAGTAAAGACGGTCATAGATAGTGCAATCAATGAACAGCAAATGCTGGCTGATGATAAGCATCTAAAAGTAATAAATAAAGCTTCGGCAGAATATTCAGCAATGCTTGATGCACAAATGATCAAGGTGATTTTAAGAAATATATTCTACAACGCTATTAAATACTCTAACAGAGGCGGCACTATTATGTTTGACACAGAAAAACATCAAGATAACGTTCACATTATAGTATCTGATGAGGGAGTTGGCATGGACAAAGTGACCTTGAAGAAGCTATTCTCAGGAGACATAGATTCTACAAAAGGCACAGCTAATGAAACTGGTTCCGGTTTTGGGTTAGTCATCTGCCAAGATTTTGTCAAGATGAATAATGGATCGATTGAGGTGACTAGTAGCCCAAATGAAGGCAGTACTTTCACCCTTATTTTTCCAAGCTAGAATCATGCTAAAAAACAAAGTAATTTTTATTCTGATAGCCGCCGGACATTCTTTACTTGGCCAGGTAAAATCTAGTGAAATCATCAAGGACTTTGGAATCATCTTGGCAATAGAAGAGGCCAAGCAACCAAACCCAAACCTTGAATACAAGATCGTGATCGATCTAAAAACTACTATATCTGATCCTGAGCAAATCAATGCTGGCTTAAATAATGTCGCGCGTATGCTAAATCTGCATGCCGCAGGTGGGATTGCTCCTGAAAATATAAAGGTAGCGGTAGCGGTACATGGAGGTGCTACTCCCTTAGTATTGTCCCATGAAGGCTATGAAGCTAAGTATGGTATCAAGAACCCCAACCTAGAGTTAATCAAACAATTGAGAGAAGCGAAAGTAGAAATTTTCGTTTGTGGACAATCGTTGATTGGCAGGAATTATGCTTTCGAATCCGTAAATACAGAGATCGAAATTGCTTTATCCATGCTCACCGTGGTGACTGAAAAAACAATAGTTGGTTATCAGCTACTTGTCTTTCAATAAGTAATCTCCTGTCTATTGCCGGTCAAGACAAAAATGCCTTCCGGACTGTTGATCAAGCCATCTTCACTGGTCTGAATTTGATTCACTTGAGCATCAAACATGATTTTCCAGTCAGCAACGGTCTGGATCAACGTCACGTTACGTTTCCCTCCAATGAGTTCGAAACGAATAGTAAGCTGATTTTCTCCAATTCTTACCCGTTCAAGGCTTGCAGTTTCCCATTGCGAAGGAAGATTCAATTTGACGCGAACAGTTTTATTTGCCGCATCAGGCTGTATCCCAAAGAAGTGCATGACCACTGGCACTGCGACAGCGTACGCGTTCCAGGCCTGAGCAATCATTCCGAAATCTGGGCTTACCTCGTACATTGAACCGGGCAAGGCATAGCTAAATGAGTTTTCTAAGTTCTTCAGGTATGCATAGGCAAGATCTACTTGCCCATAATTAGCTGCGGCGATAGCTTGCACTCCTGTGGGTAATGTCATCACTGCGCCGACGTAACTGAACGCCTTCCACTGCGTGGCTTGCTCCTGCGCTTCATCCCGATCAATTCCCGTCACAAACATTCCAAACCGATTATGATACTTTTGAGCAGTCCCTAATGCCAACAAGGCCTTTTCTGAATCCGCAGATCCAGTCTCCATCGGAGTATTCACCACCCAGTTATGATGAACGACATAACCGCTTGTTTCTTTTGTCGGATTACCTTTGATCTCAAGTAGTGTGCTTTGTAACTCCTCTACAGACCAAGGCTTATTAATCGTGTCAGAGCGAACAATTGCAGCTTCAATCAACTCTACAGCTTGCTTGTGATCAGATCTGAAATCGGCGAAGGACTGAAAGTCTTCGACCCACCACTCACTATTGATCTTCTTGATTAGCAGTGCTGATTTGCGAAGGTATATGTCAGCCATCACGGTCTCTCCCACTGCATAGGCAAGATAAGCTGCCGCTCTGTACCCCTGCTCTAAGTAGGCTATCACATCGATCATCTCAGTGTGTAACCCATCTATTTCCATCATACCAGGCCCATCGGGATAGCCATTTCCGTCTTTATCTTGATGCTCGATCCATTCAACACCTCGTTGCGCGATGGGCCAGTAATCAATGAGTAAACTATCTGAACCCACCCATCTGTACGTTTGCCACATAGCGTGAATAAATTTCGGCGTAGTATTTAGATTGCCTGGATTAAATACGACACCATTAGTAGATGCTTCATGCATGATCTGTCCACTGTTATCATTGGCGTCGTCCGAAAGTCTGGTAATCAAATCAATCGTGCTAACTGCTTCTTCTAACATTCCATAGGCTAGCATACCTTCGATCGCATAGCCGTTGTCCGTTCCAAACCACCACGGATAATCTGGAATACCAGCAGAGAGCCCTCTACCTACTTCAGGCACATCACGCATCAACCAATCCGTATTGTATCGAACCCATTCATACATCTGATTGATCCCATCATCATCAGTAACTAAAGTATTTCGTTGCTGTAGCTGCTCATATCGGCGCGTTTTGGCAGAAATCAAGTTGCCATAACTTGATTTTAGAAGCTGGTTCGTAGTGGTTGCTTCGGCCGAACTTTGGTATGAACCTGCCACAAAATATCGAACTGGTTGAATTGACCCAGCATCAATTGAAAACTCCTGCGTCATCATGGCATCGATGCCATTTCCTGCATGTGGCTGGCAGCCAATACCTGCTGTCACATGCTTGATGGGGAAATCGGAGGAAATCGTTAGAAACCAAGGATTTAATGAGTCTTTGGCGTGTATCAATTGCTGCTCCATATCATAGTAAAAGATATCTTTCCCATCCAGAATCTTTTGGCGCTCAGCCAGCCAAACTGGCCTCAGATCAATCATACTACCAAACTGCAAAACAACGTCCTTAGCTTGATCTGTATTGTTTTCTATCTGGTATTCGATGACAACTCCCTCCACTCCATCAGGAACAATTTGAAAGCGATCAATGAGCAGACCGCTCACCAGTGGATATGTATGCTGGTTACCAATCGGAAAATTGACAAAAGTTTCAGCAGGCGGTAGGCATTCTGCAGCCTCGCCATCTATACCAATGGAGAGAGTATATCCATCCATCAGCTTGATCGGATGATCCCATATACCCCCCATCTCGTTTTGCACATGCCATCCAAGATCTGGAAATGTGCCATCTTGATGCCCTACAATATATACTCGATCACCTGCTGCAACATAAGGGCTGGCTAGGTATGATTCGCTCCCTTCTATCGCGGCACTCGATTTTAGATAATCGACCAACTGATCTGTAGCCGGTTCGTTACAGGAGAAAACAAAAAAAACGACCAAGAAAGGAAAAGAATAATAGGACCTAATCATAGCTGATTTCTCGTTTTAAAATTATTTTACTAGCCTTTTTCTTAAAATAAATCTTCCAGATAATTAGTTGATGATAAGCTTACGAACAGTCGATTGATCTGCTTTAGCTGACAGTAACTTCACTAAGTATATACCTGCATCCAAGTTTTTCAAATCAAGCTCTACAGTGGAGCTCTCTGCGCGCACTTTACCTTGCAAATCCAGAACCCGCATGCGTACTAGTTCAAAATTGTCAGGTACGTCTACCTTCATATAACCCTTAGCCGGGTTAGGGTAAATAAATACCTCATCAGTCAAGATCCCCAATACAACTACAGATATGTTTTCTATTAATAGGTCTTCACCACATTCGTTCATAACGCGAAGGGATACGTCGTATGTGTTAGATTCTGATGGGTACCTGTGAATTGTGACTGAATTAATAGAGTCAAAAGGCGTCCCATCACCAAAATCCCAATAAAATTTCTCGTCATTGACAGACTGATTAGCAAGTGTTAATCGCGTACCCTCTAGCAAATAGTCAAAACTTGCTTCTGGCTCCTGCTGTACTTCTAAAGTCGCAATAGCTGAGAAATACACCTCCTGGGAGTATGTGCTTATTTTGCATCGAAAAGACGCCCCGTCAAGAGGTTCATCTATCTCTGATAATATCATATCACTACTTTGTGTCCCACTGACGAAAAGGTCACTCTCGACCGCCACAAAACCACTACCAAGGTCTATCTCCCATTGATACGCTTCTACATCTCCTGATGCGCTGACGCTAAAAGATGACTGTTCCCCGGCGCAGGCAGTTACGTCCTGGGGCTGCACAACAAAACGTACTGCTAACCTGGGTCTTAAGACAAACAGTCCTCCAGTCATATCACTCACGATGACATGACCGCTTTTGAAGAAGGGGTAATTGCTCCAGGTCCCAATAAAGTCAATCGCATCGGTATCGGGATAAGTATCGAAATATGCTAGCTCATTAAGTTGCCCATCGTTAGAAATGTTTTCTGCGTCAAGCATGATCAATCCACTCGTATAGTTTGATTGATAGACTACGTCTTCGTGCATATATAAATTATGATCAATAGTTGCTCTAGGGTGCGCATATCGATTGACTAAAACAGGCTCATCCAAATCCGAAACATCCCAAACAAAACTTGTCGTGACATCGACCAACCCATTCAACTCGTCCAATTCGTCATTTGAAATGAAGTACTTATGATCTTCTGTCAACCAGCCTTGATGCGTATAAGCGGAGCCATCATAAGGGGTTCGAGAAATCAATGAGATATTTGATTTATCAGTCACATCTACAAATGTGATTGAGTTTTCATTTGAATTAAAAATAATCTCGCGACCAACATACTCTGCATCTGGACCTTGGTAGATCACGCTTTGTGCATCATGCGTATAGCCATCATCATCAAAACAACCTGCATATGTGGGGTTCAGTGGGTCTTGTATATTGATGATGTGTAAGCCCCCTGCTGAACACTGCTGACTAGTAGTGGCTCCGACGGCGTAGGCAAAACCGGTTGTTTCATTGATTACAATATTGTGTGCGTTACCTATTTGAGCGTAGTGAGAACTTTCGTTAAAAACAAGAGGCGACTCAGGGAGCGTTCTTAGTTGATGCAAATCAAAAACTTGCATTCCTCCTGCTGGATCCTCGCTAACGATAAAGGCATAATGTTGATAGGTTTTTACATCTCCCCAAAGAGATTTCGCTTTATTGTGGACACCATCGTGCTCCACTCCATTAGGGCCTAAACGACTGTTAGCTGTTGCTTCCTCATGATCAGGCAATCTTCCAATCACGACCGGATTCGCGGCATCAGTGACGTCAACAAAAGAGGTGCCATTGGTCAACCCTACTAATGCATATTCTCTACCAGTATCTGGGTCAGTCCAGCCCCAAATATCATTGACATATATCCCATTAAAAAACTCGGCTTCTAGTGCTTCAGGTGCTACATGGGACATCAAATCGACATTGTAGCACGGATATCCATTGGCAAAACCATCTTCACAAGGTATCTGCGCGATTGCGGTATGTATAACGACTAAGAATAAACTAATAGAAATAATAAAAAATCGCATTATGTAAGATACAGATTTTGATATTGACGCATAGATCAGAGGGGGCTGAAGAACTCTCATTTAAATAGCACTCAGCTCGCATAAAATACAAGTAAAATCCAGTGATTGGATAATTCTTATTTAGGAGCAAACATCCGATTTCCATGATGACTGAACAAGCTGATCTTTCACCACCCTAGGCGATCGTCAGTGCAAAAAGGACAATTCAGGAAACATAGATTACAACCATTATTAGTAGATTAGTTGTTTAATACCAATTCAGCTAATATGAACAAGTACGCATTCTTCCTATTTACCCTGTTTTCCTTCGGACTTTTCTCCACTCTTTCTGCCCAAACGCATATAGATGCTTATGCAAAGGGAATGCGAGCTTTAAATAACGGTGATAGAGAAAAAGGAATCGAACTATTAAAGCAGTCCTTAGAAATCAAGAATGACTATGCTGATGCTTGGTATTACTTAGGGTTTGCCCTAAATCTGGATCACAAATACGAAGACGCCGCCTACTCATTTAGTAGATTGATTGCAATTGCACCGACGTACAATGCCAGTATGTACGGAGAGGCAAGCAAAGCATTGATAGAGTTAAATCGACTCGATGATGCGAGAGACGCGGCAACTGCATATATCCGAATGCTCGAAGACATCCCCTCAAATGAATTGCTTCGCCACCAAGGCATGTACAGAAAAATATACGCAGAAAATAGTCCGGGTATACGGAATACTCCAAATACGATGACGGATCCCCAAGCGATAGCATCTATCAATAGCAATGCTGGCGATTATATGCCTCAAGTCAGCCCTACCGGAACAAGGTTGTACTTTACAAGTGTAAGACAAGGTGGCTTTGATAATCAGAAAGACAGCAGCAAGAATAATTATGGTGAGGATCTATACTTTTCAAACCTAATAGATAGCATGTGGAGTGCTCCTGAACTATTACCGGAGCCCCTCAATTCAATGGGCGACGACTTTGGGTCCGCTTTTACAGGTGACGGGCAATTAATGATCTATGTAAGATGTGGATCAGAGGAAAGCATTGGAAACTGCGATCTATACTTTACAGAATTGACTGGTACTAGCTGGTCTGCACCAAAAAATATGGGAAATGTTGTGAACAGTGACAACTGGGATTCTCAACCAACTATTTCATCAGACGGTAAGCGTATAATTTTCACCTCCGCACGTGATGGGGGTTACGGAGGGTCTGATATCTATATGACAGAAAAAAACCAGCATGGCGTGTGGGGTATTCCACAGAATCTTGGTGGCACTGTCAACACACCATTCAATGAAAACAGTCCGTACCTAGCCCCTGATGGAAAGACGCTTTACTATTCTTCTAATGGCCATCCTGGTTTCGGCGGAATGGATGTGTTTTACACAGTTTTTGAAAATGGAACATGGTCATTACCTATCAATCTAGGCGCTCCTCTAAATAGTGGCGGCGATGACACAAACTTTAGCATCTCTGCACTGGGCATGGGCTACTTCTCGTCTTCAAGACAAAATGGAGGAGATTATGAAATATTCGAAATCGAGTTACCAGATGAACTAAAACCTAAAGCAACAGTAGTTGTACAGGGTATCGTATCCAATTCTAAGACTTCAGACCCGCTAGAGGCTGTAGTTTTGATCGAGGATATCAATTCAGGTGAGTTGCTAAGTGTCAATAAGAGCAATTCGTCAAGTGGTGAGTATCTAGTGGTTCTTCCTGCCGGTCGTGATTACAGCATGTCTGCTACGAGCAAGGGTTTCTTTTTCTATTCTCAAAGCTTTGAGCTTCCTGCAGATACTACCTACGCTGAGATATCCCTCAACATCATGCTAGAACCTATCGAAAAAGGTACTAAAGTCGTATTGAACAATATCTTTTTTGAGAGTGGTCGGGCTGAGCTTAAACCAATCAGCTACGTAGAACTAAACAAGGCCGTAGATCTACTAGAGGACAATCCAAGTATGATCATTGAGATCGGGGGACACACTGACGATGTAGGCTCAGAGACTCTCAATCAGCAACTGTCTCAGAAACGAGCTCAAGCAGTAGTGGATTATATGATTCTCGCTGGTATTGAAAAAACCCGACTACAGGCCAAAGGTTTTGGTGAAACGCAACCTATTGCAGATAATACTACATCTGATGGAAAAGCAAAAAATAGACGAACTGAGTTTGAAATAGTTGAATTCTAGGTGTCCATAAAAGGATACCTACTAAAATGAGGAGTAGCCGCCTTCGACTACCCTCACCATTTTGATATTCAATCCAATGAGTCGCAAGATCTGCCAATGCACAGACTTCCTAAAGAACTGAGTCGTCTTGTCTGGTATCATAGAAAAACTTGATGATGCCGTAAAGGTCTCTGAATCACCTTTATTGCGTTAGGATATCAAAACAGATCATCCAACACAAGCATGAAAAGTTGTTAGAGTTGATCACATATTTCTCCTATACTGCCCGCCTACCTCAAACATCGCATGCGTAATTTGCCCAAGGGAACAGAACTTAGCCGTTTCCATAAGTTGATCAAATGTATTGCCATTATCTAAAGCTACCTGCTGTAGGTCAGCTAACATTTTATCTGTTATCGAGGCATTGCGCTTATGCAGCAAATTGAGGTTAGTAATCTGAGCTTCCTTTTCTTCTGTAGTGGCTCTAATCACCTCATCAGGGATAATAGTAGGTGACCCTTGCGAAGACAGAAATGTATTGACTCCTATGATCGGTAGCTCTCCAGTATGCTTCAAAGTTTCATAATACAGGCTCTCCTCCTGTATCTTACCACGCTGATACATACTTTCCATGGCACCAAGTACTCCGCCTCTTTCAGTAATGCGATCAAACTCGGTCATTACAGCTTCTTCGACCAAATCTGTCAGTTCCTCCGTGATAAAAGACCCTTGCATAGGATTCTCATTTTTGGCTAAACCAAGTTCCTTGTTGATGATCAACTGAATCGCCATTGCACGGCGCACCGACCCCTCTGTAGGGGTCGTGATCGCCTCATCGTAGGCATTGGTGTGTAGAGAGTTGCAATTATCATATATCGCATACAAAGCTTGTAACGTGGTCCGGATGTCATTGAAGTCGATCTCCTGGGCGTGCAGTGATCTTCCACTTGTCTGGATATGGTACTTGAGTTTTTGAGAACGCTCGTTACCATTGTACTTATACTTCATGGCTTTCGCCCAAATGCGACGGGCAACCCGCCCAATGACCGCATACTCAGCGTCCACGCCATTACTAAAGAAGAAGGATAGGTTCGGCGCAAATTCATCGATATGCATCCCTCTTGACAAATAGTACTCAACGAAGGTGAACCCATTGGCCAAAGTAAAAGCCAACTGAGAAATCGGATTTGCTCCTGCCTCTGCGATGTGATAACCTGATATAGAAACTGAGTAAAAATTTCGAACCTTCTCATCTATGAAGTACTGCTGCACGTCTCCCATCAATCTGAGAGAAAATTCAGTCGAGAAAATGCAAGTATTCTGAGCTTGATCTTCTTTCAATATATCCGCCTGTACCGTGCCTCGTACGCTAGATAATGCCTCTGCTTTGATTTTCTGATAAATCTCGGCCGGCAATACCTGATCTCCAGTAACGCCTAGTAGCATCAGCCCGAGACCATCACTTCCTTCCGGTAGTTCGCCATGATAAACAGGTCTATCAGATCCTAACTCTTGATATATCTTACTAATTTTTGCTTGAACGTCTTTTTCTAATCCATTGGCCCTGATATGCAACTCACATTGCTGATCAATTGCTGCATTCATGAAAAATGCTGCAATAGTGGCTGCAGGACCATTGATAGTCATTGAGACAGAAGTTGTTGGTGCACAAAGGTTAAATCCGCTGTACAACTTCTTCGCATCATCCAAACAACAAATACTTACGCCCGAGTTACCAATTTTGCCATAAATGTCTGGCCTGTGCTCTGGGTCTTCGCCATAAAGCGTTACGGAGTCGAAGGCTGTTGAAAGCCGTGCAGCTGGGAGCCCTTTAGACACATAGTGAAACCTCTTATTGGTTCGCTCTGGTCCACCTTCACCTGCAAACATTCTAGTAGGATCTTCTCCCGTTCGCTTGAAGGGAAATACACCGGCTGTATATGGAAACTCTCCAGGTACATTTTCTTGCAAAGACCATTTAAGCACATCGCCCCATCCCTCATAAGCAGGTAAGCTTACTTTTGGTATCTCAGTTTGTGATAGAGAAGTTGTAGACGTCTTAACTTTAATTGCTTTCCCTCTGACCTCGTATGTAAACTCTTCTCCTTGATAATTTGCTTTCTTACTTTCCCACTCATCAAGGATCTTCTTATTGTGAGGATCGAGGTCTAATGCAAGATTTTCTTTTGCTGCTTCGATAGCCTCTATCACCTTCTCTTGGTCCTTGAGGATAGCAGCAGATAAATCCAATCCATACAGTTTCTGTGCTACCTCCTTCTGCTGTTCAGCGCGCTGGTTGTAGTCACGTATTGCATCAGTGATCTCAGATAAGTAACGCGTCCTTTTTGGTGGGATAATGAAGATTTTCTCAGATAGGTCATCGATTTTTGTAAACGTCGACTTGAGTTGATCCGTTTTTGAAGCTAGACCACTCATGATCGCTCGGTAAAGCTTATTCATCCCCGGATCGTTGAATTGCGATGCCATCGTACCAAACACAGGTAATTCTTCATCAGGTGTCTCCCACAATTGATGATTTCGCTTGTACTGTTTTTTTACATCCCGGATAGCATCCAATGCACCACGCTTATCGAACTTATTAAGAGCTATGACGTCAGCGAAATCTAGCATATCTATTTTTTCCAGTTGCGTTGCAGCACCGTATTCCGGCGTCATCACATACAAGGCAAAGTCACTGTGTTCCGTGATTTCTGTATCCGACTGACCAATCCCAGAGGTTTCCAGTATAATCAAATCGAATCCTGCTGCTTTACAAATATCAACTGCATCTTTTACATACTTGGACAACGCCAAGTTCGACTGTCTTGTAGCAAGCGATCGCATGTATATTCGGTCGCTAAAAATTGCATTCATTCGGATTCGATCCCCAAGCAATGCTCCCCCAGTTTTCCTTTTAGAAGGGTCTACTGAGATCACAGCTAGTCGTTTATCTTCGAAATCAACCAAAAATCGACGGACTAGCTCATCTACTAAAGATGATTTTCCGGAACCACCAGTACCAGTGATTCCCAATACAGGTGCTGTTTGATTGTTAGATATCTCTTCTCGAATACCCGCAAGCATGGATGCATTATCGTCAGGGTAATTCTCTGCTGCAGAAATCAATCTGCCTATGTCCGCACTATTTCGGTCTTTGATCCGACTCGCTTGTCCATTAAGTTCATGTCCAACAGAAAAATCAGCTTGCTTGACAAGGTCATTTATCATCCCTTGCAGACCCATTGCTCGACCATCATCTGGACTGTAAATTTTAGTAATACCGTACGCATGCAGTTCTTTGATTTCGTCCGGCAATATGGTTCCCCCACCACCGCCAAAAAGCTTAATCTGACCAGCACCTCGCTCTTTCAGCAAGTCGAACATATATTTAAAATATTCCACATGCCCTCCTTGATAAGATGTGATCGCAATAGCCTGAGCATCTTCTTGGATGGCACAATCCACAATTTCTTGTACCGATCTATTGTGCCCAAGGTGAATCACCTCACAACCAGTAGATTGGATAATCCGCCGCATGATATTGATGGCAGCATCATGACCATCAAATAGCGACGCTGCAGTCACGATTCTGATATGATGAGTGGGTTTGTATGGTTGTTCTACTTGTTGAGACATTCGTTTTTCAAATTAGTCGGGGTACTTGAAAATATGTTACAAAAATAACTAAAAGAAAGCGGCTTTAGTGGCTCCTTAAGTGATGAGTGGCTTTCGCCAAAGGATTGACTAATCCGTGTTGGATCTACCAAACGAACCGTACTATCTCGTTGACAGATTGATAGGAAGTTCGGCTGACCTTCTAACAATTACCGTTCAGCTAGAGTGAAAATAGAAACAGTTTGATGAAAATCAATACCTCTTCATAGTACATCAAGCCATCCAACCTAGCGAAAACAGACTTTGCGCTAGCGTCGCTGCATTTGAGAAACAATGTAATTCCTTAAGGTTGATTCACTTCATTCTTACAAAGGCATAAAAAAAGGTGACTTGAAAACAAGTCACCTTTACAATAAGTCATTTTAAGACTTACGCTAAGTCAAATCTATCAAGATTCATCACCTTGACAAACGCTTTGGCAAAATCACTAACAAACTTCGCCTCAGCGTCGTCTGTCGCGTAGGCTTCTGCCAAAGCACGCAATTGAGAATTAGATCCAAAAACAAGATCAGATCTTGTCCCTGTCCATTTCACAGAACCACTACTACGATCTTTTCCTTCGAATATCTCGGCAGATTCAGATGTAGCCTCCCATTTGGTGCCCATATCTAGTAAATTGACAAAGAAGTCATTAGTCAATGTCTCAGGTCGCGCAGTAAGCACGCCGTGCTGTACACCACCAGTATTTGCATTCAAGACTCTCAATCCGCCAACTAGTGCAGTCATCTCAGGTGCAGTCAACGTAAGTAGGTGTGCACGATCGAGTAACAACTCTTCTTCTTTTCGGTTCTGACCACCTTTTCCAAAGTTTCGGAAACCATCTGCATGCAGCTCCAAGTACCCGACAGAATCCACTTCAGTTTGTTCTTGAGTCGCATCTGTACGACCTGCAGTAAATGCTACTGAAACTGTATGGCCAGCATCTTTTGCTGCTTTCTCGACAGCTGCACTTCCTGCTAATACGATCATATCAGCCATAGAAATTTTCTTCCCACCGGACTGTGATGAATTAAATGCTTGCTGAATACCTTCAAGTGTAGACAATATGCCCGCCAATTGAGCAGGCTGATTGACTTCCCAATCCTTCTGTGGAGCTAGTCTGATTCTAGCGCCATTCGCGCCTCCTCGTTTATCAGAACCACGGAAAGTAGCCGCTGATGCCCACGCAGTATTCACCAATTGACCAATAGATAAGCCCGAAGCTAATATCTGCTCCTTTAAGCCTGCTACATCTTTTTCATCGACTAACGGATGATCAACTGCAGGTACGGGATCTTGCCAAATTAATTTTTCTGAAGGAACCTCTTTTCCAAGATATCTTGAAAGTGGCCCCATGTCTCTGTGCGTCAACTTATACCATGCTTTTGCAAAAACATCAGCAAACTCAGCTGGGTTCTCATGGAAACGCTTTGAGATTTTAAGGTATGCTGGATCTTCACGCATGGCAATATCCGTGGTCGCCATCATCGGTGCGTGTTTCTTAGAGGCATCATGCGCATCCGGCACAATGTCAGACGCTGCTCCACCTTTCGGCTTCCATTGCTGCGCACCTGCAGGGCTTTTTGTAAGCTCCCACTCATAGCCAAACAACAAGTCAAAGTAGCTATTATCCCAGGTGATTGGCGTATTTGTCCAAGCACCTTCTAACCCACTCGTGATCGTGTCTCCACCGTTACCAGTACCGTAACTATTAATCCATCCGAAACCTTGGTCTTGCATACTTGCACCTTCTGGCTCAGGACCAACATATTTCCCTGGATCAGCTGCTCCATGCGCTTTTCCAAAGGTATGACCACCTGCTATCAAAGCAACCGTTTCTTCATCGTTCATAGCCATACGGCCAAACGTCTCTCTAATGTCTCTTGCTGAAGCGATTGGATCAGGTTTGCCATTAGGACCTTCAGGATTGACATAAATCAAGCCCATCTGCACAGCTCCAAGTGGATTAGCTAGGTCACGATCACCAGAATAACGCTCATCACCTAACCACTCTGTCTCAGGTCCCCAAAAAATATCACCTTCAGGTTCCCATACATCTTCTCGTCCTCCTGCGAAACCAAACGTCTCGAATCCCATCGATTCCAACGCACAGTTTCCAGTCAAAACCATCAGGTCAGCCCAAGAAATTTTGTTACCATATTTCTGCTTGATTGGCCATAGTAATCTACGTGCCTTATCAAGGTTACCATTATCAGGCCAGCTGTTCAATGGCGCAAATCTTAATGTACCTGCTGATGCTCCTCCTCTACCGTCCGATACTCTGTAAGTACCCGCACTGTGCCATGCCATTCTGATAAAAAATGGACCATAATGTCCATAATCAGCTGGCCACCACTCTTGAGAATCTGTCATAAGACTGTAAAGATCCTTTTTCACAGCATCCAGATCAAGACTCTTGAAAGCCTCTGAGTATTTGAAGTCTGGTCCCATAGGATCAGTCAAAGGCGAATTCTGGTGAAGAATTTTTAAATTCAGCTGGTTTGGCCACCAGTCAGAATTGGACAATGCGCCAGCTGCCGTATGACGCTGCGCTGCGGGTGCCATAACAGGACATTTACTGATGTCCCCATTCATGGTGTGCGGATGTGTGTCGTTTCCCATTGTTGATTAATTATTATTTGCTTATTTCTGTAAATATCCGATAATTAGTATTTATGCATCTTATCTATCGATAGGTATTAGTTATGACTAATCTAGTCATGTATTGTTTTGAATTTAGCACATATAATTCCCAGTTTCAAGCTAATACTGATCCACTGTTACCCGAAGGGCGCAATGGCTATTTGACTTCCACTTTGATGATCCAACTTCTATCAGACGTCAAACTACTTGCCACTTCATATCGAACGGCAATACTACCTTGCGATTAGATTGTCATTGACAAATACATCAAACAAACGCCTGCTTAAACATCCTAGTTCATAAAGCGATTATATACTTGGAGATAAATTTGTCTTTGATGATTTTTGAAGTGAATTCGAAATAGATAAGAATAGTTTTCACTCAAATAAATAATATTTAAACCAATATAACCTAACAACAATGGCGATGAAAAATGTGTGGCTCTTACTTAGTTTTTTATCAATGGGAATGCTATTCTCATGCGGTGAAGGTGATGATAATCCCGGAACGGAATCTGATGTACCTGAAGGGTACACGATCATCTGGCAAGATGAATTTGATGAAACAGCGATCAATGCTACCAATTGGGATTTTGAAAATGGTGATGGAACTGATTTTGGTTTACCTGCAGGCTGGGGAAATAATGAACTTCAGTTGTACACCGGCGGAGCAAGCAATGCCAATATAGAAACTGATGGAGATCTATCTGTGCTAAAACTAACAGCCGTTGCTGATGGTGCTGGTGGATACACTTCTTCTAAAGTGGTAACAAAAGACAAATTCAGTATGCGTTTTGGACGAGTAGATGTTCGCGCAAAGCTGCCTACCGGACAAGGCGTATGGCCTGCTATCTGGATGCTCGGTGACAACATCAGCGAGGTAGATTGGCCAGGTTGTGGAGAAATCGACATCGTAGAGATGCTTGGTGACAACTCTAGCAAAGTCTACTCAACTGTGCATTTCACTAACAATGAATTGAAAAGAGAAGAGCAACAAGGAACTTATGAATTGGCTTCCGGCTCATTCAATGATGACTATCACAAGTTTAGCCTAACGTGGACACCCGAAAGCATGACTTTTTTCGTGGATGATACGCAAATGCACGAAGTGATCATTGCCGATGATATGAAGGAATTCTTACGAAGCTTCTACCTTATCATGAATGTAGCAGTAGGCGGCAACTGGCCTGGCTATCCTGATGAGACGACAGCATTTCCTCAATCGATGATGGTTGATTACATCAGAGTATATGAGAAAAATGATTTCGAAGCTCCTGCGGCTCCTCCTTTGGATCTAGATGAAGAATCCCTTGGAGGATCTATAGGAGCTGAAGTAGCTGCAAATGGAATTCAAGATGGGTTTATTCTTTTTGACAATTTGACTATCACAGCATTTGGTGCAGGTGGAGAACCAGCAGTCACTACTTCAAGCACAGCTATCAACGGAGATTCAAGTCTAGCATTCACCTATCCCGGTGGGACGTGGGGAGGTGCATACATGGAGCT
>JBLHTU010000070.1:0-16744 GCA_047627515.1 Cyclobacteriaceae bacterium | reverse complement strand
TGTATTGAATCCTACATTGAGTATCTCGGCGAATACCGCGATTATAGATGAGGCTGATTTGGTTCAGGAGTTGACCATAGACTTTAGTGAGGATATGTTGACTGCTGGTTCAGCGGATCCTACGATTGCTTTTAGTGTAGGCACGTGGACGACAACAGGGAATGGAACGTGGGCTTCCACGACGCAGTGGACGGAGAGTTTCACTTTAACAGATGGTGGTGAGTCAACGACGACCGTGACAGTAGATGTTACAGGGACACGTGATGCGAATGGAAATGTTCAACAGGACTATACTCCTGAGGATGAGTTTGACATAGATGTATTGAATCCTACTGTTATTAAAGCGATGTCGAATATTTCAATAATTTCAGACACTAACGCAGGGGGTGCACAGTTCACCCTAACAGTGGTTTATTCCGAGGCGATGGATGCTGACGGTTCACCTCTTCCGGTACTCACCTTTCCAAATGATGATGTGAGTGCAACACTCGCAAATGCGTCAGGGGCATGGATAAGTAATACAACGTATGTATTCACCTATGATGTACTAGATGGAGGGATTACTAATGGCGATATAGATGTAAGGGTTACTTCTGCACTAGATGCTTCAGGGAACTTACAGGGAGTGTACAATGAGACAGGCGTATTTGCTATAGATACACATAATCCTACGGTTGTCTTGAGTGATGATGAAGGAGATAATATTGTTAGAGATGGAACGAGTGTCACGATTACGGCAACGTTTACAGAGCTCAACAGCTTAGAGGGTACGCCAACGATAGCGATAGGCTCAGACATCAGTGCTACATCTATGACAGCTACATTAGATCCATTGATATGGACATATGCTTGGACAGTAGGAAGCGGAAGTGCCTCTTTGAATGAGACGGCGACAGTGTCTGTGAGTGTAACGGATGAAGCAGGCAATAGCAATGCATTGGCAACTGGCGAGACCAGCTTTGTGATAGATAATACGGCCCCTACAGTTGTCTTGAGTGATGATGAAGGAGATAATATTGTCAAAGATGCTGCTAGTGTCACAATTACGGCAACGTTTATAGAGATCAACAGCCTCGGAGGTACACCAACGATTGCGATAGGATCAGATGTCAGTGCTATAGCGATGATAGCTACAGCAGATCCATTGGTATGGACGTATGCTTGGACAGTCGGAAGTGGTACTGCGTCATTGGACGAGATAGCTACAGTGTCAGTGAGGGTAACTGATGTTGCAGGTAATAGTAATGCGTTGGCAACAGGTGAAACCATTTTTGTGATAGATAATACGTCGCCGACGGTGGTGTTGAGTGATGATGAAGGAGATAATGTTGTCAGAGATGGTGCAAGCGTAAACATCACGGCAACATTTAATGAGATCAACACTTTAGGAGGTACGCCAACGATAGTGATAGGGTCAGATGTTAGTTCTGTAGTAATGATTTCCACAGCAAATCCTTTAGTCTGGACATATGACTGGGTCGTAGGTAGCGGAAGTCCTTTGTTGAATGAGACGGCGACAGTGTCAGTGAGCGTGATAGATGCCGCAGGAAATAGCAATGCATTGGCGACAGGTGAGACCAGCTTTGTGATAGACAATACTGCTCCAATATTGACTATCTCAGAGCCTTCTGAATCCGAGTCGACAGATGGTCCTGTGACTTTTGTGATAACCATCACGGATGAAATTCAATTTGATCGTTCAAGTCTGTTACCGGAGGATGTTATTGTTAATACCACTAGGTCTGCGTCAGTCACAAAATCTCTTGAGGCCACTGTAAATGGATATATTCTAACATTAAGCGAATTAGTAGGTGTGGGGTACGTTGATGTCGTAATTCCAGCGGGTGTGGCACTTGACGTTGCTGGTAACTCTAACATTGCTACCTTGCCGACAATACCCTTTTTAGTAAGAAAAATCTTATCTGTTTCTGCTGACCGTGCTTCTATCACGCATGGTGAGCAAGTACCTGATTTAAATTTTAGTATTTCAGGCTTTCAGGGCACAGACAATGTAGATAGCTTAGATGTATTGCCAGAGTTGATAACTACGGCTACTCCTTTCAACTGTGTAGCTGAGGGCTTCTCAATCACTTTTTCGAATTCAGGAGAAGATGAGTATTATTTGATTGAGACGTCGAATGGACAAATAGATTTCATTAAGAAAGACCTTAATGCCTGGGCAGAAAATCAATCTATGATTTATGGCGATGCTTTGCCTGAATTCACTTTTAACTATGATCTAAATGATTTTGTGAATAATGAGACACCTATTGATATAAATATTGACCCAGTATTTAGCTCAAGCGCTACCTCTCAATCAGCAACGGGACAGTACACAATCACGATTTCTGAAGCAGGGGAAGATGAATGCTATAACGTAATATCAGTGTCAAGCACGCTTGAAATCACCAAGGCACCTTTGAGCCTCACAGTCACTGACAAGGATACCGTGTTTATCACCGAATTTGAAGGAATTAATTTCAGTTTCTCGATAGATGATCAAGTTGGGTTTAGAAATAATGACAACCTCACGGCTCTAAACGGAACCCCGATCTATTCTTTAACACCAAATTCTTCAAATCCAACATACGAATTTACGATTGACCAGTCGGGCTTATCTGCAGAGAATTATGAAATTGATGCTAATCCTGGATTACTAAGACTTTTTGATCCAACAGCGATTTCGGAGCAACCGCTCGATTTACAAACTTGTGGGTCTGAACCGCTTAAGTTTGCTGTAACTGGAAGTGGTAGTTTTTCTGTTCGGTATCAGTGGCAATTTAAAGGGCCTGATGATGACGTTTTTGTCAATGTTATCACACAGGATGGTTTTGTTGGAATTGAAAGTAGTACGCTATATGCGGATTCAATCAAAGATGAATGGAATGGATTTGAATTTAGAGCAATCGTCCAAAGTGATTTCGGTCCAGATATTTTTTCACAGCCTGTTACGCTTACTATCGATCCAACTCCTCCGCCTGTCTTTATTGATTTAAAAGGGAGCAATATCCTCATTGCAGTATATGATGATGAGTTTGCCACTTATCAGTGGATGAAGAACGGAGTATCAATAGATGGAGCAACTTCTCAGATTTATAATTCATCTGAACCGCTTAATACGATCGATAATATATACAGCGTAGTGGTATACAATACAAGTGGTTGCTCTAGAGAGACACAATATGGTTTTATAGATCAATCTCCATTCGATGATGAATTTCCAAACAACAACAATAACGAAATTCCCATCGTCGTAGCACCAAACCCTAACCAAGGCGTTTTCTCCATGACGTGGAGCCATCCATACCGAGGCGAAATCGTACTGAAAGTGGTTAATATGCTGGGGGATGAAATTACGCCAACTCAAATTCGTAATAAGACGGCTGCTGCGTATACTTGGAATGTTGACCTAGTTGCACAAAACCCGAACCTGAGTGCCGGAATCTATTTTGTTATGATTCAATATGGTAATACGATAACAAGTCAAAAACTCTTCGTTAGATGATGAGGGTCTTTTTAACTACCATATTGCTCATTTGCTTCAGTATTTCTGCTTTCGGCCAAGCGGGTAATTCAAATTTAAGATTGCGTAAAAGTCTGCGTGATAAAATAGATGATATTGTTTTTGATTTTGAGGTGCTAGGTCGACTTGGAAGTAGACAGGAAAGAGAACGGTTTGCGAAATTATTTGCGGAAGATGCATTGGTTTTTGATTTTGTCACACCCAATTATATTACTAGAAATGTGGGTCAGCAGATACAAAAACCCATATCTGAGTATATAAGAGATGTAGCATCCGATTTCCCAACAGGCTTGCGCAAAATGATCATAGTAGATAGTAATCTCGGAGTTGCTATTGATTTTGATGAATTAGATTTATCAGATCCGACAGTTTTTGTACAAGTCAAGATATCTACATTAGGAGATTATCGCGAGGGTGGACAATTTTCAAATGAAGCAGAAATTGGCTTACAGATTAAATTTGATACGCTAAATCAGAGAGTGAATAATCTAAGAATCGAGCAGATTGTTATGATCAACTCCGAGTTACGTTATAAAAAGGAGGAGAAGACGCCTAAGTTTGAAAAAATGTTGACTGGAAACTACCATCAGTCATGGAACAATTTGACAACTAACCAATTTGACCGAAACTATAACTTAGGCCAACATTCAATAGTGCAAGATTACGGGTATTCCGTAGCTTTTAATTTCATAAAGCTGATTTCTGCCCCAGAGCCGGAAGAATTTTCATATAGTTTCGGAATAGGAATGACGGAATCCAGTTATGTAATCAATCTAGACGAGTATTTTTATAGCTACCTAACAACGGATTCAGATGAAGTTCCATTTTTCCAAAATGTGGAAGGGAGCGCAATGAGTGAGTTGGTTCAATCCAGAATCGTTGATTTACCTATTCGTTTCAGGTATGAACGTAATTTTTCTACGAATTTATCATTTTATGCGAATATAGGAATGACAGTATCTTTTCATCTACAGTCGATGCATCAAGGTAGCGGAGAATTTGACTATTCTGGTTTTTACCCAAGGTATCAGCAGACGCTTAATGATATACCACAATATGGTTTTAATTCTGACGTGCAAGAAACCGGTAATTTCCAAACATCATTATCTGACTTGAGTAGAAATGATCTTAATGTATCAGGCGCAGCTAGTATAGGATTTAATTATGAATCAAAGTCTGGCTTAGTGATTTATGTTGGAGCAACAGGATTTAAAAATATTTTGGAAAGTACCCGTCAAAAATCATCAAATTACATCTCAGAAGAATTTGATGACTACAATGGGCTTCTGCCTGTGATAAATTCAATTAATTTTGGTGGTTACGGATTGGAATTGGGTATTCGGAAAAAATTCAGGTCGAGAAATGGAATTGTTAAAATGACAAACAAATAATGTTTAGTCGATAGAAAGAGTAAATGAGTAAATCAAATAGAAATAAAATAGTTTTCGTTTCAGGAATCACCGTTCTGCTGATTTGCACGGCCTTTCTAGGATTTCAGTTGATCAAAGTGGTAAATGAACCCCCGTTGATAGAGTTCGACTATCAGCAAACTGTCAAAGTGGGACAGGAGGTCGAGTTTAAAAACAGCTCGATTGGCGTTCCAGATGGTAGTAGCTGGCGTTGGGAATTTGGTGATCATACAGTTATTGAAGATAGTGAAGATGCAACACATGCATTTCATACGAATGGGAAATTTACTGTAAAGTTGACTGTAGTCATGGAGGGGGTTGAGCGATCAAAGACAGCCCTAATTTTGGTTACTGCTCCTTTACCAAAATCGGACTTCACAATTGATAGTGAGTCCTTGGTAGCAGGGAAGGATATTGAGATTAACAATAGGTCAGTCAATGCTATGGAAAGCATCTGGAAGCTTAGTGATGGTCGTTCGTTGTCGGGTTCCTCACCAAAATTTCAGTTTAACAGAGCTGGTAGCTACGACATTACACTATTGAGTATCAATGATTTTGGACAAGTGGACGAGCTTTCTAAAAACGTTGTCGTCGTTGGTTCTAATGGTTCATCAGCCTCGCTACAGCTTCAGGATGAGATAATTATTAAACATATTCCTGTTTTTGATGAGCGGACATTGTCAGAGGCATTGACTTCGTTAGCAAACAATGAGTTGGCACGAACGCAGAAAAGGAAAATCAGAAATGAAATACTGAAAGATGTTTCTTCATTGAAGATAAAAATAAACGAGATCACACTCGAAAATTATCTCAATAAGATCCAGCTAGAGGCAAGTGGGCGACGTGTTGACATAGTTGTCAGTGGAATTGCCCGAAACAACAATAACAAAATATCAGAAATCAGTATAAATTGATTCAAATGAGATTAAGTAATATCGCAATCATACTTTTTTTACTACTAGGCAATCAGCTTCTGATGGCCCAGTCCATGATTGGTAAATCAGCACTTAGAAAGCCTAAGGTTTACGAGAAACCCCGTGTAGATGTGCTGAACGGCCCTTATAAAGTAGAGGCAGAGCGCTCAAGTCAGCTGTGGGTTGTGTGGTCTGACAGAGAAGGAGAGTTTACCTCCAATGGGCAGAAACTAGAGTTTCTGCAGAAGTTCTGGGTCATGGAAGAAAACGCCATAGAAGTTCATCTCGTAGAGTACAACACAGCAAAGTATAATAGAGGTCTAAATGAGTTTCGTGAAGAGCCTATTGATTTTGGCTGGGTGCCCAAAAGCAGCTTGCTATTGTGGAACGAAGGGTTGAGAAGTAAAGAGCAGGGATTTAGAATCAAAGCGATGACCGTCAGTACTCCTGAATCAATCCTTGAAACTGGAATTGAGAAATTGAATGCAGCTGGTAAGAAATTGGCTTTTTATAACTCGCCAACATCCACTGCGATGAACGAAAGAGATTCGCCACTATTCAATATATTCTACTTATTCAAGGAGATTAAGGGACGCTATTTATTAGCAAGAAGGGATAATTTAAGTTCTGGAAATGCTTCAGATTACGTGTACGGATGGGTAGATAAACGAAGCGTGACTACTTGGGATCTTCGTCAGGCTCTTGAACCAAACTGGGAGCCAGAGGCGGTAGAGGAGCGAAAAGCTATGAAAGTTCAGCCTGCTGCATTTAGGAATGCGGAGGAGGCAACAGCGTATTCTAAAGGGCTGATCACAAATAATCAGTCGCTGTGGAGTCGAACATATGAAAAGAGAGAAGAACCTCAATGGAAGCGCTTTCCTATCTTCGAGAAAAATGAGAACATCATCAAAACAGGTGTAATTAGTGGGTTGTTTAGCTCATCAGGTGATAAGCAAAGAGAGATAACGGCAGAAGAATATGCCTACTATCAGAAACTATATAACCGACAGCGCGAAAGAGCGCGAAATATTAATATTGTTTTTGCCATCGATGGTACTCGTAGTATGAAGAGTGAGATCGAGGCTACCCGTCGAGCCGTGACGCGCAGTTTGGGTGAGCTTACAGATTCAGAAAATAATTACAGAATTGGTGTCGTCGTTTACAGGGACTTTGAAGAAGATGAAGAGTTTCAATTCGAACGCTACAGCTTGACCAATGATAAGAATCAGATCCTATCAGATCTAAGCTTTATTACTGAGTATCATAATAAGGATAAATCCACGGCTGAGGCCATGTTCACCGGACTGTATTATAGTAGTCGAATGTTTAATTATCGTGAGGACGAAACTAACGTGATTATCTTGATAGGTGACGCAGGTGCCAAGGAAGAAAACCCAACAGAGGTAGAGAACTTTGCCAACTTGAAAAGGATGATGGCTCAGTATACGATTTCAATGTTTGCGATTCAGGCTAAGCATGGAACGCATGAAAGCTATGACGACTTCATATTTCAGATTCGTGAACTGATTCTAGAAGCGGCTCAGAAGTCGGTAGAATTAACGAACGAGCAGTGGAGGTCCACTGGATTAGTAACCTTTGATGAGCAGATTGCTTTTGAGCAAGATCTGACATCAGATGTATCAACGCTTTACAAACTCAATGAACGCTCTTCAAATATAAAAGGAGGTATTCAGTACGCTGAACGTGGACAAGTGATACAGCCCGAGCAAGTACAGGAAGAGATTGTTAGTTTGATAGCTGATTTGGACAGATCCAACAACAATCTCCTAAATGCCATGGAGGGCGTTATGAACAGCGTAGTAGGGCCAGGTGGGGCAGAAGGTGCTTCAGAAATACTTACACCGCAGATGGCTGATTTCTTAAGCAAAGCAGGCTTCAATAATGATATGATGCAGACTTTGATGGAGAAGAAATATCAATTTCTTTTTGAGGCGTATGTGCCAGTACAGACTAACACCCTGACTAATCCTTTGTATAAGTATGTATTATTTCTCGACCAAGGAGAGCTTGATGACTTGATCAACGACCTGTCAGAACTGGTAGAATTAGACCTTACAGGGTATCAGAAGCGACAGCAATTAAGTGATGTCTGGTTTGAAATTCTTAGTTTGAACTACGGGGTGAATAATTTGGATGAAATCAGGGGTAAGAAAATTTCAGAACTTATTGAATTGATCACAGGGCTACCAGCACAGACAGATTTGCTAACAAAATATAATTTTGAAGACCTTAGAGACCAGGTGAAAGTGTCTAATCAAGAGTTCAATGAAATGCTCTTTTCTATAAAAAGTAAACTTGATTTGTTGAGGCAAATTAATGGAAACCCGGAGCACATGTTTATCTCGAACGATGCCTCATTTTATTGGATACCTCAAGAGTTCTTTCCTTGATCCATGTCTAGAAACAGCTACTTCATGTGTTTGATATGCTGTCTCAGTATTACTTCGGTTTTTGGGCAGAATAGGGCGCTTACGCGGCCATTTAAATATTTGAAGCCAACGGCCGAGACTGATGCCTCTCCTGATACGCGAAAATCGCCGTTCCTTTGGACTGTATTTATAGATAGAGAAGGTACTGAAGTCTATAAGGATAAGAATCTCAAAAACGCTAAAGAGGAGATAATCGTTGCTTTCATGGATAGGTTTATTGTAGCCGATGAGTCTGACGAGTCGATGTTGCTCTATGTTGACCCTAATATCGATAGTGTAACATTCTCTTCTCAAGCAGAAGAGATTGGCTGGGTTGATAAAAAAAACTTGGTCTTATGGGATAAGTTTATGTGGGGTGATCAATTGACCCGAATGCTGGCACTGTCTTCATGGAGTAAAGTGGATAATCAGTCAGCTGATTTGAAGCCCAACAGATTTGAAGAAAGGCCTAGTTCTCCAAGCAGGTTTTTCATTTTTAACGTAGTGAAGTTTGACAAAGAAAGTCAGAATGTACTCCTTTCTCTGAGGACATTTAATAATCGAAATAAGGATCTCTTTTGCTGGGTTCCGATCAATAATGTTATGCTTGTCAATGATCGAAATGGTTATATACCAAATAGAGAATTTATTCTTGATTTTGGCGGCAATAACCCTTCAATCTACAATAGTGTGGCTTCATTGCTGACCAAAGATCGAAATGGGATTGCTCACTATATTGATTCTTTGCGGACTGACGAAGGGTTTTTTGATCAAAGGGAGGATCTGATAGAGAAGGCAAAAAAGATAAAATGGATTGATAATGAGGAGATACTTGATGGTTTTTTGCAGTACGAAAAAAAGGATAACGACGAAGGAAAATTCAAAAAGGGTATCATAGTCAATCGTCAGGAGTTTAGTATCATGAAGAAGGCCATAGAGACCTTATCGGAAAGTAGATCTAAGGAGGATTATAAAAATAGATGGAAGCAGCTTTATGAAGATAATAACATGTCGTTTTTTGAGTCCATGGGACAATATGATCTGTTTGAAGAATTAGTACAATTCAGGTTCAATTACGACGAACAAAGCGATGGGTCGACAGTAGACGAGATTGCTTTCATGAAGGATAGTGATTTTGATTTACTCAAACAGTCGCTTGAGGAAAGTATGCTTTCATTGATTAGCGCAGAGAGCGATTCTGACTATCCTTATAATTTTGCCCCCTTTTCATACCCACATTATTGGTTACCGCTTGAGGTGTTGCCTTTGAGAGCCTTTGAAGTGGAGTATAATGTGATGTCAGAGCAAGGTTCGAGTGAACAAGAGGAGGTTTGGAACTACGAGAATATCGTTAAGGACTATGAAACGTTCGATATCTTTTATATCGATAATAGCCATGATTACAATAGTAGTTTTGATCTCAAGGATCAGGTGATTAGATCATTTTATCGGAAGGCAGCACGGATTAGAGAGACTGACCCGTCCAAAGGGTCTGTTATTTTTTACAGTAATATCAGAAGCCCAATGATCGGAGCGGGAGAAAAATTCACGGAAAGTGTAGCCGGTATGATGCGAGAGTCAGCATCTGGTCGACCGAATCGTCGCGTCGACAAGAAATTACTGAGGAGTAGTGTTTATGCTAAAAATATTAACAGTGTTGAGCGGCTCACTTTCCATTTTTACGTGGGTGAAAAGTTCTATAATGAGGCGATACAATCTAGCCGATGGTTGTTGAAGGATTTGGTAACCGAACTGCATATAGAACTGAAGGCCAAAAACACAGAGGTAATCCTCTATAAATTGGATCCAGAAGAGGATGAAGTAGCGTTTATCCAAGAAATAAATTCTACCGAAATCTCGGGGTTAAGCTACAGAATAACTAGAATTGAGTTTTGAATGAATGCTTTTGAAATAAGAAATTTGGAGTGCGCTTATCGAGACGGAAATACCGTACTCAAAGTGCCGCATCTTGATATCCCATACGGGAGTATCATAGTGTTTTTGGGTCCTTCTGGTGTAGGCAAGAGTACGTTGCTTGAGACATTAGGTCTGATGAACCATACGATCAAGTCGGGTTCCGTTAGTTTTGCAAAAAACGCAGCTGATTTTCTGACTCTTTGGGATTCCGATAATGAGCGGATTGCTAATGTTCGGAACGCGCACATGAGCTTTATCTTCCAGGAAAATAATTTATTAGATAACATTTCGGCTTTAGAAAATGCCATGATGCCACTTTTGATTCAGGGAGAATCAGCCGAGTCTGCTAAGAAGATAGTTCTGAATTGGTGCGTAGATCTTGACTTAGCCTTTATAGATGAGACGACAAAGGTCTCGGAATTATCTGTTGGACAGAAACAAAGATTAGCTTTTATCCGTGCAGCGTCCCCAACTTTTACAGTGCTTTTTGGAGATGAGCCTACAGGAAACCTTGATGAAAAAAATGGAGATGTGTTGATGGAGGCTTTGAAGTCAAAAATCAAAGGTTCCAATGACAAAATGTTATCCATTATCGTGTCGCACGATATAGATCTTGCAATCAATTATGCTGATCAGATTGTTGTGTTGACCAAAGACACGGTCAGAAAAGGTGAGATAAGGAAAGAAAATATTTTTTCAAAACAGGATTCTGAGTGGATCTTCAATGGTAATGAAAAACCAACTGGAGGCATTAGGGAACATATCGCTCAGTTATTGTAATCATTATGTCGGTTAAAAATCAGAATTTCACTCCGTTATTCCGCAAAGGCGAAAAAGTAGAGATCTACGGTAGAGGAAACTTCAACTTTAAAGTATTGATTGTGATCCTTACGTTTACTTTTTGTGCCATAGGTGGAGCTAATTTGGCATTGAAGGATTTGGAGACTAAGATGAGTGATCCTTTTGTGAATCTACTGAGCGTAGATATACCAAGTAGTATGGTAAGGCAAGTAGAGGAGCTGAAGCAAACACTAAGTCAGGATAGCCTTAAGGCAAAATACAATTATGCTTCAATTACTAACTATGTAGAGTTTCCTGTTGCTTTTAGTGGGCCCGGACGTTCGAAATGGGTGAAGGGCCGGTCTATAGAGTTGAACAACCCAATTTTGGAACGCTTACTAGATCAAGATAATCTGATCATGGGGGAGGGCTTTAGAAATGAAAGTGAGCTTGGTTTGATTATATCTCAAAGACTGCTCGATGAATTGGGTTATGATGAGATGCCTACACATATCAATATGAGATTTAATAATCGGGATGTACCTATTCCAATCAGAGCACTGGTAAGGGAGCTACCTGAATTGAATTATTTTGTTGCATCACCTTTCTTCTTTTATCAAAGGACTCAGCAGGGCGGTAGCGCCTTTGATATTATCAGAAATAATAAACTCTCTCTTTTTTATAAAGGTGACGAAGAAGATTCACGTCAATTTCAGAAGAGGCTTGAAGCTTTTTTTAAAGGACATGTCGTTTATAAGGTTTGGGACGTAGAAGTCCTCAAGAGGAGGAATTCTGAATCGCATACAGAAGGAGCAGAGTTTAGCTTAGAGTTTTTTGGTTACCGTCCAGAGAAATCTTCAGACTATGATCAGCTGGTTGCCGATCTTGCTATTGCGTTTGAAAATGAGCCATTTGTTAGATACTACGATTACGATTTCAATAATTTCCCATCCAGTTTCAGAATAGAGCCTGATAAGATCGCTATCAATTTTGTATCACTGGATTATGTCAGATCTTTCCAGAACTATCTATATGATGCGATGCAAATAGAGGTAGACATTGCCAAAGTGAGAGACAAGGAGAACTTTGCATTTGTCAAGTTCCTAACAGAAACAATTTCAGCATTGCTGATCATCTTTAGTATCGTTAGTATTTGCTTCTACTTGTATAACTTATTGAAGAATCACTTGCAGAAGATCAAGCCAAACCTAGGAACTTTCCTTGCCTTTGGTCTGGATACGAAGATTCTGTTTTCTCTTTATCGTGAACTACTTCTTTCTTTTATTGTAAAAGCTATTGGGCTTTCGTTGGCCATATCATTTGGTATTCTTCTGGTATTTAGTTTGATGACAGACACGTTTGATAATTACTTTGCCTTATTTGATTGGAAGCTACTAGCTACCGTAGTCATCTTAGTGGGAGCCTTTTATATGATATTCAAATGGACTATAGAGGCTATTCTAAGGAAGACGCCAGGGGATTTGATCTATGATCGATAGATTATGAATTTGAAGAGGCGTAGAGCCTCTTTTTTATGTCTGGAATACGTCTTTCGGGCATTGAAAAATTTATCAGTTGTCTGAGTTTATTGATTTTTCTAAAAGTTGGGACTGTCTTATTTATCGTTTCGAACTAAATCTCTTTTAAAATTAGTAGCCATAAAAAAAGCCATGCTTTGATAAGCATGGCTTTGTGCACCCGGAAGGAGTCGAACCCTCAACCTCTGGAGCCGAAATCCAACGCTCTATCCAGTTGAGCTACGAGTGCAATGATTTAGGATTGCAATATTAAAGATTTACTCGAATTGATTAGTCGTTCTGCTTCAAAGAAATTGATAAAATATATCTTAACCTGATTTTGTGGCCTTCTTGACACTTACCTGATGCTATGTTGTGTAATAGAATGATCTGAAGGTCAAAATCAGGAAACACTTATTCAAGCTGTTTTTCTATTACCTAAGCCGAGTCAATCTATCTCGAATGCATTAATGGTTGAGTTCTTTATTGGCGAACCTTTGCTCGTGGCATTACTCAATATTTCTAGTATCGGAAATTCTTTCTATTATTAATGTAAATACCAACCGAGCTATTTCTAATAAGCCGGTCTTTTACCCCGTAAAAACTGAATTATATATAAAAGTCTTAAAAGAGGGGGTGATTTTTAGTCTTGTATCTGGCAGCTAATCTTACAAATAGAAAAAGACCACTCGCAAGCGGTCTTTTTCATCATCAGGTATGAAGAGGGTTACCAAACTTTCTTTAAATCATTCAGTATCTTCAAAGTACAACTTTTATACGTGAATGGCAAATCTATTTTTACTAGGATAATTTAGTGTTCTATTCAAAGATGTGGATTTCCATGCAAGGATACAATACCATAAACTGGGTATTTTTAATCAAAAAAGGGTGATAAAATCATTTCTATCACCCTTTTTTACATGCTAGGCTTGTTTATTTAAACAAGAACCTCTTTTACTTTTTCAGCTGCATCCTTCAATACGATTGCAGAAGTAACCTTAAGTCCGGAGTCCTCGATGATTTTTGCTCCTTCGGCGGCGTTGGTACCTTGAAGACGAACTATGATAGGAACTTCGATTGTACCGATCTTCTTGTAGGCCTCTACCACGCCATTTGCTACACGATCACAACGAACAATTCCTCCAAAGATATTAATCAAGATAGCTTTTACATTTGGATCCTTTAGAATGATCCGGAATCCTGCCTCTACGGTCTCTGCATTGGCCCCACCTCCTACATCTAGGAAATTCGCAGGTTCTCCACCAGATAACTTGATCATGTCCATGGTAGCCATCGCTAGGCCAGCTCCATTCACCATGCATCCTACATTACCATCTAGTTTGACATAGTTAAGGCCAGACTGACCTGCTTCTACTTCTAACGGATCTTCTTCTGATAGATCTCTGAGCTCCGCAAGATTTTTGTGACGGTAGAGTGCATTGTCGTCAAGGTTGACTTTTGCATCTACAGCAAGTATTTTATCATCAGAAGTCTTTAGTACAGGGTTGATTTCGAATTGACTTGCATCAGTGGCTTCATATGCATTGTATAAGCTAAAGATGAATTTGACCATTCCTTTGAATGCCTGACCAGATAGGCCTAGTGCGAATGCTACTTTTCTAGCCTGGAAGCCTTGAAGTCCAACACTCGGGTCGATCCACTCTTTGATAATCTTTTCTGGAGTTTCTTCAGCAACGGTCTCAATATCTACGCCTCCTTCTGTGGAAGCCATAATTACATTTTGGCCGGAAGCTCGGTCCAGTAAAATCGATAAGTAGTACTCCTTAATCTCTGATGAACCCGGGTAGTAGACATCTTGAGCTACTAGGACTTTATTTACTTTTTTCCCCTCATCACCTGTTTGTATAGTAACAAGTGTCCCTCCCAAAATATCTTTGGATTTAGATAAGACTTCATCAATTGATTTGGCTAGGACAACTCCTCTAGATCCGGTCTCTAGTACTTCACCTTTTCCACGGCCACCGGCATGGATTTGGGCTTTTATCACAAACCATTCTGTCCCTGTTTGCTGAGTGAGTTCTTTTGCTGCTGCAACGGCTTTCTCCGGTGTATCTGCTACGATACCTTCCTGTATAGCAACTCCGAAACTTTTAAGTATTTCTTTTGCCTGGTACTCGTGGATGTTCATTTGATTTCTAATTTATAAACTGAATTGACTCCAGTATGATTGATTTTTTGAATAACGAAACGAATCTTGTTGCGAAAATAGCTGATATGGCGTTGTTTATCAAGCAGTCTTCAGAAATTGACCAGCTATATTTGCTTTATGCTAGTTGCTAAGAACATCCGAAA
Organism: Cyclobacteriaceae bacterium; assembly: GCA_047627515.1. GTDB lineage: Bacteria > Bacteroidota > Bacteroidia > Cytophagales > Cyclobacteriaceae > JAYPLE01. Next base: position 1,942 of record JBLHTU010000070.1, on the reverse strand, counting down.
ATCCTACGGAGCACTCCACGTACTCTCCGGAATTGATATTGAAATCCGTGAAAAGGAGATTGTTTCAATCGTAGGCGCCTCAGGAGCAGGAAAAAGCACATTGTTGCATGTACTTGGGACGCTCGATAACCCAGATGAGGGTACTGTGCATATCAAGGAAGAAGAAGTCTTCTCTTTTTCAGCTAGGAAACTAGCTAAGTTCAGAAATAGAGAAATCGGTTTTGTATTTCAGTTTCATAATCTATTACCTGAGTTTACTGCTTTAGAAAATGTTTGCATCCCAGGCTATATGTCATCATCTTCAGATGTGACTATCAAATTGAGAGGGACTCATTTATTAGAAAAACTTGGTTTAAGTGATCGACTTACACACAAACCTTCAGAGTTGTCTGGGGGGGAGCAACAGCGAGTCTCAGTAGCACGAGCATTGATAAATAATCCTTCTCTAGTCTTTGCTGATGAGCCTAGCGGTAATTTGGATAGCAAACGAGCACGAGAGTTGCATGAGCTATTTTTTCAGCTAAGGGATGAGTTCGGTCAGACCTTTGTCATCGTGACGCATAATATGGAATTGGCTAATATGGCGGATCGCAAGTTGGAAATTGTAGACGGGCGTGTTGCCTGAGCATTATCAGATCACTTAGCTATTGTAAAGAGTTGAATTAGGAATGAAGGATTTGAAGATCAGTTCTGGAGTGCGATATATGCTGTTTGCTGTATTCGTATTTTCTCTGATGAAGGTTTTCGTTAAGACGCTTAGTCATTTACCTGTCATTGAGATTATCCTCTTTCGAGCAATCATCTCGTTGTTCATCAGCCTCTTTTTTTTAATCAGACAAAAAGTCCCCGTGTTTGGGAAAAACAAACCGCTATTGCTGGGACGTGGGATCACTGGTGCGATCGCCTTAACCTTAAATTTTTACTTAATCCAGCAGATTCCATTAGCTACCGTTTCCACGTTGACTTATTTAGCTCCAGTGTTTTCCACATTGATTGGTATATTTTTGGTCAAAGAAAGAGTCAAACATATTCAGTGGTTGTTTTTCGCCATAAGTTTTGCTGGAATATTAGTCATTCAAGGTTTTGATGCCCGCATATCCACAATTCACTTGGTGATGGGAATTACCACCAGTCTATTTATGGGACTTGCGTATAATTTTGTGCGCAGACTTAATACAACGGAGCACCCGCTTGTGATTATTTTCTATTTTCCCTTGGTGCTGCTGCCAATCGCTTCGGTTTGGACTTACTATGTTTGGATTCCTCCTGCAGGAATGGATTGGTTTTACTTATTAATGGTAGGTTTGAGTACACAAATAGCACAATTTTTCATGACAAAAGCCTATCAGCAATCTGAGATATCGACCGTTTCAATTCTTAATTATTTGGGAATCGTATTCTCTCTTGCTCTTGGTTTTTACTTTTTTGATGAGACGTTTAACCTGATGACTTACCTTGGGATGGGTATGGTATTGGCAGGCGTTGTGTTAAATGTTGTATTGAAGACGCTAAGGAATTGATTTTATTAAACCAATTAAATTTTTTTTGCATAAAGGAATAAGCATGGGAAGAGCATTTGAATATCGAAGGGCAGCTAAAGAAAAGCGATGGGACAAAATGTCTAAGGTTTTCCCGAAGCTAGCAAAAGCGATCACCGTAGCAGCAAAAGAAAGTGGCCCTGAGCCCGAAACAAATTCAAAGCTGCGAACTGCGATTCAAAATGCTAAGGCTGAAAATATGCCTAAAGAGAATATCGAGAACGCTATTAAGCGTGCGGCTGGTAAGGATGCAGCAGATATTGTCGAGATCACATACGAAGGCAAAGGACCGCATGGCGTGCTGGTAGTAGTTGAGTGCGCAACAGATAATAACAATCGGACGGTCGCAAATGTCAAGTCATACTTTACCAAAGCAGGAGGTAACTTCGTTCCTTCAGGATCAT
>JBLHTU010000069.1:0-16782 GCA_047627515.1 Cyclobacteriaceae bacterium | reverse complement strand
AAACAGCATGACCAAAGATGATCGGATCTGATACCTTCATCATGGTCGCTTTAAGATGCACAGAAAACAGTATTCCTTTTGCTTTGGCATCCTGCATGGCTTTTGCCAAAAATATTTTGAGAGCAGCAACACGCATTACAGATGCATCAATTACTTCGCCCTTTTGAAGCTTAAGATCATTCTTTAGTACTACTTTTTCGCCACTTTGCTTCGTCAGAATGATTGAGACTGTCTTCGCTTCCGCTAGCGTGACCGACTGCTCTGAGCCATAAAAATCGCCCTCACTCATGGTAGCCACTTGTGACTTAGAGGTCGAGGACCACTGACCCATGCTATGGGGATTTTTCTGCGCATACTGCTTGACCGACTTAGGAGCACGTCGATCTGAGTTCCCTTCGCGAAGAACGGGATTTACTGCACTTCCTTTAATTTTATCATACCGAGATTTGACATCCTCCTCAGTAGCATTTGCCGGGACAGCTGGATAATCAGGCAGTTTATATCCCTTCGCCTGTAGTTCTTTGATTGTTGATTCCAGTTGAGGAACCGATGCACTAATATTAGGAAGTTTGATAATATTTGCTTCGGGACTTTTCGCTAATTCTCCCAAGTACGCTAGGTCATCATTGATTCTCTGATCTTCAGATAAGAACTCAGAGAAATTTGCAATTATTCGACCCGCCAACGATATATCTCTGGTTTCGACTGCAACATCTGCCTTAGCTGCAAACGCCTGAATAATCGGCAACAAAGAATGTGTGGCTAAAGCCGGAGCTTCATCAGTAATGGTATAAATAATCTTCGAAGATGGTCGTGACATTGGTAGTTAGGATAAAATCAAAAAATAAAAAATTAATAACTCTCGTTACTGTTCGGGAAATTCAAGGACTTAATGTCTTTGACATAATGACCTACTGCCTCAGAAATAATAGAACTAAGATCAGCATACTGTCTCAAAAACCTAGGCTTGAAATCATGCGTGATGCCTAGCATATCATGTACGACTAGGACTTGACCGTCAGTATCTGGTCCAGCTCCAATCCCAATGGTGGGTATATTGAGTTCGCCAGAAACCTTTTTTGCAAGCGTAGCTGGGATTTTTTCTAAAACAACAGAAAAGCAGCCGATCTCTTGAAGCAACTTAGCATCAGATAGCAGCTTAGCAGCCTCAACCTCTTCTTTGGCACGAACGGTATAGGTACCAAACTTATAAATCGACTGAGGGGTCAAACCTAAATGCCCCATCACAGGGATACCAGCCGTAAGCACTCTTTCTACACTTTCGCGGATTTCGATCCCGCCTTCCATTTTTACAGCATGTGCACCAGACTCTTTCATGATCCTGATGGCCGATCGCAATGCTTCAGATGAATTACCCTGATAACTTCCAAAGGGTACATCTACCACTACCAAAGCTCTACTCACAGCCTTTACAACAGACTGAGCGTGCCAGATCATTTGATCAAGCGTGATGGGAAGTGTAGTTTCATTGCCCGCCATCACATTAGATGCTGAATCGCCTACAAGAATGATGTCAATGCCTGAGGCGTCTATAATTTTTGCCATTGAGAAATCATATGCAGTCAGCATCGCAATCTTCTCATGTGCTTGCTTCATTTCCTGAAGCTTATGTGTTGTAATTTTCTTAAAGGTCCCTTTTGCAGTACTCATATAATCGTAAAGTCCGTGAAATTAATAAAATATCAATTCAGGTTCTCTAATCTTTCCATTTGATATTACAGCCAATACTAGGATATTGTATGTCGGCTTGCGCTTTTCCTACAAGCATTGAGTCAATCGCCGCTCGGAGTTCTTTGCCAGAGACAGGCTGATTATTGCCTGGTCGAGACTCATCAAGTCTACCTCGATAGACTAATTTATCGTCTGCATCAAAAAGGTAAAAATCCGGCGTACAAGCGGCATCATAGGCCTTTGCCACAGATTGAGTTGCATCAAAAAGATATGGAAAATTAAATCCAGCTTGCTCTGCTTGCTGCTTCATATGGGCCTGATCATCTTGCGGGTAATTAATAATATCGTTGGAAGAAATACCTACTACGCCAATATTGGATACGCTATAACTTTTGGCTACAGCCGCAATTTCCTCCTGCACATGTATTACATAAGGACAATGCGCGCAGATAAACATGATCAACGTACCTTTTTCTCCCTTGACATCCTGAAATGATGTTTCTTTCTGATTCAGTACATTTTCAAGATTAAATGGAGGTGCTTCAGTGCCCAGCTCCAACATATTCGATGGTGTCAACGCCATAATCTTATTTATTTTCTAGTTTTGACAAAAGGTAAATCTACTCAGGTTCAATAAACACCACCCAATGATGAAAGTTCACTTCTTATTAATCAGCTTCCTATTCACAATTGGCTCCTTGTCAGCACAGATCGAGGAAGCACCAGAAAGACAGAGAGGCGATGGCCCTTTCAATCAACTGATTATCAGAGGCGCTACGATGATCAATGGCAATGGAGCCCCTCCAATGGGTCCAGTTGATATTGTAGTGGAAGGAAACAAGATCGTTAGCATCAAGAATGTGGGTTACCCAGGCGTACCTATCGACGAAGCACGCAGACCGCAGCTGAAAGAAGGTGGAAAAGAAATCGACGCGCATGGCCAATTCGTCATGCCAGGCCTGATTGATATGCACGGACACATCGGTGGAAAATCTCAAGGCACACCTTCTGAATACGTTTTTAAACTTTGGATGGCGCATGGTATTACCACCATCAGAGATCCCTCAGCAGGAAATGGACTGAAATGGGTACTAGATCACAAGCAAAAATCGGCTAATAATAGTATCACTGCCCCTAGAATCCTGGCCTATACCTCCTTTGGACAAAACTTGTCAGAAGTAGCAACCGTACGACCAGCTACCTCAAAAAACGCTGCTGAAAAACTAAGTGGGCCTATTACAAATGCCAGTGAAGCAAAAGCTTGGGTGCAGGCAAACTATCGCAGAGGTGCTGATGGCGTTAAGTTTTTTGGTGCGGCTCCAGAAGTGATGGATGCTGCCCTGCGAGAAAACAAAGCATTGGGCCTTCGATCTGCCTGTCACCATGCGCAATTAAACGTGACCTGGTGGAATGTAGTCAATTCTGCAGAGGCGGGTCTCACTAGCATGGAGCACTGGTACGGTCTCCCTGAAGCTATGTTTACTGACAGGATTGTTCAAAACTATCCGTCCGACTACAATTATCAGAACGAACAAGATCGATTCGGAGAAGCTGGGAAATTATGGAAGCAAGCGGCTCCGCCCTATTCAGATAAATGGAATGAGGTAATGAACAGGTTGATTGAACTAGATTTTACCTTAGACCCTACCTTCAATATATACGAAGCCAGCCGTGATCTTATGCGTACCATGAGAGCGGAATGGCATCAAGATTACACCTTGCCTTCTCTTTGGAAATTTTATGAGCCGAGCAAAGTTTCGCATGGCTCTTACTGGCACAGTTGGAGTACTGAGCACGAGGTGGAATGGAAAAACAATTATAAGCTTTGGATGACTTTTGTCAATGAGTATAAGAACAGAGGAGGGCGCGTGACAACAGGATCTGATTCAGGGTTTATTTATCAACTGTACGGATTTGCTTACGTTCGTGAATTAGAATTGCTGCAGGAGGCAGGTTTTCACCCCTTAGAGGTAATTCGTTCTGCTACGCTCATGGGTGCTCAGGCACTAGGTATGGAAGATCAAATTGGAACGATAGAGATAGGGAAATTAGCTGATCTTGTGATTGTAAGTGAAAACCCACTGGAGAACCTGAAAGTCCTTTATGGCACTGGCGCAATTAAGCTCACTGAAGACAATCAGATCATCAGAGCGGGTGGTGTGAGATATACGATCAAAGATGGTATTGTATATGATGCCAAAGAGCTGCTTGCTGATGTAAGGAAAATAGTAGAAGAAGCGAAGAAAGATGCGGGTATCGAAACGCTTCCAAATCCAGGTTACCCTAATTGGGAAGAATGATGAGATACACCGCTTGCAGCTTTTTGATTTTGGGTATGGTAGCTGTTAGTTGTTTAGAGGTCCGTCCAAGCAAAGGTGAGCGAGAGCTTACTAATCGATCAGCACGCACTAAAGTTCCTGAATTTCAGCTTCTTAAGGGGGATGACGCTGTCAAGAACGATTACTTGTCTGAGCAGGATAGACTTCGTAGGGAGCAAGAACTCCTAGATGCGGAGACAAACTATAACCAGGACCCTGCCAATGAAGATAAAATCATTTGGTACGGTAGGCGTCTTGGGTACCTTGGCAAACACCAGGAGGCAATCAATGTCTACACAGAGGGCCTAGTGAAAATGCCTCAATCATATAAACTCTACAGGCATCGTGGTCATCGGTTTATCACGATTCGCGCTTTTGATCAAGCGGTCGAAGACTTACAAAATGCCGCTTTCTATGTCAGTAATGAACGCAACGAGATCGAACCGGATGGTATTGCCAATGCCTACAATAAGCCTCTCAGTAATATCAAATTCAACATTTGGTATCATCTAGGGCTAGCCTATTATCTGCAGGGCAATTACGACAAAGCGATTTCTTCTTACAAAAAGTGTCTACAATTCAGCAACAACAATGATCTCAAGGTTGCTACCATCAACTGGCTATTTGCTACTTATAGCAAAATCGGTAATAACGACGCGGCTGAAGCCTTAACCGACGAGATCCCGGGAAACATGACATTGATGGAAAATCGTCTTTATCATGATTTAATCATGCTTTACCGAGGCTTTGTCACCCCTAGTGTCATTATTAGGAGAAATGCTGACAATGGTGAGATTAATGCGACAGTAGGCTACGGAATAGGTAATTGGTATCTGATCAATGGAGACGTTAACAATGCGAAAACAATCTTTTCGCGGGTAACGAGTGGAAATCAGGTAGACTCATTTGGGTATATCGCAGCTGAAGTCGAACTCAATAATCTCAACGACTCTAACCGCCAGTAAAATGATTCTATAATTTTTTCAAGTCTTCTCGAACTTGAATCAATCGACTTGGGAAATCCGTGATGATACCATCGACACCCATATTGAGCATCTTGATCATCTCATCTCGCTCATTTACAGTAAACGTGTAGACCTTATACCCTCTGGCGTGCATACGAAACACACGTCTAGGAGACAGGCTCGCAAAATGTGGATTTAGCGCTTTCAGTTGCTCGCTTTTTTCAGATCTACCCAGATGTATTCGAGATTCTACATAGAAAGCAAGTAGCGGCGTACTGTCTTCTCCTACTAGCAACTGCTTTGTCTGAACCCTTTCGTCATAGGCATGAGCGGCTTCCAAGTAGTCGTTTTCATACGACTCAAGAATTACCCAATCAAACCCATTCCGTTCCTCTCGGATCACGTCTATTAGTTTTTCTGCAAAGTCATGGTAATGAGGATGGTCCATGTGCTTAATCTCAATGAGCACCTTACATCTTCCGTCTACTAAATCGAGTACCTCTTTCAAGGTAGGGATTCGTTCGTCTTTGAACTTTGAGTCAAACCATGAACCTGCATCTAGGCGCTTGATCTCCTCCAACGAATACGTTTCAACGGGCCCAGCACCGTTAGTTGTCCGATCAAGTAAGGGATCATGTATCACGATAATCTCCTCATCCTTAGAATGTCGCACGTCGATGGCAATCATATCCACATTCATATCCAATGCCAACTGGATGGCAGCTAGGGTATTTTCAGGTGCTATACCAGAGGCTCCTTTATGTGCAATTACCTCAAAATTCTGATTTTTGATCTTATGCAATTTGGAGCTAGCGAAGATGTTCTGATAAATCCAAGGCTCGAACAAAGACAAGGCAAGAAACAAAAGGATAAACGGGGAAGAAAAAAGAATAAATCGCTTAGTCATATGCGTATGCTCAATTAATTATGCTAAAAGTACCAAAACAGACTGACATCTGCACTATTTCAATTTGATGCTTAATTCGTCCAACTGCGAAACGGCAACCTTTGCAGGTGAATCGATCATGACATCTCTACCAGAGGAATTTTTCGGAAACGCAATAAAATCCCGAATACTATCTTGGCCTGCAAACAGAGCACACAATCTATCAAAACCAAAAGCTATCCCTCCATGAGGGGGAGCTCCATATTCAAAAGCGCCCATAAGGAAGCCAAATTGTGCTTGAGCCTCCTCTTTGGTAAAACCAAGGGCATCAAACATCAAAGACTGCAGAGCTCGGTCATGTATTCTGATCGATCCACCGCCAATTTCAACACCATTAATGACTAGATCGTAGGCAGAAGCACGTACCATTCCAGGTTCTGTCTCCAACTTATGAAGATCCTCAGGTTTAGGAGAAGTAAAAGGATGATGCATCGCATGGTAACGTTCTGATTCCTCGTCCCACTCCAAGAGCGGAAAATCGACCACCCACAGAGGCGCCACCGCATCTTTGGCTCTTAGCCCTAACCTACTACCCATCTCTAATCTTAATTCATTCAGCGCTTTCCTGGTTTTTGAAAGGGTTCCTGCCAAAAACAAAAGTAAGTCTCCTGGCTTAGCTTGCATTCCTTGCGCCCATTGTTTCAAATCAGCTTGACTATAGAATTTATCAACGGAAGACTTGAATGATCCGTCCTCGTTACATTTAACGTATACCAATCCATTGGCTCCTATTTGCGGCTTCTTCACAAAATCAGTCAAGGCATCGATTTCTTTTCTACTGTAAGACGCACATCCAGTCCCACATATTCCTATCACCGCTTCTACTTGATCAAAAACGACAAATCCCTTGCCTTGCACAGTAGAGGTCAAGTCATGAAATTGCATTTCAAAGCGTAAATCCGGCTTATCAGACCCATACAATCGCATGGCATCATCATAGGTCATATGAGGGACTGTCGCTATGTCAATACCTTTGATTTCCTTAAATAGAAACTTGATAAGACCTTCAAAGGTGGCGAGCACATCTGACTGCTCTACGAAAGCCATTTCGCAGTCTATCTGTGTAAATTCAGGTTGACGGTCTGCTCGGAGGTCCTCATCTCTGAAACATTTAACAATCTGGTAGTAGCGATCAAATCCCGAAACCATCAACAATTGTTTGAAGGTTTGCGGACTCTGCGGTAAGGCATAAAATTGACCGGGGTTCATACGAGAAGGCACGATAAAGTCCCTAGCTCCTTCGGGAGTTGACTTGATTAAGTAAGGCGTTTCTACTTCGATAAAGTCCTGCTCGTCTAGATAATGCCTGATTTTTTGGTTGATCTTATGCCTGATCTGTAAGTTTTTTCTCACATTGGGTCTTCTAAGATCCAAGTATCTATATTTCATTCTGAGGTCTTCACCACCATCGGTGTCTTCTTCAATGATAAACGGCGGAACCTTGGATTCATTCAAAATTTCCATCGCAGAAACCTGGATTTCTATGTCACCGGTATCCATCTTAGGGTTTTTGGAAACACGCTCTATCACTTCCCCCGTTGCTTTCAGTACATACTCACGCCCTACAGACTTTGCCATCTCGATCAACTCCTGTGAGCTGTTTTCACCATCAAACATCAGCTGAGTCAGGCCGTAACGATCACGCAAATCAACCCACACCATGCCGCCTTTGTCTCGGACACGTTGCACCCACCCACTGAGGATAACCTCCTGTCCAGCATGATCAATTCTTAATTCGCCGCATGTATGTGTTCTGTGCATCGCTTCCTGCTATCTATATATTTTGTCGGCAAATCTCCGTTGTTACAGGATAAATTCAAAGTTTAAGCGTAACCAATGAATCCATGTTAGTTTTACATTCGAAATATCAGATATATGAATATAAAATTTGGTCTCCTTTCCATCGTTTTACTCTTAGGAATTTCCACATTATTTGGGCAGGAAGTCTCTCTATCCAAAACAAAAGTCACCAAGAAAATCAGCATGATGCTACCCGATGACTTTGTCCCTATGACTGTTCAGCAGCAGCGTCAGAAATATGTGACTGACAAGGAGCCAATCGCTATGTATACCACGGCCGATGGACTAGTAGACCTTGGCATCAACCTCAATAAAATCCGATGGGCAACAGGTGATCTCGACATCGTTCGGGGATTTTACAAAGCAGGTATTCTGAATCTCTATGATACCGTCACGTTCATCAAAGATGAAGTTGTTATAATTGATGACCGTGAGTTTATTGTGTACGAGTTTATTGGTACGTTATTCGGAAACGAAGATTCATTCCGAGGAAAAAGTGCCCTGAGCAAATACATATACATTCAATATACTATGAAAGAAGAGGGCATTCTTCTATTTAATTTCAGTGCACCTTATCAACTAAAATCAAGATGGGAAGTATCAGTCCCTTTATTTATGAACAGCATTGATCTAAAATGACTGAGTTAAGCATCCATAGCGACGAACATTACATGAGATTGGCCCTTCAGCAGGCTCAATTGAGTTTCGAAAACTCAGAAATACCAGTTGGGGCCGTCATTATAGCCAACCACAAAGTAATCGCAAAAGCGCACAATCAAGTGCAGCAATTGAATGATGTCACCGCGCATGCTGAAATGGTTGCCATCACTTCCGCACAAAATCACCTTGGTGCTAAATACCTAGATCAATGCACACTTTATGTGACACTAGAGCCATGTACAATGTGTGCAGGGGCTTTATATTGGTCTCAAATTGGAAGAATTGTCATCGCTGCTAAAGATGAAAAAAGAGGATATCAAAGACTAGAGCCCTCTGTATTACATCCAAAAACAGAAGTAAGTTACGGCGTCCTTGAAGATGCTGCCTCGGGTCTGCTCTCGGATTTCTTCACACAAATGCGTTTAAAGACCAAAAGAAAAAATTGATAACGGTATAAATTCATCATTCAGGGAAACTTCTCTTTTCTTTGTGTGTTAACAAGAGTAAACAAACCTTAAACTATAAAGCTACTATGGCATTCGAACTACCAAATCTTCCATATGCTCATAATGAACTTGAGCCGCATATCGATACCAAAACCATGGAAATCCATCATGGAAAACATCATAATGCATATGTCACAAACCTCAACAAGGCCATTGAAGGCACTGAGATGGAGGGCAAATCCATTGATGACCTAATGGCTAACCATACTGATAATGCAGCCGTCCGTAATAATGGTGGTGGACATTTTAACCACAGCCTATTCTGGACAATCATGAGCCCATCAGGTGGAGGTACCCCTTCTGGCGACTTAGCAGCTGCTATTGATTCGGCTTTCGGTTCTTTTGACGCTTTCAAAGATACATTCAGCAAAGCTGGAGCCACAAGGTTTGGATCAGGCTGGGCATGGTTGTGTGTGCATAAAGGAGGTACAGTCGAGGTTTGCTCTACAGCCAACCAGGATAATCCTACGATGCCTGGACTTGGTTGCGAAGGCACACCTATCCTTGGACTTGATGTGTGGGAGCACGCATATTACCTAAATTATCAAAACAGACGACCTGATTACATCAACGCGTTTTTCAGCGTTATCGATTGGAAAGCAGTTTCTGATAGATTTGACGTTGCAAAATAAGCAGACAGAAAATTTAATTAATATTAAAAAGGCCTCAACTTACAATAGTTGAGGCCTTTTTTATGACTAATAATTAAACAGTTCTTCTTCAAACTGACAGATCTGCCTGATTATTAATAACTTAGATAGAATGAGTCGCCTTATTTATATCTTAATCGCCTTGTCAACTGCGTGTGGGGATGTCGGCATTGCAATCAATGTATCCAAAGAGCTCCCTATAAAAGTCACGTTCCAACAAAACATTGACTCTGTGTCTATTGCGTTGGAAGAGCTCGTTTCATACAATTTAGAAGACGTGGATGCTTTTGAAGAGTACCTTCCTCGCATAGAGGAGGCAGGCAAATTACAACTCAATCAACTTTCATTTTCACTGGACTCTATCAGTGACCTAGAATCCCAATCTATAATCGACCTATTAGAGATTAGAGTATTTAATGCCGGTGACACACTTTTGGTGTGGGACAACCCCTCCCAACTATTGCAGAATCAGGCACAATCGGCCATACCGATCCCGCAAGCCACAATAGATAAAATACAAGGTTGGCTGTTCAACAAAGAAACGGTTTATACTTTGATCAATTTCGAATTGGGCGGCGTTCCGCAAACATTGGGTGAAGTTAAGTTTCAGTTTACAGTCTACTTCGATGCCACATTAAAAGCCAGAAACATCTCCTTATGAGAACCTTTCGCATCATAGCAGGAGTAGTGCTAGCGCTGACAAAATCAATAGACGCTTACCCTCAGCTCAATGTGGGTGATTTGCTAGAAGCAGGTACTGCCGACGCTCAGACCTACATTGAAAACTATGCATCACCCCTGTTCCAGGGATTGGGTTCGTCGTTAAATGGCGGCTGGTATAATACAGGTAAACCCCACGTACTTGGAGGTTTTGATGTAACAATCACATCCACCTTTGCTTTTACTCCTGCCAAAAAAGAATCCTGGACTTTTAATAATAGCGATTTTACCAATATCGTATTGGTCAATGGTGAGTCCGCTCAGGTACCAACCCTAATGAGTCCCAATACAGACCCAGACTTTTTACCTGAATTGAGGCTAATAAATGATGAAAACGAAGAATTAGTTCGATTGTCGGCCTTGACAGGTTTGGGATTAGGTGAAACAGACATCCCATTAATCAAAAGTAATGCTGTGGCAACGCCTATGTTACAGCTTGGCATAGGCTTAATTAAACGCACCGAATTAAAACTAAGATGGATACCCAATATCAACGTTGCAGGGGCCGCCAGTTTCAATCTTTTTGGGATCGGCTTTTTGCACGAAATGACTTCGGAGGAGAGAAGGCTTAAAGCATTTCCACTTGACTTTTCCTTATTTGCTTCCTATTCCCGATTACATGTAGATGCTGTCATTGATGAAACTAGTAATCAAATGATGGATTTCTCAATGCAGGGCACCACCATCCAGTTTATTGGCTCTAAGAAATTTTCAATTTTTGACTTTTATACCGGATTTGGCCTGAGTGGAAACCTTACTCAGTTTAACCTTCTTGGTACTTTTGATGTCGGAGAAGACAATCAGCTAGTCGATCCGATCAGCATCCGCACATTTACCTTATCGCCTAGATATAACTTGGGAGCAAGGGTGTTATATGCCAATGTGAGCTTTCATGCTGAGTACGTAATACAACAGTTCCAAATGTTGACATTCGGATTTGGTATCAGCATTAAATAGCTTCCCACTTACAACAGGATTATGAGAGTATCTTAGACGGAAGGAGAAACAATGACCTGATCAGCTGTATGACCCCTTCAAATGCAAAGCCCAAAAGCCTAAATGGCAAAGTAATCAGCCATATGAGAGGCAGTAAGAAAACGATAGCTATCGCCAATGGCCAACAAATAACTAGTAAGATCAACCAGAGTAGGAGCTTCATGCCTATCTCTTACGAAATCTTACCTATGACAGTTGTGTGAGTTAACTAAAATGCAGCTATTTGCTCATCCATCCAACTCAATCGATATTCAAGAAACTCTCGTAAAGAAGCCACACTAGCATTATAGTCTACACCTATGCCCGCATCCCACACCTCATAGTTACGAGAAACAGCCCCGTTAACTTTCAGATAATTAGCAGTCTCTCCTACTTTTCCTAGCACATTGGAATTGCTCAAGGGACCTGATCTTAGTGCTTGCCATCTCGTCTTAAGCGCCGCAGTATATACAGGATCTTGCATCAATCTAGGCCACCAAAAATGCACCATCCAGGGATCTTGTTCCACGTAGGTATTGTATTGGTATACCCAGCCATCCCAGGGTATGCGATCTCCACTATCAAACCCAATGTTGAGATCCCAAACTGGCCCCATAGATAATTTACCTCCGCGATCTTTGTACAGAAAAGTACTTAGCCGATAAGCATCTACATTTCGAACTAACTCTGTAATCAACATATGGTCAATAAATGAATTGATGTCAATGTACTCTGCGTAGGTACGTTGCCCACTTTCGAGATCATCCGCAATCAGCGCAGCCTCAAAGGAATCCATATATTGCTGAATATACTCCTTCTGATCAGTGGTAATATCCTCCGACGAAGGGTATTCATATAAGAAATAGGTCTCCAAGTACATCTCAGGGTGGTAAGGTTCACCGTAGGGCGGGATTAGCATTGGATTACCAAAAACATCAAACTGAGATCTCCAGCTATTGATTACGTTGTATCGAGCATCATCTGCCCAGTTATTTAAAAAATACTCAAGCGGCTGACCTGCATTTTCCGCACCACCGGTAGTTTTATCAATCTTTAACACATAGCCTCCAGTCACATCGACATCAGTACCTTCCATTTTATTAATATCTAGCCGGTTCTTATCTCGTTTGATTTTTTCCATAAAGACATACACCCCTAAATACTCCCCGTTTATTTCAAGCTCCACAAATTTTGTCCTACTGGCATAGCGATTCGTTTGACGATACAGATCATAACCTAAGTGATGGTACATCAGCGTTCTATCATACATGAATTGATTTTGAAGATTGACTACATGGCCATTGAGAATCCAGTCTTCTTCTTCCGGAAATCCTAGAAGCTCTACATCAATATCTCCGCCTTCTTCATCCCATGACTCAAACCCGAAAGACTTCTTATCAGAAATACGGAAGGATGTGGATCCCCTAAATTCTATTCCAATATGGAGTCTTTCGGTGATTTCGCCATTTTCAAAAACCACCATACGGGCGGGCACTTTTGGCTCATTATTAATTGACGCATCGCCTGTATTAATTACGATGTAGGGTATTTTACTACCCCCGATGTCTACAGCGAACTCAAAATCTTCTACGGTCTCCTCTTGGTCGGCACCCTTTGGATCCTCGTCTTTATTGCATGATGTCAGTAATACCAGACAATACGTCACAAAAAGAAATTTCATCAGTCTCATAAAACCACTTCGATTTAATACTATAATCACAAACGAGAATTAAATGTTTGCAAGAAGTCTTAATCCACTTTCTTTATAGCAAGAAGTAATTTAAGCACAGCTCATCAGACACGAACGACATTATTGACAAGAATACGCATATGATAAAGCTGTCCTTGCACTTCTAATGACCTACTTGATCTGACTTTAATTAATTTACGCGAATCATAACTATGATCTACGAAGACAAACTAAATCGAGCCAAAAGTCAGTCAAAAGAAAACAAAATCTATTTGACGAAACTTGGCAAGCAAAAGTCAGAGGAACTGGATTTGGAGTTTGCAAAATCTCATGAAGCAACCTTTAAGAAGATTGATTGTCTGTCTTGCGCTAATTGCTGCAAAACAACTTCTCCGATTTTCCTTATGACAGACATTAAGCGGTTGGCCAAACGTTTAGAAATGACGGTTGCGGACTTCATAACAACCTATTTGACCATGGATGAGGAAGACGATTTTGTGCTTACCACTGCGCCTTGTCCTTTTTTGGACAATCAAAACAAGTGCACGGTGTATGATGATCGGCCTAGCGCTTGCCGGGAGTATCCGCATACTAATAGGAAACAGATGCATCAAATCATGGACCTTACTTATGAAAATTCACTCATCTGTCCTGCCGTCAGTGACATCGTAGATCAGCTCAAAACGAAACTCAAATAGTCTTTTTAGTTTGTGCCAAACAAACAGAACATCAGCTGTATTCCCGATATTTACAAAGTTGTATAAAACTGTGCCCGATGAAATCTATGCGTACTCCATCCAATTTAATACTAGCGATATCGCTCGCATTCTTAATCAGTTGCAATTCAGATAGCGAATCACCAGAAAACCCATTGGAAAATTATCAGAGTACTTATGATCTCATACAGGGTGAGATTTGGGACCGGAGCTGCACCTCTTGTCATCAGTCGGGCACTTCATTTGCCAATCAATCCGAGTTAGTACTGACCGTTGATGCATCTTATGATCAATTGATGAACAGGGTGCCACAAAACGCTGCCGCAAAAGCTGATGGCCTAGTACTCTTAGGTGACAAAGGGTTGGAAAGCGTTTACCAAAGTTTTCTTTGGGAAAAAATCAATGCGCAAGACTTAGAACATTATTATGCTGATCACCCGGAGTACGGGTCCATTATGCCACTTGGGGGTGATTTTTTGACCAACGGAGAGTTAGAGCTGATCAGGGAATGGATCGTAGCTGGCGCCCCTAGGAATGGAATAGTTGCAGATGTCAAACTTCTGGAAAATACGGATGTATATGAGCCTACAGCATTTGAGGTGCTCGCTCCTCCTACACAAGGATATCAATTTCATGTAGGACCGTTCGAGGTAGGACCCAACGAAGATCGTGAGCTTTTCACTTACAAGAAACTCAACAATGAATCAGATATTTTCATCGAGGAAGTCCAGATCACTATGCGGCCAGGTAGCCATCATTTTATCTTATACAATTTTCCTGAGGATTATCCGACCTCTATACTACCCAAAGAAGATATCATACGAGACGTTTATTACTCAAATGGTGCTTACAATGAGATCACGCTATTTTACATGCAATACCATCAGTTTGTGACTGGCACACAATGGCCATGGATGCGCTACAAATTCCCAGAGGGAGTTGCATTACGGATTCCGGCTAACACTGGCTTTGACCTCAATAGTCACTATGCTAATGGTTCCGATGAAACCATTCAAGGAGAAGTGTATGCAAACATTCATACCATCAACGAAGAAGATGTAGTGCATGTAGCCGAGATTCTTCAACTCAATAATCAAAATTTTGTCCTGCCAGCCGGTCAAATCACCACACTCCAAAAAACATATACTTTTGATACAGACATCAATGTTTTTCAACTGTATTCTCATGCGCATCAGCATATGACCGAGTTTAAGGTCTATATCAATGGAGGTGACCGAAACGGAGAGTTGATTTATGTAGCCTATGATTGGGAGCACCCACCAATCCTGCAAATGGACCCTCCGCTGGCTCTAAAAAGTGGAGAAGGTTTCAGACTGGAGGCTACTTATGACAATGATGAAGACCGTGACCTTAGGTTTGGCCTAAGAAGTACGGACGAAATGATGATTCTTTTCGGTGCCTATTACGAATGACGTCTGAGGACGCGATCCTGCTACTAGAACAACAAGCTGACGAAAAGCATAGAATAGGTCTCGCTCGATACGCGATACCGACTAGCAAAGCCATAGGCGTCAGAATGCCCGCTATCCGGCAAATCGCGAAAGGCATCGGTCGTAATCAATCTTTAGCAGAAGAACTTTGGGCCATAGACCTTCATGAGGCAAAGCACTTGGCTGCCATCATCGCAGATCCAAATACCATCCAACGAGAAACGATCGAATCCTGGGTCAGAGAGCTCTACGCTTGGGACGTATGTGACAACTTGTGCGACTTGATAGCAAAAACCCCCTACGGATTGGCTTGTGCAAAAGCGTGGTGTCAAGAAGAGGGTGAGTTTGTGAAGCGAAGTGGTTTCGTCACATTTGTCTGGTACACAGTACATCAGAAAGAGGCCACCAACCAAGAGATAATTGCCTTTTTACCCTACATCTCTCAACATGCATGGGATGATCGAAACTTCGTGAAGAAAGCGATCAATTGGCTACTTCGTCAAATTGGCAGACGAAATCTAGAACTCAATGTGCATGCGATAAGACTAGCTGAGCAACTTCTGGAGCACCCAGACAAGTCCGCTCGATGGATTGCAAAAGATGCACTGAGAGAATTAACTAGTAATGCTGTGCAAGAAAGACTAGCTAAAAAAGAAAAGCGGCGCAGCAAATATTTGCTGCGCCGCTTTTCTCAATTTTAATAGGAGGATCCTTATTTTCCTAAAAATGCATATCCAATAGACAACTGGATCATACTGTTATTCACTTTAATATCAGCGGGTGATTCTTTGTTAACATCAGAAAGACCTATCACGTATCGAGCTGAGACTTGCAGCCCAAAAGGCAAATCGGCACCTACGCCTAAGTTTAAACCTATGTCGGTACTTGCCAACTCATCTTCAATATCAAAACTAGCTGCATTCCCAGCTATATCTCCAACCTGATTGGCCGATAGCAACATACCAAACTGTGGTCCCACCTGAACGTTAAGCACAGGAACTGGTGAAAACTTTACGATGATTGGAATGGTCACATAATGAAAATCCTGTGTTGCTGAAGCAACTGTATTACCCACATTAGCTTGAGAAAAATCGTATTCGAAAGACTGAAACGAATACAAAATCTCTGGCTGAATCTGGAACATAGCGACTTTTGCACTGACAAAAAGTCCTGCATGGTAACCAGAGGCATTGCTAGCATCCTCTATCGTGACACCATCAGCTACACCTAGCGCATCAGCACTTGGGAAGTTGAGGCCTCCTTTGATACCAAGACCAATACTCTGCGCTTGTGCAAAGCTTACTGCACATAGGGCAACTATTAAAAAGCTTATTTTTCTCATTTTTTATTCTTTAGTGAAGTTCAGATTTACGTACAAATATGCTGAATAGTTTACAGATTAATACTTCAAGTGTCTGGATCCTATGATTTTTACATACAATGCGAAAACCCTCACCATCTACAGCTTATTGCTTCTCAGACTCCAACGCAGACTGATCTAGAATATTTTAGGTAGAACATTAAGACGTCCGGGAATGGATAACAACCTTCACAGGTTACTTACTACGACACGCAGCAAGCGCTTCTAAAGCCAGCGATCTCTGGGCCTCCGCTTCATCCCTGCCTTTTTCTGCCCTTTGTGCTTCCAACTGAGCAAGCGACGCTTGTTTTCTAGCCTCTTCGGCGCTATTAA
>JBLHTU010000068.1:0-16941 GCA_047627515.1 Cyclobacteriaceae bacterium | reverse complement strand
GTTTAATCCCTGATTTTGCGACAATTCGAGATCGTGCAACTAATAAGATTTCAAAAGCAGTATATGGAGCTCTTAGCTTTGGATGGGATGGAGCTGCCAAAACATGGTCTAGATACGAAACGGTAGCATTGGTTCTTGCTGGACTTGCAACACCATTGGTATTGTCAGTTCACACCATTGTATCCTTTGACTTTGCTACGTCAGTGATACCGGGCTGGCATACAACTATATTTCCACCTTACTTCGTTGCGGGTGCAATTTTCTCAGGTTTTGCGATGGTGTTGACACTGCTGATCGTTACTAGAAAGGTTTTTAAGTTGGAAGATTATATTACTATCCAACACCTTGAGATGATGAATATTGTGATTATCATCACTGGTTCTATTGTTGGTATAGCTTATATCACTGAGTTGTTTATGGCTTGGTATTCTGGGGTAGAAGCAGAGCAGTATGCATTTTTAAACAGAGCTACTGGTCCATATTGGTGGGCATATTGGAGTATGATGACATGTAATGTGATCAGTCCGCAATTGTTTTGGTTCAAAAAGATCAGAACAAATATTGCTGCGACATTTATCATTTCAATTATTGTAAATATTGGAATGTGGTTTGAGCGTTTTGTGATCATTGTTACTTCACTACACAGAGATTTCCTACCTTCTAGTTGGGCTATGTTTTATCCAACCATGTATGATGTCGGTTTATACCTCTTTACATTCGGTTTATTTTTCACGTTGTTCTTCTTGTTCGCGAAGTTCTTCCCAGTGATTAATATGGCAGAGGTAAAAAGTATTGTTAAAGCAACAGGTGAAAAAATTAATAAGTAATGAGTCAAGGAGCAGATTTTTTAGTTGGGATCTATGACGATGAGGAGGTACTTCTCAAGGGCATCAAAGTTGTCCGAGACAGCGGAGTAAAGATTCATGAAGTGTACAGCCCATTTCCGGTTCATGGTATCGATGATGCACTTGGTTATAAGAGATCCAGGTTGTCTATAGCTGCATTTCTATTTGGTCTGTTAGGCACGGGTCTAGCTTTGACAATGCAGATTGGTATGATGACTGTTGATTGGCCTATGATCATTGGTGGTAAGGATTATTTACCTCTTCCATCTTTTATTCCAGTTACATTCGAATTGACAGTATTATTCGCATGCTTTGGAATGGTAGGAACATTTTTTGTCATCAGTGATTTGAAGCCATGGTCTAAACCAAAATTGTTTGATATCCGAATAACAGATGATAAGCATGTAATGGCGATTGATCTTTCTAAGAATCAATTGGATGAGAAAGCTATTGGTGAGTTGCTGTCATCAAATGGAGCTAGTGAGGTGAATAAGAAAAATTTTGACGAGCTATAAAATGAGAATGAATTACATATACATCACAGTTTTAGGCTTCTTCTTATTGGGATGTGCAGCGGGTCCTAATGATACTGGAGTTGAATATGCTCCTCAGATGTATCACTCAGTACCTTACGAAGGCCTGACGCAGATTCGCGATAAGGAAATTGGGGATTGGTTGAGCTCTACGAATGAAGATGGTCATGCTGAATTTTACAATTCTAATCCATACAACCCACATGGAATGACGATGAGGAAGCCTGTGGAGGGTACGGTCAAACGAGGTAAGTATTTGCCTAATCGCATTGCTCCAGATGACTACGTATCAGCTGCTGAGTTACTCACAAATCCACTCGACTCATCAACAAGCATTCTAAAGGACGGAAAAGTGCTGTATGAAACTTTTTGTCAGCATTGTCACGGTTCCAAAGGAATGGGCGATGGGTTAGTTGGTAAAGTGTATAAAGGTGTAACTGCTTATACGTCGGCAAGTGTAATTGATAAGCCTGAAGGACATATATTTCACGTTATCACGAATGGTAAGGGTCGTATGGGAGCACATGGTTCTCAGATTTCTGAAGACGATCGATGGAAAATAGTTCGTTACGTTCAAGTTTTACAAAATCAATAATATCACTGTTTGATCATGGTCGAAGAAAGATTTGAATTTACATCCAAGACGAAAAAGAACTTACTCATATTTATTGCGGTAAGTTTATTAGTCACTGTACTTGGAATTATCATGATGAACCTAGGAGGTAGTCATGGAGAAGAGCATGCGGCGGAAGGACATGCTTTCCACTGGACGAAGAGATTATATGCAAACATTTGGATTAACAATATCTACTTCACAGGTATTGCCATTGTGGGTGTTTTCTTTTTCGCTTTACAATATGTAACACAAGCGGGTTGGTCTGTTGGTATCAAAAGAATCCCCATGTCATTTGGTGCATGGATTCCAATTGCTGGAGTACTAATGCTTGTAAGCTTTTTGGCTTTCGGTCATGACATTTTCCACTGGACGCATCATTCTTTATATGACACGGCTTCTGCAGATTTCGATTCTATCATAAATGGTAAAAAGGGATACTTCTTTTGGCCATTATCTGAGCATCCTAATATTCCAATATTCTTCTTAGCAAGGATGGTTATTTTCTTTGGACTATGGTACTGGTTATTCACAGTACTGAACAAGTATATGAAAGTAGAAGACATTGAAGCAGGTACTTCTCATTGGTTCACGATTAGAAAATATTCAGCCATCTTCTTGTTGGTCTTTGGTGTAACCAGTTCTATAAGTGCTTGGGATTGGGTCATGTCAATTGATACGCATTGGTTTAGTACAATGTTTGGTTGGTATATGTTTGCCAGTTGGTGGGTTGCTACATTAGCTCTCATAGGCTTGATTACAGTCTTGCTTAAAGATCAAGGGTATTTGTCAATCGTGAACAGTAATCATTTACACGATCTTGGTAAATTCATTTTTGCCTTTAGCATTTTTTGGGCTTATATCTGGTTTTCTCAGTTCCTTTTGATCTATTATGCGAACATTCCTGAGGAGACGATCTACTTCTACGAGAGATGGCAGGGTGGTCATTATACATCACTCTTTTTCCTCAATCTAATTGTAAACTTCCTTTTACCATTCTTGTTACTAATGACGAGAGATTCAAAGAGGCATTCAAGGTTTATCAAGGTTGTAGCTCCAATAGTAATTGTAGGTCACTGGCTTGATTTCTACTTGATGATTACACCGGGTACGCTGCAAGAAAATGGAGGGTATGGGTTATTAGAACTTGGTCTCTTTATGACTTATGCAGGTGCGTTTATTTATGTTGCTTTGAATCAGCTTTCGAAATCTCCACTGTTTGGTAAAAACCATCCAATGTTGGAAGAAAGTATTCATCATCACGTTTAATACATTTTAGTAGCTATCGATATGTTAAATTTAATTATCATAATTGCTGTTCTCCTAGTATTGGGAATCCTGTTTACGATATTCAGGGTTACTACACTTGTAGGAGTTATCAAAGGAGATAACAAGTCAGCTGTCACTTCCTCTAATAAGACACAGGCTTCATTGATGTTGCTCTTTTTGATAAGTGGGATATCAGGTTTTTTCTACTATTCCTTTGGTGGTCTGGATGATAGCTTTACACAGCCGATCGCATCAGAGCATGGTGAAATTACCGATCGTTTGTTTTGGATTACAATGGCGATTACGGGTGTTGTATTTATTATCACCCACATTTTCTTGTTCTTTTTTGCATACAAGTATCAGCATGATGAGAAAAGAAAAGCGTACTTCTACCCTCACAATAATAGATTGGAGTTGTTTTGGACGGCGATTCCGGCAGTTGTTCTTGCGATTTTGGTATTATCTGGTTGGAAAGCATGGAGTGATATTACAGGGAAAGCTCCAGATAACGCGGAAGTTGTTGAAGTTATGGGTTACCAATATGCTTGGGCAGCTCGATATCCTGGTGCAGATATGCAGCTTGGAGATTTCGATTACAAAAAGATTGATGCCACGAATCAGATGGGAATTGATTTTGCTGATCGAAATGCCTTCGATGACTTTATTCCAAGAGAAATTCATATTCCAAAGGGACAACCTGTTCTTTTTAAGATTAGAGCAAGAGATGTCATACATAGTGTATACGCACCACATTTCAGATTGCAGATGAATGCAGTACCCGGAATGCCTACAAGGTTCTGGTTTGTACCAACTAAGTCTACAGACGATATGCGTGTTGAAACGGGTAATCCCGATTTCAATTATGAGTTAGTCTGTAACAAGATTTGTGGAAAGGGTCACTTTGCCATGAAGTATATCATCGTGGTAGACGAACCAGACGATTACAGAGATTGGTATGATGCTCAAGATCCCTGGTTAAAACAAAATGCAGATTATTTAGCATCGGTACCATCTGATCTGCAGGAGGCGGCTAGAATTGCCTCAAAAATTGAAAACATTGAAGAAATACAGCCTGTTGGCGATATAGTTATAGGTAGTTCTAAATAAAATAATTCTATGTCAGTAACCGACATTCAAATTACAGAAGAGTTAGCACACGATGATCACCACGATGAACATCATGAGCAGAGCTTTATTTACAAGTACATTTTTAGTACTGATCACAAGACAATTGCAAAGCAATTTCTGATTTCAGGAATACTTTGGGCATTGATAGGTGGTGGTCTGTCCGTTATTTTCAGACTCCAGTTAGGGTTTCCGGATATGAGTTTGGAGTTTCTGCGACCCTTCATGGGTAAGTGGATAACCACAGCTGGTAAGTTGGATTCAGAATTTTACTTGGCACTAGTCACGATGCATGGAACAATCATGGTGTTCTTTGTCCTGACGGCGGGTCTGAGTGGTACGTTTAGTAATTTCTTAATACCACTTCAAATTGGTGCAAGAGATATGGCTTCTGGTTTCATGAATATGCTCTCGTATTGGTTCTTCTTTGTATCCAGTATGATCATGTTTGTATCTCTCTTCTTGGAAACAGGTCCTGCTTCAGGAGGCTGGACGGTTTATCCGCCTTTAAGTGCGCTACCGCAGGCAATTCAGGGTAGTGCTGCTGGTATGACCTTCTGGCTTGTCTCAATGGTATTCTTTATCGCTTCGACCCTATTAGGCGGGATTAATTATATCACGACAGTCATAAATTTAAGAACTGAAGGTTTATCATTTTCTAGATTACCACTCACCATTTGGGCTTTCTTTATAACCGCAATAATTGGTTTATTATCATTTCCGGTTCTATTTGCTGCTGCACTTCTATTAGTTTTTGATAGGTCTTTTGGAACTAGTTTCTACTTATCTGATATATATATTGGTGGAGAAGCGTTACCAAATATGGGAGGAAGTCCGATTTTGTATCAGCATTTGTTCTGGTTTTTGGGTCACCCTGAAGTTTACATTGTATTACTGCCCGCTTTGGGAATCACATCTGAGATCATTTCTACCAATTCAAGGAAACCGATTTTTGGTTACAAAGCGATGATTATATCAATGCTGGCAATTGCATTCCTGTCGTTTGTAGTATGGGCTCACCATATGTTCGTCTCTGGATTGAATCCTTTTCTAGGGTCAATATTTATGTTCCTGACATTGATAATAGCTGTGCCTTCTGCCGTGAAAGCATTTAACTACATAACTACATTGTGGAAAGGCAATATAGTATTTACTCCAGCCATGCTATTTTCAATAGGATTGGTTTCATTCTTCATTTCTGGCGGTCTTACAGGGATTTTTCTAGGTAATTCTGCTTTGGACATTAATCTGCATGATACATATTTCGTAGTGGCTCACTTTCACTTAGTGATGGGTAGTGCTTCATTCTTTGGACTGATGGCGGGTGTGTATCACTGGTTTCCCAAGATGTTCGGTAGGATGATGGACGCGAAGCTTGGTTATATCCATTTCTGGTTGACTTTTGTGGGTGTTTATCTGGTGTTTTTCCCACTACATTATATAGGTATTGCTGGTTTTCCTAGAAGATATTATTCCTTTACAAATTTTGATGCATTTAGTTCATTCACAGATTTGAATACATTCGTAAGCGTTGCTGCCATTATAACATTTGGTGCCCAGTTGATCTTCTTGTTCAATTTCTTCTACAGTATTTTTGCTGGTAGAAAGGCACCAATGAATCCTTGGAATTCTAATACATTGGAGTGGACTACGCCGAGAGTACCTGGTCATGGAAATTGGCCTGGAGCAATACCTAAAGTATATAGATGGCCATACGATTATTCTAAACCTGGGTCTGAATCTGATTTCATACCTCAGCACATACCATTGTCGGAGACGCCTGAAAGTAATTTACCTCATGAGCAGGAAATAGCTAAACAAGAAAGGGTCGAAACTCCTGCAGATAAGAATGTCGAAAGCTAAACGACGCTTTTCTAGGGTTACGCTTATCACAACAATTGCCGTCTACTTTTTAATATTGGTAGGCGGCATTGTTCGTAATACGGGTTCAGGTATGGGATGTCCTGACTGGCCTAAATGCTTTGGGGGCGTTGTTCCCCCTACAAGTGATGTTGATCTTCCTGACGATTATCAATCATATTACTTAGAAAAGCGCTTGGATAAGACACAACGGTTGGTTGTACTATTAAATAGAATAGGGTTAGAGAGAACTGCCGAGTTGGTAGAAAATGATCCTTATTTGTATGAAGAAGAAAATTTTGATGTCACAACCGCTTGGATTGAATATTTAAATCGCTTGCTGGGTGTTTTGATAGGTTTCTTGATTTTAGCTACAACCTATTTGTCTTTTAGCTTTTGGCGAAGTGACCGACGCATTACATATGTGGCTGTTTTCGGGTTAGTGTTAGTCTTGTTTCAAGGGTGGTTTGGATCATTGGTTGTAGCTACTAATCTGATTCCAGCGTTTGTGTCAGTCCATATGAGCCTAGCATTTTTGCAGATTTTGCTACTAATATATCTGTATGCTTCCTCAAAGGGAGGAACCTATGCTTCAAAGAAATACAATAGATATGCTTTGTTACTTTTGATAATCCTGATACCACAGTTGTACTTAGGAACACAGGTAAGACATATTGTTGATTTCGCTGTATTTGAAGGGTTCAATAAGGCACAGTGGTTAATAGCCATAGATTGGCAATTTTATGTGCATCGTAGCATGAGCTTAGTCTTTTTGCTTGGCAGCGGTTACTTATTTTGGGATGTTCGTCAAAACAATCAGGTGCCAAAAAAGATTAAAGGAATAGTTGGTTCTGTATTCGGTCTAGTACTGGTAGAATCGGTTGGGGGAGCTTTGATGTTCTACTTAGATTTTCCTCCAGCTATTCAACCGATACATTTACTTGCTGCTTCATTGTTGTTGGGGCTACTTTACTACTTATTTTTGAGTACAAGATCTAGAGGAGAAATTAATCATGATTAGCGCTACTACGTCAAAGATGAATTTTATGGACATTGTACGTCCATTCTTTGATTTGCTCAAATTCAGGTTATCGTTTCTGGTTACCTTTTCATCTGCATTTGGATATTTACTAGGTTATCAGGGAGTACTTAACTGGGAGCAGTTTCTTTGGTTCTGTATTGGAGGTTTTTTAATCACGGGTAGTTCTGTAACCATTAATCAGGTACTAGAGATTCCGTATGACGCGTTGATGAAAAGAACGGTTAATAGACCTCTTCCTACCAGTAAATTGACAGCGCAAGCAGCCATTATTTACAGTTGTATTTTGGCCCTAACTGGTACAATTATACTATTGTATTTTACGAATACGCTTACTGCAGTTGTAGCTTTAAGTTCTCTTTTCTTATATGCATTTGTATACACACCCCTGAAGAGAGTAGGACCTATTGCTGTATTTGTTGGTGCAATACCTGGCGCACTGCCGCCTTTAATCGGCTGGATAGCGGCAACTGGACAGATTAGTTACGAGGCATTGATCATATTTGGTATACAGTTCATTTGGCAGTTTCCACATTTTTGGGCCATCGCTTGGGTGTCTGACGAGGATTACAAAAAAGCGGGATTTAGGTTACTCCCTGGCGGGGGTAAAAAGGATTTGAATACAGCGATCAATATCATGATTTATACGCTGTTTTTGTTACCTCTTGGATTACTACCTTCATATTTTGGCTTGACAGGGATTACGAGTGCTGTCATAGCGACAATGTGTGGTGTGCTATTTCTAAGTCAGACTTTTTTGCTGATGAAGGATAACAGTAAAAAGTCAGCATTGAAAATAATGTTTAGTTCATTTATTTACTTACCAATAGTCCAGATTGCATATCTGGTAGACAAACTTTAAAGATGGAGAATAGACAGGCAGTTAGTTTAGGGAAGTTTGGTGGAGTTCGTTCGATGAATCCAAAAAAGTTCGCGTTGTGGTTATTTCTTATTTCAATATCAATGATTTTCGCATCATTGACCAGTGCGTATATTGTGAAAAAATCAGAAGGGAATTGGTTGATTTTTGACTTTCCTGATCTATTCATTTATACATCGATACTGATTGTTGTCAGTAGTATTACGATGCATTTGGCTTACCTAAGTGCTAAAAGAAATAATATCCCAATGGTTCGTGTGTGGCTTTTGATGTCTGGGTTACTGGCGGCTGCGTTCATGTATGGCCAGTATCAGTCTTGGGGTGAGCTTGTTGATCAAAACATATTTTTTGTCGGTAATGCGGCAGGTTCTTTCATCTATATCTTCACTGGTTTGCATGTAGCACACTTAATCGGGGGAGTAATCTTTTTGTCTATAGTAATCTGGAGATCTTTCAGGTATCTTGTACATTCAAAAAATATGCTTTCTATTGAGCTTTGTGCTACATATTGGCACTTCCTTGGTGGACTTTGGTTGTATTTATATTTATTTTTGGTTCTTAATAATTGATCTGATTTATGTCAAGCACTGCAGTTATCGTTGAAGAAAACGAGCAAAGCACTTGGGACGGTGGTAACTCCCCAATGAAGGCGAGCTACGGAAAACTAATGATGTGGTTTTTCTTGCTTTCTGATGCCTTCTCATTTTCAGCGCTTTTGATTACTTATGGTATGATTCGTTTCAGTCACCCGGCTTATGAGGGTGCGATTGAAGATTTCATATTCTCTCAAGAATACTGGCCAATACCCGAGATGGTATTTGAAGCGGTACCATTTCTACATGGGGTACATCTTCCGCTAATATTCGTAGGCATCATGACCTTTATCTTGATCCTGAGTAGTGTTACGATGGTGTTGGCTGTTGAAGCTGGTGCACGGATGGATCGTAAGGGAGTTGAAAAGTGGATGTTATGGACAATTGTTGGTGGTTTAGTATTTCTTGGCTGTCAGGCATGGGAGTGGAGTCACTTTATCTCTGGAACGGACGAAGGAGGGAGACTATTTGATGGATCTATCTTTTTTGGAGCCAATCTTTCAGTCAATCAATATGGGCCTTCAAATTTTGCTGCTCTATTTTTCTTTATTACTGGATTTCATGGTTTTCATGTATTTAGTGGTGTGATGTTAAATTTCATCGTCTTTTTTCAGACAGTTACAGGTAAGCTGGAAAGGGTTGGTCACTACGAGATGGTTGAAAAAGTAGGTCTTTATTGGCACTTTGTAGACTTGGTATGGGTCTTCGTCTTTACATTCTTTTATCTTGTATAAATTCTAATTCTATATAGTCATGGAACAACAATCTCAAGTAATACCACAACCTATCGATAAGGACAAGATTAGAAAAATATGGCGTGTAGCAGCTATTTTGGCTGCTGTTACGTTAATAGAATTTGTTATTGCATTTACAATCCCTGCAGGTGGTCCTAGAACATTTGTTTTTATTGCGCTCACCATTGTGAAAGCATTTTATATCGTCGCGGAGTTTATGCACTTAGGTCATGAAAGGAAATCTCTTATATTCTCGATCATGCTACCGGTTGTGTTTATCATTTTTCTGATATTTATTCTTTGGTATCAAGGAACAGCTATATTTAACATACTGTATGGGTAACAGACTTTTTAAAGTCATATTGCTATTAATCATATTTGGGGTACCAGTCATCTGGTACCTTTTTTTACAGATTTTTGGCGAAAATCAGTTTGTTTTATCTCCTATAAGACAAATCGAAAGTGCTTGTGTGCTCGAAAGGGAGCAGGTTGTCTTTAAGCAAAGAGGTCTAACAACTGATGAAGTAAATCAACTACAGAGACTTAGAAGTAAGCTGAGCGAAAGGTCTTTAGAGTTTATGATTGATTCTGTAGACTGCTTCCCTGATAGCTCTCAGCATTCTTTGTTTCTTGTTGATCAAGATAAATATTTGAGAGGGGCCTATTTCTTAACTATCCTGGAAGTTGATCGTTTAATCGTAGAAGCAGATTTAATAAGAGTCATATCCAATGAAAGATAGTTTTCTAGAACAAAACCCACGATACCTGGCTGTCATAAAATGGCTGTCGATACTCATTCCGGTGGCAGTAGCTATTCTTATTTTTTTACCGCAACGACTTGAGATGGGGGATTGGGTCAAATCATTACCTACTGTGAATGCTATAATTAATTCATTGACTGCTTCACTTTTGGTTATGGCACTCGTCATGGTTAAGACTGAGAACATAGAGATGCACAAAAGGCTAATGAGTGCGGCTTTTGTTTTGGGTGCCGTCTTCCTTCTATTATATGTTACTTATCATGCTTCCGTTTCTTCGGTGAAATTTGGCGATGTCAATGGCGATGGCTTGGTAAGTGAAGCTGAATTGGAAAATATTGGGAGTCTGCGCTCATGGTATCTATCACTATTGCTTAGCCACATAGGACTTAGTATTGTCGTAGTACCTTTGGTTTTATTTAGTTTTTATTACTCACTTACTGGGCAAATTGCTAAACACAAGAAAATTGTCAAGTTGTCTTATCCTATTTGGTTGTACGTTTCCGTTTCAGGAGTAATCGTATATTTACTTATAAGTCCTTATTACCAGTAAGATGAGAGTCGCAAGAATCCTTGGTTTATTTCTAGTGGCATGCAGCTGTAGCATCTTAGCAGCAGGCCAGTGTGCAATGTGTAGGACTCAAGTTGTCAATAACGTTAGCAACGGAGAAACCAGTTTTGCAGCGGGATTAAATACAGGTATAATGTATTTATTTTTTACACCTTATGTGTTGATCGCTGTAGTAGCTTACCTGTGGTATCGTAATAGTAAATATCATGAACGAAAAAAGTCAATTTCGAGCTATCGTTGACGGAAATTGTCCTCGGTGTAGAAAAGGTAAGTTGTTTACGCATGGGGTGTATAACATACCAAAGCTGAATAGTACAATAGACTGCTGTGATCATTGTGGTATACAATATGAAAGGGAGCCTGGATTTTTTTATGGTGCTATGTACGTCAGTTATGCTTTCTCTGTCGCGATTATGCTGAGTACTTTTGTGACTGTTTACATCCTCCTTGGCAATCCGTCACTTAGTTATTACATAGGTGCAGTCAGTTTAGTAGCGTTTCTTTTGTACCCGATTAACTTTAGATATTCCAGAATAGTATTTTTGTACTCTTTTGGGGGGATTGATTATGACCCTGAGGCTTCAAAATAGTTTTTGATAATGCCAATGCGTTAATTGAAGAGTCAATTTTCTAGATTAGCCTAACATCTCGTTGTGGACCGTAAAGTGAAGGATATCATAAAACAGCTCTTTTTCATAGTTGGTTTCCTGTTGACAATCATCTTCTCACATGTAATTGAAGATTATGTCAGTCGGGATGAATATACAATCAAGAAAGTTGAAGAATCACTAATTGACATAACTGAGAAACAAGATGGATTAGTTAATTCATACCTGCTGAAACTGGAGTCAGGCTCAACCCTAGATGAGGTGGCTGATCTTGAAAATTTCAGCATCCGAATTTTTGATAACGGTACCCTCATTTATTGGAATAACAATCAAAAAGTCCCTACTTACAGCAGGTTAAAGCAAAAAGACACGACTTATTTGGTGGTCGATCAGTCTATATTCTTAATCACCAAAGGAAGTGTTCGGAAAGAGTCAAATAGACTAACTGAAGTATTTGTTATAACAGAACTCAGATCCAGCTATGCTATTCAAAATGAGTACTTAAGAGATCAGTGGAACAGAGCCGTCTTTGGTGATTTGCAATTTAATGTAGTTGAGAGCGGAGCTCCGATTGATATACGTGGTTACACAGTATTAAGGATTTCTCCTTCAATCAATTCACATAACTACGAGCAGAATTCCCTAGCTAGGATAGCGATTTTTACTATCGGATTGGTTTTGCTTTTCTTAGTCTTCAATGAGCGTAGATCAACAAGCATGCTTGCCGTAATCACTTGTTTGATCCTTGTCCGTTTGCTACAGTTAAGGTATTTTCCTGATTTCCAACTGTACTATGTTAGGTACAGTGATAAACTACTGTACTACGATAGCTGGTGGTTGCCTTCTATGGCAGATCTCGCTATTAATGTATTAATGTATTACCTTTTTATCCAACAACTAAACTATACGAAGCATATTCGACGCTTTTATGGGTGGGTAATTTGTCAGTCGACTTTGATTCGAGAACTTTCAGTACTGATTAGTATTCTAGTAGCAGCTCTAAATTTCAAGCTATACTTTGATCTACTTTGGAGCTTACAGGATAGCTCTGAAATTAATTTTGATATTTCGGTCTCCTTAGGTGTTCACCAAGATTTGATATTTGCATTCTTGCTGATTTTACTGCATACAGTTGCCTTCTTTATTCTGAATCATTCACTTTTTGTACTAGTAAAGCATCTTGTTAAAAGCTACAAAAAGACTTTTCTCTACCTAGTCTTAGGCTTTGGGATTCTGTATTTTTCGATACCAGAGCATATAGTAGTCCCATTCATTGTTTTTGCTTTGACATGGAGTATTCTAATTCTCACTAAAACAGGGATTAGTAGTAATTTGATGCGTTTTCGGTCCCTTTCTTACTTCTTAGTAGTTGCATTTGGAATTTCTTTATTATTCGCTTTTACGAATTTTGCCAAATATCAAAAATCTATAAAGCTTGAGAAAGATAAATTTGCCTCAGGTTTAATTATCGGTAATGATATCCTTGGTGAGTTCTATATGGATCAGTTAGCAAATGAAATAAAGGCTGACCCATTTATTAGATCAAGGTTTCTTAATCAGGTGCTTGCTCAGCAAAACATTAAATTGAGAATAGCGTCGATGATTCCCTACTATTTAGATAAGTACCAAATCCAGATACATACGTATGATGCTGCTGGCGCACCCTATGGTAGTACTGAGTTAACAGACCTTGATTACTGGAAGCATAGTTATGCTATACCAGATAATGGAACAGGCTACGAGGGTTTGTATTTCTCAAAAGTGAACGGCATCAGAAATAAGTACATAGCGCTGGTTCCTTTATCTTTTTTTGACGATCAGTTGGGCTATATAGTTTTGGAATTAAGTCAACGAAAGTACTACGCTGCTAGTGTTTTTCCGTCATTGCTTATCGAGAAGTCGCCCTTTCAGTCAGAGATTGATTTTTCCTATGGCGTTTATCAGGGTCAGAAATTGTCTTACAGCGAAGGTTCTGTTTTTTTTGAAAAGGAGTTGCCGATTGTAGCAAACCTAAATACTGTTAATTATCCCAAAGAGGGAAATCATTATACAAGGTATCAAATGGGTGAGCAGGCACATCTTGTGGTAGCATCAGCAGGTTATCAGTGGCTCAATGTCTTCGCAAACGTTGCTTTCTTTTTTCTCTGTTGCTTAGTACTGATATCAATTGCCTTTGCAGCTTCTAGAGGTTTTAATAGAAATGGCAGCCTCAGTCTCAGTAACAAAATACAATTTTTTATCGGTCTCTCATTTATAGCTCCTATGCTACTAATTACTGGCTCACTATTGCAAGTGTTGAATAACTCGTACATGGAGGAGATTGAAAAGAACTATCAAAAGCGTGCTAAGAATATAGGAGAGCAGTTTGTTGTACCGGTTAGCGACTTTATGGCTAATGAAATCAATCGAGATCAATTCTTTAATCAGATTCGATCCGCTGCTGATTTGACACAAACAGATTTACTAATTTACAGTAAAGCAGGTGTTTTGATGGGAACAAATCGCCCTGAAGTGATTAGTCTGAATTTACTAAGTAACAGAATCAACCCTAGCGCCCTCGATTACTTTGAAAAAGAACAAGGGCAAGTTATTATTCTGAACGAAAAAATTGGTTCTCTTGATTTTAAGACAGTTTATACGGGGATATACAATTCAGACTCAGGCGTAATTACTGCGATCATAAGTGTTCCCTTTTTTGATTTTAAGAATCATCTAGAACGTCAAAAAGTAGAGGTGTTTGAGAGCTTGATTATACTGATCACCATCGTTTTTTTGCTTACCATCTATTTTAGTCAGGTCAATTTGAAACGGCTTATTAGTCCAATTAAGACGATTGCCAAAAGGCTTAAGACCATTAACTATCTCAATGAAGGTTCCCAAGTGTTAGAATACAGGTCAAGAGATGAAATAGGTGCTCTAGTGGGTGAGTTTAATACCATGGTGAGCAAACTAGAGGAGAGTAAAAAGGAATTAGAACAGATACAGAAGGAAAATGCTTGGAAGGAAATTGCTAAACAGGTAGCGCATGAGATCAAGAACCCGATCACACCGATGCGACTAAAGATTCAACAACTACAGCATCGTTTCAAAGAGGATGCCAAGGCAGAAAGCACATTGTCTTCATTGCTATCTCAAGTCGATGCGCTTGCGTCAATTGCAGACTCGTTCTCTGCTTTTGCTAAGATGCCGGCACCTAAAAGTAGTCGTTTTAACCTATCGAAGATTCTGGAGCAGTCTGTTGCTTTTTTTCAATCAGAAAATGTAACCATAAGCACACAAGTGATTGAACAAGTCTATGTTTGGGCTGATCAGGAGATGGTCATTAAAGTACTGAACAATTTGATTTTAAATGCCATCCAGGCAGACCCAGCTGAACTGAAAGAAATAAGTGTGCAGCTTGAGTTAGCACAGAATAAAGCTAAACTTTGTATTAGTGATAAAGGTATTGGTATCTCTGAACAGAATAGGGATCAGATATTTAAGCCTTATTTTAGCACGAAAGAAACAGGCAGCGGTATAGGACTGGCATTGGCAAAAAAAGGAATTGAGCAGGCAAAGGGTTCGATATGGTTTGAAAGTGAAGAGGGAAAAGGCACAACATTTTATTTATCTCTTCCGCTTAGTTAAAATAAAGCTGATCTCATTGCTTATTTTGTCTGGCGTATCAAATCTATATGCGCAGGATCTAAGTACACTGAGACAGGATACGATTAGAAACTATCAGTTTTTGCTACCAGAAACTGTGGAGTTGAACAGTATTCAGTTTGCTCCGGATCTCAAGTTTGTTATTACTGAAGCAGGCTTGGTACAAATAGATAGTGCACAGACATTGCCTATTATAGTGACTTATAGGGTATTATCCCCTTTGGTAAGTGAAATTGCTGGTCTTCGTTCCATCGATACATATGATCCATCTTCAGACCCTACGGAAATAAGGAGAGAGCCTGAGCCACTTACGCCTGAAATCAATCTTTTTAGTGGCTACGATAAGCTTTATCGAAATGGGGCAATCACCAGAGGAGTAACCGTAGGTAATCAACAAAATCTGTTTGTGAACAGCACGCTGAACTTACAACTTCAAGGCGAGATAGCGGATGACCTTATGCTATCTGCTTCAATTACTGATCAGAATATTCCCTTTCAGCCGGAGGGGAATACGCAACAGCTGCGAGACTTTGATAATGTATTCATTGAATTGGAGGGGTCAGGGTTTTCGATTGCCGCGGGTGACATTGTCATGCAAAACAGCGATGACTACGGACATTATCTGAAATACCTGAAAAACCAACAGGGATTTCAGGCATCGACTAAAAGGGATTTGGCAAATGATTGGAAATCTACTAGCAAGGCTTCTATTGCGATTGCAGAGGGGCAATTTGCAAGTACACAGTTGACTCCTATCGAAGGGGTGCAAGGTCCCTATAGATTGAGAGGCGCTCAGAACGAGCGATTCGTCACCATTATAGCTAACTCAGAGCGTGTGTTTTTAGATGGTGAAAGGCTCGATAGAGGATTTGATCAAGATTATATCATCGATTACAATTTAGGGGAAGTCATTTTCACGAGTCAGGTAGTCATCACTCGTTTTAGTAGACTGAGAGTGGATTATGAGTATGCACAGCAGAACTATGTTAGGTCCAATTTGCTGCTTAGTCAGCACTTTTCTAATGGTAAGCATCGATTGTATTTTGACTATTTCCGATCTGCAGATAATGAAAGTAGACCATTGCAGTTTGATTTAGGGGATGAAGGTTTAAATGTCCTTTCTGCTACTGGAGATCCGGTAAACGGGGGTGTTTTTATCAATAGCACACAATTGGCCGACTCACGCCAACCGGGTAATTATTATCTACTAAAGGATACCATTGTTGATGGTCAGACATACCCATTTTTCGAGTATATAGTAACTGGTGACTCTCTTAATACCGTGGTTTTTACGGAAGTAGGACCGCAAGGAGGGGACTATGTGTTATCAATGCAGAATGGATATGGACGGATATTTAGCTGGATAGCTCCTGCTAATGGGGTTAGTCAAGGGCAGTTTGTAGCTCAACAACAGATCATCACGCCGAATGCTCAGCAAATGGCCGTATTGGGGGCCGAAATAGCCGCCAACGACTATATAACGATCGTTCAAGAGCTAGCCTTGTCTACTCAAGACCAAAACTTATATTCAGCAAATGATGATTCCGATAACATCGGTATTGCAACAAGAACTGAGTTACTGTATAAGAGGAAATTCAATAACAATCTGCTCGTTAAAGCTTCTGTTGGAGCAGAATATCATCACCCTGATTTTCGACCAATCGATCGGTTTAGGTCTATAGAGTTTGACCGAGATTGGAATTATCCATTTCCCTATGATTCCGTAGGTGCTGCTGAGAGCTATGTTACTTCTTCCTTTTCAATTAAATCTACTAATCAATCTCTGTCTTATCGCAATGCCTTTAGAGACCGTGTAGGACAATTAACTGGTATTCAGCATTTTGTAGATATGAGTCATCGATTGGCAT
>JBLHTU010000067.1:0-17025 GCA_047627515.1 Cyclobacteriaceae bacterium | reverse complement strand
AGTGGACTAGAAGCTAGATGGAAACGATCCGCTGATTCCTCAAAAAGTGTCTGACGGGTGAGTGCTTTATAACTCACAAAGTAATTGAAGACCGCAATGAAGAGAAATATGGCAACAGAAAGATCTGATTGCCCCGTTCCACCCAATGCGATTCGGGTTAATTCCGCTCCCCAGAAAAAAATAATTGGAACGATGAGAAAGATAAACTGATACAACCATTTCAAGTCGAGCATCTTAAAATCTGAAGATTCATTGCTTACAATCTCCTTGTACTTTAATGTCTCCCGAAGTGCTATAACAAATGCTACTACCGTCAAAGCAAATGCATAATATTGGAGCGACA
Source organism: Cyclobacteriaceae bacterium (assembly GCA_047627515.1). GTDB lineage: Bacteria > Bacteroidota > Bacteroidia > Cytophagales > Cyclobacteriaceae > JAYPLE01. The sequence goes on along the minus strand of JBLHTU010000067.1, from coordinate 16,682 downwards.
TATAGAAAATATCCATCCACCGCCACCCGATCAACTCCAAAAGTGTTGTATCAGCGATCCAGAACAACAGTAAATTGAACACAGTAAGCGCAATAATGGCGAAAGCCAATCCATAGTGGGCTTTTAAAAACAGTCGATAAGCTAAGGACCGTCCTAATTTTTCTAATACAAAATGAAGAAAAAGTAATGGAAGTAACCACTTTACTTCCGGAAGGGTGAAGTAGTGCGCGATAGAATATGATCCTATTTGATCATACGGCAGTATATCGGTAAAGGCCTGGAAGACAAAAGCAATCAGAAAACAACCCAAAAGCTTATTGGCATAGCTACTATAACGCTTGGTTGAAATAAAAACCACCCCGAGTAAAAGCCCTTGAAATAATGCCCCCCAGATAAGTATGGTAATAATTAATCTCAATTATTAATAATTCACTGAAACTATAAAATCAGGAACAATTAAGTACAAAAAAATTAAACATGATACGACACGATGTAAAAATGCAGTTCATCTCATTTTACATAGCTCTCAAGTCCTCATCATTCATTGAATATTTGTCTCATAGAAAGGAAATTAAAACTCACGGATGTAGACCTACTTTATCAACGATGATCAATCAAAGTAGTCCTGATCTAATCCCAACAACACCATGTATACTCTATAGAAAGAATAAGCAACCAGGGATCTGAATTTTATATTCAAATCAATAAGACCTAAAGCTTTCCATTGAGGAACGACCGCTATTCTGACAAAAAAGGATTCCACTTTGAAAAACATTAGCTACTTTATTAATGGTTAAAAGTTTACGCAGAAATGGAGTTTTTCCGAATAATAAAAGCAGAGACTCAAGAAATAAATATTCAAGGTGATTTAACTCTTGAGAACCTGGAATCAATAAGTAATGAGATTTTCATCATTGATAATCAAAATGAAAATAATGCAACCATTGGAAGTATTTGGGGAGAGTTTACTCTAAGTAGGATGCTGATCAAGGGAGGAATACGCTTTGCCTTGTTAGAATGCCCTAACGCATTAACATGGACCCTTACCACAGGGTATCCTCCGGATCCTGATTCACTGATTATCCATCTAACAATCAATCGTAAAACACAAAAAACAGCGTTCATCGAAGAAATTGAAGGTTTTTTAGACGATCAAAGTACTTGCCTTCAAAAATTCTTCAAGCATAGAAAAACTTCTAATTAGCAATCCCCTAAGCATCCACTTTCCTCTATTAATATGATACTTAAAACAATCAATTGCTGCAGCTTTCAATGAAGAGGGGTGCCCGACTAGGGGCGCCCGGCCAGGGGAGCTTTCAAAGCACAATTCATCACGAATTGTGCTTTTTTTATGCTTGAGCTTTAGTACTTAATTATTATGAGTCCTTCGTACAGATAGCACTTACCAACTGAAAGTGTTATTTTGATATGAACCATGCAGGGCATTCTTCATTGATCAAAGACTTGCTGTCCGCTTGGGGCTTCAAAACCCTATTCAATAACCAGCAATCCTATTTACGTGAAATATTTTTTAACATGCTGCTTGTTCACCGCAACTGTGGTCTTGGATCGGAAAGTCCGCACTACAGGTAGCTCAATTAATTAAATCGACACATTCATAAAGGCTGACTGATTTTAATCATAGTACGACCTAACTCTTTCCATGGGATAGCACAAATGTGCTATTTAGCTTGACTTATGAAATTAAAAACAACACCATGGACACGAAAGAGCAAATCGAAAATGTAGTGTTTCACCAAACACAATGTCTCAACGCTATTGAAGATATGAAGTCAATGATTGAACATAATCGCGAGGACATAGCCATCAACAAATTGAAGGATCTTGAAAAAGAGCTAACAAGGCTCACGGTCCAGCTTCGGCAAATAGAAAAAACGATATAACTAAAAAGGGGAGGTACAACCTCCCCTTTTTGTATTTACCCTAAGAAGGGGTACTTGTAATCTGTCGCTGGAACGAAAGTTTCCTTGATCGTTCTAGCATTAACCCATCGCAGCAAATTCATCATAGAGCCTGCCTTATCGTTTGTCCCAGAGCCTCTTGCTCCACCAAAGGGTTGTTGACCGACAACTGCTCCAGTAGGCTTATCATTGATATAGAAGTTTCCTGCAGCATTCACTAGCTTTTTAGTTGCTAATTCTATCGCGTAGCGATCTTTGGAGAGGATCGCACCTGTAAGCGCATAAGGGGATGTCTGGTCTACCAACTCCAACGTTTCTTCGAAGCGCTCTTCTTGATATACATAGATGGTCAAGACGGGCCCGAATATTTCTTCGCACATTGTCGTGTACAAAGGATCTTTCACAACAATCACTGTGGGCTCGATGAAATAACCCTTGCTTTTGTCATGGCCACCTCCAACGATAACTTCTACTGAAGGGTCGGCTTTTGCCTTATCGATATACGACGATATTTTATCAAAAGCACGCTCATCAATTACAGCATTAATAAAATTTGAGAAGTCCTCAGGCGGTCCCATTTTAAATGATGAAACATCAGCAATCACCTGCTCTTTGACTTCTGGCCACAGATTGGTGGGTATGTATGCCCGTGAAGCAGCGCTACATTTCTGCCCTTGGAATTCAAATGCTCCTCTAACCAATGCCGTAGAAACTTCTTTAGCATTTGCCGACTTATGAGCAACGACGAAGTCCTTTCCTCCAGTTTCGCCAACAATCCTTGGGTATGAGCGGTACTTTTCAATATTAGTGCCGATCGTCTTCCACAAGTGTTTGAAGACTGATGTGCTCCCTGTGAAGTGAAGAGCTGCAAAGTCCTTGTGGTTAAACACTACCTCTCCAACTTCCGGACCATCCACATAGATCATGTTTATGACGCCATCAGGCAAACCTGCTTCTTTGAACAATTCCATAATCACCTGAGCAGAGTATATCTGTGTATACGCTGGTTTCCAAATGACTGTGTTGCCCATCAAGGCAGGAGCGGCAGGTAGGTTTCCTGCAATCGAAGTAAAATTGAATGGGGTTATGGCCAAAACAAAGCCTTCTAGAGGTCTATATTCTGATCTATTCCAAGTCAGTGGCAAAGACTCTGGCTGATCGGCGTAGAGTTCTTGCATAAACTGCACATTGAATTTTAAGAAATCAATAAACTCGCAAGCTGCATCAATCTCTGCCTGGTAGGCATTCTTGGACTGCGCAAGCATTGTTGCCGCATTTATTTTGTCTCGATATGGTCCAGCTAGTAAATCTGCAGCTTTTAGGAAAATAGCAGCACGATGCTCCCACGCCATGTTTGCCCAAGCATCCTTCGCACCAAGCGCGGCCTTTATTGCTTGCTCAACGTGTGACTTATCACCTTCACTGAAATGACCCAGCACATGCTTATGATCATGGGGTGGATGGATAGATATTTTCTTATCAGTAGTTACGTGATCACTTCCAATGTACATTGGGATATCAACAGTAGTACTTCGCAGCTGTTCTAGTGCTGCTTGCAATGATTGCCGCTCCGGTGAGCCCGGTGCATAACTTTTGATAGGCTCATTGACAGCTTTCGGGATGATGTAATTTCCTTTGGGCATTTGAATATTATTTTTACAGTTGTTATTTGAATTCCTTCACAAATCTAATGTGAAAGCATTGCCATAAGTTCACTTAAGTGATGAATAGTATCAACCTTGGTATCTGACTTACTTTCTCCTTTATGATTGTACCAGACTACATCCCAGCCTGCATCTTGCGCTCCAGCGATATCAGTCTGCAAATTATCTCCGATCATTAAAGATTTTTCGCTCTCAGCACCTGATATTTCAAGCGCATAGTCAAAGATTCCACTATCAGGTTTTCTACTACCGGTAGATTCAGAAGTCACTACATGATCAAAAAAATGATCTATATCGCTGGAAATAAGCTTTGTATTTTGAGTGTCGGTAAACCCATTTGTAATGATATTGATACTGTACTTATGGCTGATTGCTTTCAATAACTCTCTAGTTCCGTCGATCAGCTGGCCTTTACGCGGACATTGCTGAATAAAAAAATCTGACATACTGGTAGTCAGTACCATATCTGGTTTTCCTCGTCCTTCAAGTACCTGAGCGAATCTTTGTTCTCGGATATCCTCACGACCTATCTCACTTCTATTGTATTTGTCCCAAAGTCCAAAATTGACAGAATGAAAAACATTGATAAATGCATCAACTCGAGAGAAATAGCGTAACATGTTGAACTCAATGAATAACTCATTCAAAGTTTCACGCGCGTTATTTTCATAGTCCCAGAGGGTATGATCGAGGTCAAAGAACAAATGTGTGTAGTGTTTCAATATCTATAATCTTTAGCGGCTAACTTATTACTAGCCAATTCCCTATTACTATCCATTATTCGGAAAGTCTCCATGTCTTCTTGCAGTTGTGTGTCTTTTTGCAAAAAAGCGATCATCTGACTAACGATGTCTTGTACTTCTTCCTTGATAGAATAGAAAACCCATTGATCTTGTTTTCGAATACTCAGCAAACCACTATTTTTCAGATATGTGATGTGCCGAGAGGTCTTCGTCTGTGTAAAGTCCAAAATAGACTCCAAATCAGATATTGTTAATTCTCCATTACGGTAAAGTAGGTGAATAATACGGGCTCGCGATTCGTCAGAAAACGCTTTAAAAATCTGTGTCCCGATTGTTAATGTGAAATTCTTGAGTCGCACGTTGTATATTTGTTTTCGTTAAATACGCAAACTTTTAAGGCAGTCTACGTATTGTATACAAAAATACACCATACCAAGTGCGACAAATCTTGAAGAATATATTTATATTAATGTTATCCGTCTTTTGGATTGGAGGTTATGCACAAGAAGCTGAACCAACAAATAAAGTGATACAACTCACTGGGGTTATATTCACCGCAGATAGCTCCAATATTGTTCCTGGCGTGCATGTGTATGTGCCTGATGGTGGTAGAGGAACTACATCTAATCCTTACGGTTTTTTCTCAATGCCTGTGTTAGAAGGTGATAGCCTCGTTTTCAGCTCAGTAGGTTTTGATCGTACCTATTATATCGTTCCTGCTCATAAGGAAGAATACAGTTTGAAACTATTGATGTATCTCAACGAGGATGTCACCTATTTGGAAGAGGTAGAAATATTTCCTTACCCATCAGAAGCAACTTTCAAAGCGGCTGTACTCGCCACACAACTCCCTAATCAGCAAGATATCGATTACATCGATCGCTGGGCAAATAGTGAAACTATGGCTCTGATGGCTAGGAATCTCCCAAATTCGCCCAACATGAATCATCGCTATTTTATGCAGCAGCAGTTAGATGCAAATAATCGGCGATATCAAGTGCAGCAAAACCCGTTGCTTAACCCATTTGCATGGGCAAGCTTTATCAGGTCTCTAAGAAATCGGTAATTAATCTGCTTGCATGGATGAGGCTACACGTTCAACCTCTTCCCATACTCTAAAGGTATTTTTGTAGCATATTTTTGCTATGTCCTCTTCACTATAACCTCTTTTTAGAAGTTCTTCGATAAGGTTAGGATAAGTAGAAACATCTTTTAGCCCTTTGGGCAAACTATCTCCCACACCATCGTAGTCGCTGCCTAGGCCTACATGATCAACCCCAACTAAAGATACAACGTGATCAATATGATCCGCTACAATATTGATATCCGCGTAGGCATCAATCTCTTCAGCATAAGCTTTCGCGTAAGCTTGATAAGCAGAATCTCTTCTCTCTAACCCGCTTTCTGCTGCCCAATTTGTCATATGCTCTGACATCGCTTCACGTTTGTCCTGTATCGCCTGAGATAAAAAAGTACTTCCAAAATTGATATGGATGACTCCTCCATTTACAGCCATTGCTTTGATCAATGTGTCAGGCATATTACGCTCCCATCCGGGTGTGAATTTTCTACAGCTACTGTGAGAGGCAATAACAGGAGCCTTAGTCAATCGCAATGCATCAAAAGCGGCGCTATCTGTTACATGTGAGATATCAACCATTATTCCCCATTTATTCATCTCAGCAATTACTTGCTCACCAAATGGGCTTACTCCGTTCCAAGTATAGGTTGTATCGTAAGATGAATCTGAAATCTGATTATCCTTGGAGTGTGTCAAGGTTATATATCGAATGCCGCGTTCAGCAAAATATTTAACATTTCCTAAGTCATCTTCGATCGGTGCTCCGTTTTCCATGCCCATCGGTAGAGAAATCAAGCCTTTTGAAAAGTTGGTTTTGATGTCGGACGGACTATTAGCCGAAGCAAACAGAGTTGGGTATTCAGCTGACACTTGATTGACCATATCAATCAATGAATCAGCAAATGCTTTAGCGCCACCATTCACTTGATAGGAAGAAGGCACATAAACAGACATAAAGGGAGCATCCAGTCCGCCTTTCTTGGCCTTAGGATAATCAAAATTTCCAGTTGTCTCCACAGAAACATCTTCGACCTCCTTCTTCAGCATGAACCCTTTGACAACCATCCTAAAGGGTAAGTCTACATGACCGTCGATGATGATATTTTCCTTGGCCAGTTTAGCAGCTTGTGCTGCGTAATCCTGCTGTTCGATTGGTTGCTGGGTTTGAGAACACGAAAATGAAAAAATAATGACAGAAATAATCAGTAAAAATCGCATGGTATTTAGGTTAGTTAGGTGGTAAAAATAATGCCCCGACTCCACAGTGTGAAATCGGGGCATACTCTACTGAGCAAAGCTCAGAAGTGGTTTTAATTAATTGGCATCTTCTTGGACCAATACGTCAATTTCTAATCGACCGTCTGATCCAGCAGTACCAGTGATCGTTTTAACCAAAATCAAACCTTTCTTAGCACCACCTTCTTTGGTAGCATCTGTCAAGAATCCGTACACTTGATCAGCAGCAAGGCTAGAGATCACATTGTTCTCATCTGTACCTGCATCATATGCAGCATCGATGTCAGCCCAAGTAGTTACCTCCGCAAACGCAGCTGCAGTTAGTTCTGTAGATACGAAATTGATTGAGTTTTTAGTTCCCCAGCTAGCAACCTGAGCCGAGAAGTTAGAACCGTCAAACCATGAAGGTGAACCTAAAGCAGCTCCATCAGTTTCTCCATAATAATAACCGAAATCAATTGTTGGAGAGACCGCAGCTGAAGTAGACGTTACATCATCAGGAGAGTAAGTCAAACCAGTCGTTGAACTGAAAAAAGCAGCGTTCATTAAATCACCCGTAATCACTTCTAACAAAGTAGCAGAGTAAACTCTTGCTTCTGGTGAAGGAGCAGCTGTGATATCAAAAGTGAAAGTCAAAGTATCTGTCTGCGACTCGTCATCAACCAGTGTAAATAGGATCTCAGCTGTTCCACCAGCATCAGCTGCTGATGTAGTAAGAATCAAATTAGGAATAGTTGCAGCTGTTTCTCCCGCTTCTGCATTAATAGAAGTTCTTGAGAATTCTACACTTGTACTTCCTGTGGCTCTCAATGTGTTGAAACCACCTGGCGTATTTGCAATAAATGAGAAAGTGATCGAATCAGTAGCAGCAATGCTACCACCATTAGATACAGTCGCTCCTGATCCGCTTATTGCTGATACAGACAGACTAGGCGCTACTGGTAAAGTTTCTTCATCTTCCCCGCAACTTGCTAGGAAGGCAACAGATGCTACTGCTGTAAGCATCATAAGTTTTTGAAATAGATGTTTCATAGTTGTTTTCGTTAATAAAATATAAATACTGGTATTGAACGTGATTCATTACAAATTACGCAAAGATCGTAACGTTTCCCGATAAAGAACAATAAAACTATTGATACTTTAGTGCGATCTTCTGAATTTTGACTTTTAGATGGATTATCTAACACTTTTAGAAGAATAGGTTTTGCCTGTACCATATAGTTTCAAGCTCTAGACACATATTTTTAGAAGATAGTTTGGCCTTATTTACAATTTATGAAACTTGGATAGTGTCTTTGTGCTATCTTTAAATGTTGATTTGCAAAAATCTGCAGATTATGTATGAAGATTCAATTGTGTTTTTAAAAAAAAAGAACATTTTTGTAAAACAAAAAAAAGACCGCTTCATCTAACCAATTATAAAAATATGACAAGCGCAATTTCTCCAGAATTATTAGCAGCGTGGAACCAATATGTATCTTACCTGTCATATGCTGTAGTTGCAGTAGGCTTGCTGATCTTTATTGGTCACTACCTTAAGTTATTGACTACAACAGATTTCAAGTCGAGATATGAGTATATCAACATGCACGAGATCAACCTACTTTGGTATGGTTTTTTACTCGTTTTGATTGGTGCAACCTTTTATATAAACACACTGAGTTCTAAAACAACTTGGTTGTTCTTTTTTGTGTGGTTGTTCGTTAGTTCGATGATCGCCATGATCATTGGAGTGGTTGTTCAGAATCTTCTGAAATTTTATTATCCTTTTTTCATCGAGACAAGATTGAAGAAATTAAGATTCACTCCCAGAAAGTCTCCTGAAGGAAACGTAATGAAGCTTCTCAGTGAAGAAGAAGAAGATGTTCATCTTGACGAAGGGATGCAAGCTGAAGAGGATGCCTTTTCAGTTGATTACGATGTGTGGTTGGATGAAAAGACAGGCTACACTAAAATTGAAAAATACAATGGTAGAATGCATGCACTGCAGTGTACTGAATGTAACTATCAAACATTACGCGTAGATCGTGAGGAAATCATTCAGCCAGCTACTGAAACAGAAGATGGTGAACTGATGAAGCACTTTGTATGTGGATACTGTAACCACAAGCAGAGAAAGTCTTTTAAAATCGCGAAGATTAAGACAGAAATCGTCTAATTTCGGAAAGCTAAGAAATTAAAACCTTGACCAACAGTCAGGGTTTTTTTATGCCATTTTGATGCAGATATTCTGAACCTCAGAGAAAAAACGTAACGCTTCGTCACCCCCTTCTCTGCCTACCCCGCTACTTTTCATCCCTCCAAACGGGGTTCTTAAGTCTCTGTGCATCCACGTATTGATCCAAACGACTCCACAAGTAACCTTATGAGCGACTCTTTGCGCTCGATAAACATTAGGTGTCCAAATCGAACAGGCCAACCCGAAAACCACATCATTTGCCAAAGCAATCGCTTCTTCTTCATCAACGAAAGGTTGTAGCGTAACTACTGGTCCAAATACCTCCTCCTGATTAATCTGACAAGATTGTGCTAGCCCTTCTATTACCGTAGGCTCATAAAAAAAACCTCCTAAGTCTCCGTCGAACGACTTACCTCCCGTCAGGATTCGCCCTCCTTGCCGTTCCGCCTCATGCACAAATTCTTTGATCTTAATCAGATGACTTGACGATATGACGGCGCCAAAAGTTGTCTTAGGATCCAGCGGATCTCCTAGACGTATTTTTTTGATCTCAGCAAGAAATAACTCTTTGAACTGATCATAAACTGATGCTTGAACTAGAAGGCGACTACCACACAAACAGATTTGCCCTTGATTTGAGAAACTGCTTCTCACAAACTCGTTTACATTTTCTTTAAGGTCACAATCATCAAAAATGATTGTTGGATTTTTCCCTCCCAACTCTAGCGACACTTTCTTAAAAACACTCGCGGCTGCCAAATTAATCAATTTTCCAGTTGCAGTCCCTCCAGTAAATGACACCGCTTTTATCTCGCTGTGATTAACAATCAAGTCGCCAATCTCAGCTCCTGGTCCATGCAAAATATTAAGGACCCCAGCAGGGAGTCCAGCTTCGTTTGCCAGCTCTCCCAGCAGTGTTGCTGTGTAAGGTGTGATTTCTGACGGCTTTCCGATCACACAGTTACCCATTGCGAGCGCAGGAGCAATCTTCCATGTAAATAGGTACAGTGGCAGATTCCATGGCGAAATACAACCTACAAGGCCTAGAGGAGCCCTTCGTGTATAGTTGATGGCAATACCTTCCTCCACATGAGCCGAAGTAGAAAAATTAGTTATTGCACCCGCAAAAAATCTAAAATTGGCAGCAGCACGCGGAATATCAATTGTCCTAGACGCAGTAATTGGCTTGCCCGTGTCTTGCGTCTCTGCCTGAGCTAATCTCTCTAAATTTTGCTCTATCAAGTCAGCCAATTTACCTAATATCTTACTTCTATTTGCGATCGACATCATTGACCAATCCTGAAAGGCATCTCGAGCACACTCGATTGCCTTATCCAAATCGTCTTTACCCGCGCAAGCTAGTTTACCATATACTTGGCCAGTAGCAGGAGCTACCACCTCCATGTACTTACCCGACTGAGGGGCCTCGTACTTACCATTGATGAAAAGGTCTAACGTCTGCATAACTAGATCGACCCCGTTCTTCCTCCATCCACTGGAATGGATACCCCATTGATATAACCTGACTGACTACTCGCTAAAAATACCGCGATCGCACCCATTTCATCTGGATGACCAAATCGTTTGGATGGTACTTCAGATTTCATACTTTGAATCACTTGATCTTCCGGTAAACCCGAATTATTTGACTTATTGGAAATGATCTGTTTTAACCTCGTAGTTTCCATAAATCCCGGAAGTAGATTATTTACTGTAATGCCAAAGGCACCCAACTCCATAGATAATGTTTTGGACCAAGAAGCCATTGCGCCTCGCACTGTATTGCTGACGCCTAAGCCTGCCAGAGGTATTTTGACTGAGGTCGAAATGATATTGATGATACGCCCATATTTCGCAGCCTTCATAGCGCCTGAAGTCCACTGTACCAATTGATGACTGACATGCAAATGCGTCTGCATGGCTTTCATGATTGATCCCCAGTTGGCACTTTCAAGTGGTCCAGGAGGAGGTCCTCCTGCATTATTCACTAGAATAGTGTAATTACCATCTCGCACATTTTTTTCGATCTGCTCTAGCGCACCTTCAACTTGAAAATCTGCGACCAAATAGCTATGTCCCTCTCCTGGCAAACTATCAAGTACTTGCGTCAGAGATTGCTGGTTTCGGGCGAGTAAGGTGACCTTTGCGCCAGCTTCCGCCATCTGCGTAGCAATACTTTTTCCGATACCTTGACTACTTCCGCAAATCAAGGCATTGTGGCCTTTTAAATCTATCTCAATCATAATCTGCTCAGCGGCTTCATTTCTTCTCTATTCTTCCTATATTTTTACTTTCTAAAGGTAGCAAATCAAAGTATCCTATCATGTCAATCAAAAGACCTTTTAACCTTCAAAAGTGGATCGAAGAAAATCGCGAACTACTAAAACCCCCAGTTGGGAACAAAAACCTCTATCTAGATGCAGGAGACTACATTGTTATGATCGTCGGAGGACCGAATGCCCGGAAAGACTATCACTACAATGAAACTGAAGAATTATTTTTTCAGCTCGAAGGAGATATCGTTGTCAAAATTCAAGAGGAGGGCAAAGCCATAGATATTCCCATAAAGGCCGGTGAGATATTCCTCCTGCCTGCTAAAGTTCCTCATAGCCCCATTAGATCGGAAGGCTCAGTTGGCCTCGTAATAGAGCGAAAGCGAAATGAAGATCTTCAGGATGGCTTGCAATGGTACTGCGAAACTTGTAACCACAAATTACATGATACCTACTTTCAGCTTAAAAACATAGAGAAGGATTTTCTCCCAAGATTTAAAACTTACTACCAAAACGAATCATTACGCACATGTAATAACTGCGGTTCAGTAATGGCTACTGATCCTCGTTTTGTTGATTAACCCAGCCCTACATGCAATTTGAAAACTCCCCGTCTTTTGCGGAAGCACAAGATCAGGCCGATAGTCTCTCTCACTTTAGAAAACAGTACCATATCCCTGAAAAGGAAGGCAAACCCACTACCTATTTTTGTGGTAATTCTCTGGGGCTACAGCCAAAGTCAGCACTGAGCCTTTTTAATAAAGAGTTTACTAAGTGGCGAGAATTAGGTGTGGAGGGTCACTTTGATGGCGAAAACCCATGGCTACAATACCATAATATGGGTAAACCGCAGCTAGCTCACTTACTTGGAACACTAGAAAGTGAAGTTGTCGTGATGAACAATCTAACCACGAACCTGCACGTCTTACTAGCTTCTTTTTACCAACCTAAAGGCAAACGAACGAAAGTCTTAATAGAAGCAGGTGCGTTTCCATCTGATTATTATGCCGTTACATCCTTTGTACAGCTAAAAGGGCTCGATCCCGATGTGGAGGTCGTGCAACTAGAGATCCCTTCTCACGGGCATCTTACGACTGAATCCATTGTTGAACAAATTGAAAAATTAGGAGACGAGCTAGCTCTTGTCATGCTACCTGGTATCCAATATTATACAGGGCAGTTTTTTGATCTAAAGTCCATCACTGCTAGCGCGCACAAAGCTGGAGCGTTTGCAGGCTTTGATTTAGCGCACGCCATTGGGAATCTTCCTATGCAGTTGCACAACGATGAAGTAGACTTTGCTACATGGTGTAGCTATAAGTATCTGAACTCTGGTCCTGGAAATGTATCTGGAATCTATATTCACGAAAAACACGCTTCAAATACTGAAATACCTAGGTTAGGTGGCTGGTGGGGCCAGCAGCCAGATACCCGTTTTTTGATGGATAATGTCAACCGCCCTATCCCCTCTGTAGATGGCTGGATGATGAGCAACGAAAACATACTGGCAAAAAGCATCCATTTGGCTTCTCTCCAACTTTTTGAAGAAGCCGATATAAATGTGCTTAGAGAGAAGAGCATTCACTTGACAGGATATCTTGAGTTTTTACTAAAGGATAATCCAAGCATTGCAAAAAATATTCAAATACTGACTCCCTCTAACCCTAACGAAAGAGGCTGTCAATTATCCCTTTTCCTGATCAACCACGGAAAGGAGATTTTTCAGTACTTAATCGATCATGGCGTAATCCTTGATTGGCGCGAACCAAACGTAATCCGTGTCGCTCCTACACCGATGTACAACACCTTTGGTGAAGTTTACCTATTTTGTACTCTTTTAGCTGCGGCATTTGAGCAAAATCCTTAATGAAAACAAAAGGTGATATAGTCATAGTTGGTGCCGGATTGGCAGGTAGCCTGCTTTCTCTCTTGCTGCAAAAGAGAGGGATGAATGTCACTGTGTATGAAAAAAGATCAGACCCTAGATCAGCCAAAATAGGTGAAGGAAGATCGATTAATTTGGCTTTGAGTGACAGAGGAATCAAGTCACTCAAGTTGGCAGGCATTTTTCACGAAATAGAGCCTCTATTGATTCCCATGAAGGGACGCCTTATACATCAAGAAAATACCCCTCTAAAAGAGCAGTTATACGGTACCGATGGTCAATCCATCCATTCCATAAGCCGATCCACCTTAAATCATAAGTTAATAGAAGCAGCTGAGCAAGCGGGTGTTTGCTTTGAGTTTGATGCTAAATGCGAATCTGTTCATGTAGATCAGACTGCCTTGCATGTGACGACTAAGGGTCAAGCAAAAACTGTGACCGCCGACGCAATCATAGGAGCAGATGGTGCCTTTTCCATTGTCCGGTCATCATTGATGCGGTTTGATAGATTTAACTACCAGCAAGAATACATTTCCCATGGGTATAAGGAGCTATCTATGCCTTCAAAAGGTGGAGAGTTTGCGATGAGTACTGATCATCTGCATATCTGGCCTAGAGGAAGTTTCATGCTAATTGCACTTCCAAACCCTGACAAGACATTTACTTGTACTCTTTTTTTTCCTTACGAGGGAGTAGAGTCTTTTGAATCGTTAACTGATGAGGCTTCCATCAACACATTTTTCCATAAGTACTTCCCAGATGCACTAGACTTAATCCCTAACCTTGCCGAACAGTTTTTGGCAAACCCAACATCTTCGCTGGTAACCATCCGCTGCTCTCCTTGGTATAAAGACAAATGTCTACTAATAGGTGACGCAGCTCATGCTCTGGTACCTTTCTATGGACAAGGGATGAATGCCGCATTTGAAGATTGCTGTATCTTAATTGAAACAGCTGAACAGTGCAATTACAATTGGGATAAAATCATTCCAACATACAGCAACCTGCGCAAACCGGATGCAGATGCTATCGCAGAACTGGCACTTGCAAATTTTATAGAAATGCGTGACCATGTAGGAGATGCTGACTTTTTAACTAGAAAATTAACTGACGCACGATTACATGCAGCCTTTGGGCTTGAGTGGATACCGATGTATTCAATGGTTACTTTTTCTGAGATCCCTTATCACCTCGCTTTAAGGATAGGGAAGCTTCAGGAAGAAATATTAACAACTGCGCAGCAAGCTGGTCGCCTAGATGACCTCGCTTACTGTATGGAACTAAAGCAAAAACACACCGCTGCTAGGAAGCTAACCTTAAATCATTGACCAATAAATCAATCGTCAATTGTTCCTCAATTGAAATGCCTTTATTAATATTCGCAAATAAGTACAATGATTCGTAAATGAACTCTTTGTCTTCGGGATGCTCCAGAAGGTCAACCTTAATAGTCTCTAAAAAAGAATGCTTCAACTCATCAAGATGATTTAACTGATAGAATACATCGGACACAAAATTCTTGTACAAATCAATCTGCTCTTTCCCAGTTAGTTCTTCAAACGAAAAGGTCATCGTGTACAGGTTTTTTAACAATCCCTCTTTTTCTCCTGGATCTAGCCTCCCATCACTCATGCAAACAATCAAAGAGGGGAAAAGCTTAAGTAAAAGAGAAAATTGGCTAACATTTAACTTGGTGGGATGAATTTCAGCATATTGTATGAACAATTTTTGGACTTGAGTATTCATAAGGTAAGTCATTAAAGGCGATATTATTATTTTATAAATTATTCATTATTTAATACTATTTATACCTGAATGGTAACTCCCTCAGAACGAAACAACGTCGCAATTATTGGAGCAGGCATCGCAGGAATTGCTACTGCTATACGGCTTGCGGTGCGTGGATATCACGTGGATATCTATGAAGCGAATAGTTATCCCGGCGGAAAACTTTCCGAATTTAGGCTGGATGGATATCGATTTGATGCAGGTCCTTCCTTGTTCACATTACCAGGGTTAGTGGAAGATCTCTTTGCGCTCTGTGATGAGAAAACCGAAGAGCACTTTGTCTATCACAAACTAGATAAGCTCTGTGAATATTTCTACGAAGATGGGACAGCTATTACGGCCTTCTCCGACAAAGCAAAACTGATTGAGGAATTGCATAAAAAAACAGATGAGCCTAGAGAAAACATCCAAAAAGCACTTGACAATTCCGCAACGCTTCATAAGTACTTGGGAGAGTTGTTTATGTCTCGCTCCTTACATGACTACCGCACATTTATAAATGGTACTGCTTTCAAAGCATACGTTAAAATCCACAAACTTGATTTTTTCCGTACGATGAATCGGGCTAATGAGTCAATGTTTGAGAATGAGAAACTTGTCCAACTTTTCAATCGATACGCCACCTACAATGGCTCCAATCCATATAAAACGCCTGCCACAATGAATATCATCCCACATCTGGAATATGGTGTGGGGGCCTTTTTCCCTGCCAAGGGAATGAATGATATCACCCAGTCATTGGTTAGCCTTGCTGAAAGAAGAGGAGTCACTTTTCACTACAATACCCCTATTGAGCAGATAATTTTAACTGGTAAATCTGTGACTGGAATAAAGATAAATGGCGTGAACCATGACTACTCAAGAGTGGTCAGTAATATGGATATCGTTGGCACTTACACTCGATTACTCCCGCAATTACCTGAGCCAACTAAGCTTCTCAATCAACCGAAAAGCAGCTCTGCACTCATCTTCTACTGGGGGATAAAACAAACTTTTGAGCAACTTGATTTACACAACATATTTTTTAGTAGAGATTATAAGAAAGAATTTGCTGCGATCTTCGACGAACAAACGGTCAGTGATGATCCGACGGTGTATATCAACATCACCTCCAAGTACAAAAAGGACGATGCTCCCCATGGATGTGAAAACTGGTTTACCATGATCAATGTGCCTAATAATCAGGGCCAGGATTGGGATCAGCTGATTGCCCAGGCTCGGGCAAGTATCCAGACTAAAATCAATCGAATGCTGGGGATCAATCTAGCGGAACTAATCGAAGTAGAAGAGATACTAGATCCACGGCTGATCGAATCAAAAACCAGCTCATCTTTTGGAGCACTCTATGGAAATAGCTCAAATAATAAATTTGCGGCCTTCCTTAGGCATGCTAATTTTTCAAAGAAAATAAAGGGTCTCTATTTCTGTGGTGGTAGTGTCCACCCTGGTGGTGGTATACCGATGTGCCTATCGTCGGCAAAAATTGTAGATAGATACTTTAGTTAGCCTGCTCGTCGTCAGGAAACATTGCCTGATAGGTCTCGTACGTATCTAGAATGATCTCAACATACTGAACCGGCTCGATCCCTCTACAATATCCAAACTCAACAACAGGATCATTGAAATAGGCTGGGTTAGACTTTTTGAGTAGGTACTCTGAAACCTCTGTCCAGTCATTAGGGTCTACATCATACTTCTTGGCAAGCTTCCTTGCGTCTCGTACATGGCCATGACCCACATTGTAAGAGGCCAGTACAAATTTTAATCTCTCATTAGGGTCATCGACCATCTCTTTCCAAAGATCATCCAGCCACAGTATATGGCTCCGCCCCGCATATAGGTTCAAGCTGGGGTCCTTTAAATTGGTCACACCATACTCTTGGCCAGTTGTCGGTAACAACTGCATCAAAC